>CALISD010000022.1 GCA_938041955.1 uncultured Granulosicoccaceae bacterium | reverse complement strand
CCTGATGAAACTGATGTCAGCCGATACCTCATTCTGGCAAATACAGACACTGCGTGCGCTAGGCAATATAACGCTCTTGATCCTACTGGCCGTGCTTACCGGTGGCCTCGCGCTTCTCAAACCAGCCAACACCAAAGGGGTTTACCTGCGAGCATCCTTTTTAGCAATCACTATGTTTTTCTTTTTCGGAAATCTGAGTATGCTCGTAGCATGGTAAGAAGCAGAAGACAGCTACAGATCGAACCGAGGAAGCCCGCAGCGTGAGCAAGGATCAGCGGATACGCTGTAGATCGGTTGGACGAATGTATCAGTCCTTGCTCACGCAGCGGGTTACCTTGATTGTCTATTGCTGATGGTTCTATTTTCATTATCCGGCATCTGTGCCTGCTCGTAGCATGGTAAGTAGAAGCAGAAGACAGCTACAGATCGAACTGAGGAAGCCCGCAGCGTGAGCAAGGATCAGCGGAATACGCTGTAGATCGGTTGGACGAATGTATCAGTCCTTGCTCACGCAGCGGGTTGCCTTGATTGTCTATTACTGATGTTTCTATCTTCATTTTCAGGCATCTGTGCCTGCTCGTAGCATGGTAAGAAGCATAAGACAGCTACAGATCGAACTGAGGAAGCCCGCAGCGTGAGCAAGGAACAGCGGATACGCTGTAGATCGGCTGGACAGAATGTATCAGTCCTTACACACGCAGCGGGTTATCTTGATTGTCTATTACTGATGATTCTGTTCTCCTTTTCAGGCTTCTGTGCCCAAGCCGCCATCCAGGTCCAATAATATGAGAAGGGCGGTTTATCGCTGTGTATACAGTTACTGTAGCGCTGCACCTTATTAAAGTTTCCGCTAAATTGACCGATGCTGAGGCGTGATTATCTGAATTTTTCCCCCAATGCGTTTAGTTTTCTACAAACTCGGCACATGCCTATTGGCAGCATTTTGCCTGTGGGCGATCGCAACTACGATGCTTAGGCCAGTGGTTAATTGGTCCAAGGCTTCTGATTGGGAGGGTGTGCCGGCGACGCTTGATCGGGCTGAGATTATAAAAACAGGTCACGGAAGCAGAGATAAAAAGCTCCTGGTAAGTTACCACTATCAATGGGGCGGGGTGGTTTATCAAAATGACAGAGCGACGGTTTACCCTGCGTCGATCAGTATGCCTGTGAAAATACAGCGTTCATTGCTTGCGCAATTTAAAGATCAATCTGAACAGAACACGATACGAGCTTACGTTAATCCGGAAGAACCAGCCGAATCAGCATTGACGCGTAGCTTTTTCCCTGGCTGGTATGCGTATCTTTTTTATCTACTGATGGTAACTCTATATTTTGTATACGGTGCATATTGGTTGCTGAAACTCAATGCAACGAGTGAGCAAGAGAGGCAGATAGAAGGTGAGCAATATGAATCAGCTGCCTGGAAATTTGTCGCATACTTTGCCGGAATGTTTTCACTTTTTAGTGCTGCGTTAGTCGCAATAATCATGCGGTACGTTAGCGAAGGTGATTACGGCGTACTGGCTTTTCTGGTGTTCCCTGCGGCTACCATAGGTTTATGGTGGATGGTGCGATACTGTTGGTTGCATCGGTTTGAGCCTCCGTCGCGCACCGATACGAATAAGATTCAGGAGGCTGTATAGGGTTATCAATTGCCAATCGCCACTTTGCATATCCAGTTGTATGGCGTGAATCTCTATTGTTAAATGTAGAGCGGAATTTCTCTAAAAAAATGACACGGGGCTACAGTGGTAGTGGTGCATCTTGTTTGAATTGATCCATCACAATTTGGCTTTTAACCCTGGCGACATTCGGGTGTACCAGCAGTACGTCGTGAATTATAAAATTGAGTTCAGCCAGATCTTTGCAGTAAAGGCGCAATAGATAATCTGCGTCACCGGTTAATGTCCATGCTGAAGTGATTTGCGATGTAGTCATCACCAGTGATTTGAATGAGTCCGCCTGGTCTGAAGCATGCAGCTGCATTTCTACCTGAATCAGAGCTTGTACGGCCAGATCCAGGGTGAGTGGGTTCAATTTTGCTTGATATCCAAGTATTACTCCCTCGCTTTCCAGTCGCTGTTTTCTACGCCCGGCCTGGCTTGCTGAGAGATTAAGCGCCTCACCCAGTTCCTGTGCGGTCAGGGCGGCATTGGTCTGTACGGCGGCGAGTAATTTCTTGTCGGTGCTGTCGAGAGGGGAATATTGCATGAAATCTTATTTTGATGCGAGAAACACGCATTATATACGCATATTGATGAATATACGCGTAATAAAAACCCATTTACTACGCTAACCTTACTGGTACACATTGGAGAAAAGTCATGGGGCCATTCCCGCATAGTTCACCACAAGCGGAAATAACCGCAGCGAATCCAGCAGGTACTGACGGTTTTGAGTTCGTTGAGTTTTCTCATCCAGAGCCGCAAAAGCTTCGCACTCTTTTTGGCAGTATGGGCTATGTGCATGTGGCCAACCACAAAACTAAAAATGTTGAACTCTGGCAGCAAGGCGATATCAGTTATCTGATCAACAGTGAGGCAGAGAGTTTTGCAGCACGCTTCACTGAGGAACACGGGCCCTGCGCTTCAGCGATGGGGTGGCGCGTGGCCGATGCGCAACATGCGTTTGATCATGCGGTAAAGATGGGCGCTGAGCCTTACCTTGAATCTGATCGAACACTAGGTTGGCTGGCCATAAAAGGAATTGGTGGGAGCCTGATCTATTTTACAGATCAGTACTTTGACACGTCGCCTTACAACGAAGAGTTCGATTGGATAGCGCAGTCTAAGCCCGCTGGTGTTGGTTTCTACTACCTAGATCACCTGACCCATAATGTATTTAAAGGCAATATGGATGTGTGGTTCAAGTTTTATGGCGATCTCTTCAATTTTAAGCAAATTCGTTTTTTTGATATACAGGGTAAGCACTCCGGCTTGCTTAGTCGTGCGCTGACTTCCCCGTGCGGACGAATCCGAATACCGCTAAATGAAGACCGGGGTGAGAAAGGCCAGATTGTCTCCTACTTGAATAAGTATAAAGGAGAGGGCATTCAGCACATCGCGGTGGGTTCGGAAAATATTTACGATAGCACTGATGAAATACATCAGCGCGGCATTGAGTTTATGCCAGCGCCGCCCCCAAGCTACTACGATATGAGTCACGATCGAGTGACAGGGCATGATGAGCCGTTAGATCGTATGATGCAAAATGGCATTCTGATCGATGGTGAAGGGGTGGTGAACGGGCTTGAAACGAAAATTCTACTACAGATCTTTTCAAAAACGGTTATCGGGCCGATTTTCTTTGAGTTTATTCAGCGCAAGGGGGATGACGGTTTCGGGGAAGGGAATTTTCAAGCGCTGTTTGAATCTATAGAGCGTGAACAGATTGAGTCGGGTGAGCTAAAAAGTACCGGCAGTGGTTGAGTTGACACTGCCTCAATGCCTTCACTGGCCGGCAGGGTGTCTAACGTAATTAAGTGACCGCGAGAGACAAATAGAGTTATTTGCTTCGGTGTCTGGTTTCACTGTAGGTGGGCATGGCCTAGCGAGTGGTGGTTTGGAGCGTCGTGGCTCCTGGCGGGTAGAAGGCTTGAATCGCCTTCAGATACTCAACATAACAATTCCGCCACATACAAGAACAAAGCTCATATATAGCGCTGTTCTGAGGTAGTCACTTGATGTGCGGTGCGGGTTTTTTTTTGCTGTTCTTTTTCTGTCGATTATCATAGTTCTGTTGTCAGCATTAGCGCCATATCAGGCTGCTATGATCTGCCTTCTTGTGTAAAGTCGAGCGGATACTACTTGATATCCTGCCATTGCAAAAACAATTGGCTATAGTGATTGACGCGGCTCACAAACGCTACGCTGGTCATGAAAATTCACATAGTGGTGGTTGCTATTGAGTGTTCGGGCCGTGCCACGACAATTATAAAACACGGGATCCTTAACTAGTGGTTACTTACCAATTTTTTAGGCACTGGTATCATGGTGGGGTTCTGGTTCAATTTAACAGCGCTGAAATAGATGAATGAAAAAGCGATAGCCGATGGTTTTACGCGGTCTGCGGGAGACAAGTCGACCTACATGTCAGGCTTTGGCAATGACTTCGAAACTGAAGCGCTTCCAGAGTCGCTGCCGGTAGGTCAAAACAGCCCAAAAAAATGTAACTACGGCTTGTACGCAGAGCAATTGTCCGGCACAGCGTTTACCGCTCCGCGTGGCCAGAATGAACGAACCTGGTGCTATCGAATTCGACCATCGGTAAAGCATACCGGTCGGTTTGAGAAAACCTCCTACCCGCAATGGCGCTCAGCGCCCGACATCGGCGAAGACCGAACAAGCCTTGGTCAGTACCGTTGGGGCGCTGTACCTCACTCTACAGAAAAGCTCAGCTGGTTAAGTGGCATGCATACGATGACCACAGCAGGAGACGTCAACACGCAAACCGGTATGGCTTCTCATGTGTATCTGGTCAATGAATCTATGCAGGATGAGTATTTCTACTCTGCAGATTCAGAACTGCTTGTCGTGCCGCAGGAGGGTCGTCTTAAGTTTTGCACTGAGCTCGGAACGATTGAGCTGGAACCCAAGGAAATTGCCATAATTCCACGTGGTCTGGTGTACCGGGTCGAAGTAATAGAAGGGCCTTGTCGCGGTTTTGTGTGTGAAAACTATGGACAGAAATTTGATCTTCCATCACGCGGGCCAATTGGTGCTAACTGCCTGGCCAACCCACGTGACTTCAAAAGCCCGGTGGCTGCGTTTGAAGATCGTGATACAAAGTCACGCGTAGTAATTAAGTGGTGTGGGCAATTCCATGAAACGTGGATAGATCACTCGCCACTTGATGTCGTCGCATGGCACGGCAACTACTGTGCTTACAAATATGATCTCCGAACTTATTCGCCGGTCGGTGCCATTCTGTTCGATCATCCTGATCCTTCCATATTTACTGTACTTACGGCACCCTCCGGTATAGAAGGCACTGCCAACATTGATTTTGTTTTATTCAGAGAGCGTTGGTTGCCGGCTGAAAATACATTCAGACCACCCTGGTATCATAAAAATATTATGTCAGAGTTAATGGGTAACATTTTTGGTATCTATGATGCCAAGCCCGAAGGCTTTGTTCCGGGTGGTTTATCACTGCATAATATGATGCTGCCTCACGGACCTGATCAGCAGGCTTTTGAAGGTGGAAGCAATGCCCCGGATGAGCCTGTTCGCTTGAGTGACACAATGTCTTTTATGTTTGAGACCAGGTTTCCGCAACACCTTACTGAATTCGCAGCTACTGAAGCACCACTGCAGGATGACTACATTGACTGCTGGGACACTATAGTAAAAAAGTTTGATGGTACACCGGGTGTAAAGGACTAGCGGGTTGATTCGAAAGTTCGGTACACTTTGCTTCGCCACAGCCGTCATAGCGGCGTATAAAAAATTGACGCAGGCCCTGCTATGCCTGCATTTTTCCGCCTTGCTCTGAAGACTGTGAAAAGTTTGTACCCGAACTTACCTGCACAGCCCGCTAACGGGTTGCTTCGAGGAGGCTGGCAACATTACGGGTAACCCGCAAAGCGGAGTAAATTGCTATCAAATGATAGCCATTGTTCAGCGATAATCATCTAAAATAATATAAAAAAACCGGTATTGATAATAAAAATAGATACCGGCCTTCTGAATCAAAGTTACCATGGGAATTGTTTGGCATTGGTGCGTGTATGAGCTGACTGTGCCTGCGTTAAAGCCAGTTTAATTATCCGTAATTGAGGTACATCCGCTATGAAAATCAATATCATCACCACGGGTGGAACGATCGATAAAATCTACTTTGATGCTAAAAGTGATTACCAGATTGGTGACCCTGTGATAGGTGAGTTGTTGCACCGTATTGGTGTGGAGCTAGAGTTTTCCGTAACGCCGCTGATGCGTAAAGACAGCCTTGATCTCACCGATGCTGACCGACAGCTTATTGTAGATAAGGTGGCTTCCGCGGACAGTGACTACATATTGGTCACTCACGGTACAGATAGTATGGTGAAAACCGGTAAGTGTATCAAAGAGCAAGTGCCGCACAAGCGGGTAATGTTGACTGGGGCTCTGCAACCGGCCGCTTTTCGTGAGACAGATGCTGTGTTTAATATAGGCTGCGCCATGGGTGCACTGCAATCGGTGCAACCAGGTGCGTATATCGCTATGAACGGCCAGGTGTTTGATGTGATGAGGGTTCGGAAGAACGTAGAGGCAAACCGTTTCGAATTGTTGTAGCTCACTTTCTCCAGATAGGCGGGAAACTCGCCTCGAAGAGTTTTCAGCTTGTATGAGAAGCCTTTTAAGGTGATCTGCCCAGCTGTGTCACTACTGCTAGATCATCAATGGCTCTGCAAAATTGTTGTGTTAGAGAGTTAGTCTCATTCCATCTTTGCCAATATGCAAAACACCACTCCATTCGGGGTTAACTGCAGAATGCCAGTGTTCGTCGGTAAAGTCAGGGTCATCTGAGGGTATTAGATGATTCAGTGCCAGTGCTTTTACATTGGCCTGTGTGGCGATTTTTCCGGCATCGTGTGCGAAGGTGTGGGAGCGTAACCAATGCTTCATCAAACGGTCATCGGCGTTGCCAATGCGCTTCATTAATGGGCCAAGTGCTTGTTCGAGCATTGCCTCATGGATGAGCAGGTCTGCGTCTTTGGCGAAATCTGCCAGCGCGGGAAGGTAGGCGGTATCACCGGAGAACACGACCTTATGTCTATTGGCTACGAAAGACAGGGCGAACGTATCTATTAATGGCGGATGGATATTGCGCATTGCAGAAACCGTAAAGGCATCACAGGAAAAAACTGTGCCTTCGTCAATAGCCGTGAATTGTACTAACGCTCCGAGGTCCGGCCTGCCTTCGTCTTCTATACGCAAGTCGATATCTGCTTTCATGGATTGCAGAAATGACTGCCAATAGTCTTCCAGACCAATGGGGCCAAAAACCTGAACGTGACTGTTTAACCCTGCGGTCCATGCAGTGTGAAGTAACGGGCCGAGCTCCAGGTAGTGGTCTGAATGCAGATGCGTGATAAAAACCAGATTAATATTCTTTAACTGAACGCCTTGATCGATGAGCCCCTTTGTTACCCCAAGCCCGCAATCAACGACCGCCATTTGTTCACTGAGCTGAATCAGGTTTGACGTGGGCATAGTAGAACCCGGTCTGATAGCCGGGCCACCTTTGGTGCCGAGCAGGGCGACGAAGTTGTCGGTTATATCTAGTGTGTTCATTAATATTCTTGTGCTTTAAAGAGAGGAAAGACCGGCGTCAATCGCTGCCAGAATCTGACTTGTATCATCTTCAGTCAGTATGAGTGGCGGTGAGATTATTAAGTTGGGGCCAGACACTCGAGCCATCACTCCATTGTTGTAAATAGCTTCCTGTAGCTTAACTGGTGTTTCTTTATCAATTGGTGCTTTTGTTTCACGATTAGATACCAGCTCAAAAGCTGTCATTAATCCGTGGCCACCTCTCACATCACCGACGAGCTCATGTTTTTCAAAAATCTTTTTTGCGCCTTCATACATCTGTGTGCCACGAGCAGCCGCATTGGTCACGACATCAAGACGTTTGGTTTCTGCGAGGCAGGCTATTGCCGCGGCTGCACCGACGGGGTGGCCGGAATAGGTGTAGCCGTGGCCAATCGCGGCGGCACCGGTTTTGTCGCTCTCAAAAACATCGGCAACATCATGTGATAGCATCACGGCACCAAAAGGAAAGTAGCCGTTGGTAATGGCTTTGGCGGTACACATCATGTCAGGTTTAACACCCCACAGTCTTGCGCCGCTCCAGGCACCTGTTCGACCGTAGGCAGTTATTACTTCGTCGGTTAAAAGCAGTATACCGTTCTTGTCGCAGATTTTACGTACCAACGGCAAAAAGCTTTTGTGAGGTAGTATGATGCCACCGGCACCGAGAATCGGTTCCATAATAAATGCTGCAATAGTACTGGCGCCCTGGAAGGCGATTTCATCTTCAAGTGCTGATGCGCATAGGTGCGCTAATTTCTCAGGATCAGTTTCGTTGAAGGGGTTGCGATAAGTGTAGGGCGCCGGAATATGGAAGCAGCCGGGTAGTAGCGGTTCGTAGGCGGTGCGAAAGTTAGCGTTGCCATTTACCGAAGCGCCGCCCATGTGTGTGCCATGGTATCCCTTTTTTAAACTGATAAACTTAGTTCGAGCAGGTTCACCCTTAACTTTGTGGTATTGGCGCGCGAGTCGTAATGCCGTTTCAACACTGTCTGAGCCACCAGAGGTGAAGAACGCGCGAGCCATACCGTCTTCGGCAAAGAAATCTGCCAGTTCATAAGAAAGATGGATCACAGCGTCGTTGGATGTACCTCTAAAAGTCGAGTAGTACGGCAGCACATCAAGTTGTCTGGTAATGGCTTCTTTAATAGGCGCGCAAGAGTAGCCAAGGTTTACATTCCAAAGCCCGCCTACAGCATCAATGGTTTCTTTGCCATCTATGTCTTTAATCCGTACACCGTTACCACCGGTGATTATTTTTGGAGGGTTGGCCAAGCTATCAGCGGGATGTGCCATTGGATGAAACATATGGCGTGCGTTATTTTCTTTGAGAAAATTTGAATCTTTCAGTGGTGCATTCATGATGTTCTCGCCTTTATTTCGTTGTACCCATCTGTATCTGACTTTACCCAGTGCAGGTACGGCAGTTAAATAGTTTGTAGGAGAATTTGTTCGCGTTTACGTGGCTGGGAATTATCATTTAAAATGTGTCGCGCCGTAGTATGCCCGGATAATACAGCAGCCTGAATAATGCCTGGTGCCAGACTGTCGCCGGTGTTGTACACACAATTTTTTCGGGTCTTACACAGTGCTTCATACATGCCATCATTTTGTATTCGAGCACCGACAAATACGAGTGCTGTGTAGTCGAGGTTAACGGTTTCCCCGGATAACGAGTTTCGAAATATCCCGTCAGGTGTGAGGCTTGTATTAGGGAGCATCGGAACCTTTAAGTTTGCCAGGCGCTCAATAATGCGTTCCTGATCAAGAGTGAAATCCGTCCAGGTGGCGATGGTCGGCAGTGGTGTTATGTAGGTGGCTTGATGCCCGGCGATTGAGGCAGCTTCTGCGATGCAGCTTGCGATATAAAAATGGTCATCGTCATAGATGACTATTCTCGAGGGTGGCAGATCATTAAGCGCACCGTCCATTATGTCATCGGGAGTCATCACGCGGGTGTGAGTAATCTGTTGTGGCGCGAACTGCGAACACCCGACACCGTCGGCACGCCAACTGGCACCGGTGGCTAAAACAATATTGTCTGCCTCGAATGACTCAATATCGCCGAGTGTCATTGCACTGTCTAAATAGAGAATTGCGTTGGCGCTCTGGGAAAGTTGGTATACACGGTAGTCTCGTACTCGGGTAAAGCTGGCAAGGCCTGGAAGGCGTGCTTCACGTGTCACTCTGCCGCCTGCCTCCTTGGCCGCATCAGCAATGGTTACCTGGTGGCCCGCACGGGCGAGTGTCACCGCGCATTCAAGCCCGGCCGGGCCTGCACCAACAATGAGATGTGATTGTAATTTTTTGCAGAGTGCCGGTGCTTCCGGGTGCCAATCGCTTCGCCATTCCTCAGAGATTGTCGGGTTCTGCGTGCAGCGCACCGGGACGCCATAAGCATCCATGCTGACGCAGATATTGCAGCCGATGCATTCACGTATGTCTTCTATTCGATTTTCTTTGATCTTATTGGGTAGGAACGGGTCTGCTATTGACGGTCGTGCGGCACCGATAAGATCGAGGTGTCCTTTTTTTATCAGCGATACCATGGTATCGGGTGAAGTGAATCTGCCGACACCCACCACAGGTTTTGAGGTGAGTGTTTTAACGAATTCAGTGTAGAGTTGCTGATGAGCCTCTTCACTGAAGCGTGCAGTCGCGCTGTCATTTGACCAGCCGGAAATATTTACATCCCATAAGTCAGGCAGCTCTGCAAGTGCTTCAACGACATCACGGCCTTCACCATCATGGGTTAAGCCGCCTGTCTTTCCTGGTTCCGCGACACTGAAGCGGAGGGCGACCGCCTGTTCTCCGGCGGCAACCTCCAGTGTGTCTTCCAGTACCTCGCGAAGCAATCGCAGGCGATTTTCAAATGAACCGCCGTATGCATCAGATCTTTGGTTAGTTCTTAAAGACAGAAAATTATTAAATATTGAAATGTCATGCGCTGCATAAACGTAAATGATGTCGTAGCCCGCTGTTTTTGCACGACGTGCTGCGGCCTTGTGTGACTCACGAAACGCCTTAATGTCTGAGGTATTCATTGCACGTGTCTGAACAGGCACCTCAGGCCGCAGCACCGGTAGTGAGCTTGGGCCAATAACAGCACTGCCTGTGGTGATATTTCGAGCCCGCATGCCGCCATGCGCAATCTCTATCGCGGTAAGGCTGCCATGCTTTTTAATCGCTTCCACTTGTGCGGCGTGCCTTGGGATATCACTGTCATCCCATATGCGCTCCATCGGGTGGTTGGCCATGTCGGTATCAGGGGCGATCTCTGTCATTTGTACCGCGACGGTACCCCAGCCACCCTCGGCTTTCATGGCACGCAATGCTATAGCCCCGTGGGGTTGGTTCCAGCCATGACCTGTTGCATGCGGTGCGGCAAAAAAACGGTTGGGTGCTGTGACCGGACCGATCTTGACCGGCTCAAACAATATGCTGTAGCGATCAGTGGTTTGTGTCATGCGCTGACAACAGTGCCATCAGCTACCCAGGCATCAAAAATCTCTAAGGCTTTATCGGCAAACGCCTGATCATTAATGTGTGCATCAACTTCTGTCAGAATTGCCGGTGCTTTTATCGCGCTACGCATTTCATCTATAAAGGCGGCCAGCCCTTCAGGGTCATGTGCGGGCTGTCCCGGTTTGTCCCACTCTTCTATGCCCCGGGTACTTAGAATGACGTGTGCCGGTGTTGATGATTGTGCCAGTCGCTTGCCAATTTCACGGGCAGTCTCTCGGCGCTCTTCATTGTTCAGTCCTGATGACTTGATAAGGCGATTGTGAGCGTGGAAGGGTCTGTCGCTGTATTGCACTGGAATATCCTGCCAGCCGGCAAAGTCTATTAAATCAAGGCAGCCTGGAGCGATCAGTTGGGGAATGCCAGCTTTACCTGCGTTTAACATGCGGTCCGCTCCGGCATTGACCACGGATCCTGCTAATAAGTTGCCAAGCTCCGGCAATGCAAAGTCCATTACACAGGCAAAGCCACCCTGACTGGCTATTTTTTCGTAAGCCATGCCGCCCATGCCGGTCGCATGAAAAATAGCCACTTCATAACCGCGCGCTTCAAGTGCTGGTTTTAACAGCTTCATATAACTTAAACAGGATGAGCCGAGTGAAGTCATACCGATAACCGGTCGATCAGCGGCCGGGTGTTCAACCGCACGTGCGGCACCCAGTACCGCTCCGGCTGCCTGGCTTAGCGCTGACTTGCAAACGGAGTTAAGCCCATACAAGCCACCGGCCCATAAAATCATTTGTATATCGGGTGACAAACGCTCTGCAGGGATCAGTGGTGAAAACGATACGGTAGAGACGACATATTTAGGAACCCCTAATGGCAATGCCTGGCACACGTCCAGTGCCAGGTCGGTACCCATGGTGCCACCCAGTATGATAGCGCCATCAATTTTTCCTTGTGTGTATAGCTCGGTGGCTTTTACTGATGCGCCCCTGGCCATAATTTGCATTGCAGTGTTTTCATCGCCACTGTCTATGGCGGCTTGAATAGAGCTTTCAGCGGCGGCGGCCACGTCATGTTTTGAAATGTCGCAGGCAGTGACAGGATCGCCGAGCACGCTGACATCCATGGTCATGGCTGCGCCACCCTGAGCCTGAATGCGTTCTGCCATATAGCGCAGTTCATCGTCCTTGGTATCAAAGGTTCCAATAACGAGAATTGTTTTATCGGTCATTCGATGTTGCTCCGGTATTCTTACGCTGTTGGACCATGCCGTAGACGTGGCTTGCGATCACCGCAAGAATAATAAGAAATAAGATAAACGCGATGGGTCGATCAATAAAGTCGAGTGGAGTTTTCACACGCATCATTGAGGTGCGAAGCTTGGCTTCCATAATGCCGCCAAGCACCATGCCGAGAATAATCGGCACAATAGGCAGATTGAGTCTTTTAAGGATAAACCCGAAAATACCAAACGCGGCGGCAATGGCACAGTCAACCGGGCTGTTGCGTAGCGAATAGACACCAACGAAGCTTAACGTCAGTACTACAATGCCTAAGAAGCGGGTAGGGATTTCTATTACCTTGAGTAGGAGGTTGGTGGAAAACAGCAGGAATATAACGACCAATATATTCAAGATAAGAAGCGCCAGGTAGAGCGCGACAACAAAGTCCATCTGGTTTTGAAATAGTCCCGGACCGGGTACCACGTTGTGTACATAAAATACACTTAGCATCATCGCGGTGAGTGCTTCACCGGGTATGCCCAGTGCCAGTAGCGGGATCATGGCAGCCGCAGGTACAGCGTTATTGGCCGCTTCTGATGCGATTAAACCTTCCGGTGATCCGTCACCGAACTGCTCGGGTGTTTTGGAGGATTTCTGTGCGTAGGTATAACTTAAAAACTGTGCGGTGAATTCTCCCACACCGGGGATCATGCCCATCACTACGCCAAAGCTGGATGAAGCGGTCGCTACGCGTTTATACATGGCGAGCTCTTTGAAGCCTGCTAGCAAGCCGCCGGATATTGCTTCTGCTTTGCTGCGTTTGTCTGGTTCAACTAACAGCACAAACGCCTGACTGATGGCGAATAGACCAAGTACCACGACAATCAGGTCAATACCGCCCGCGAGCCAGCTTTGGCCAAAAGTATAGCGTTGTGAGTATTGAATCGGTTCGAGTCCAATGGTGTTTAACCAGATGCCGAAGCAGGCCATCATGCCAGCGATCATTATCTGGCCGCGGTGTGCGAGCACCACAAGAATGACACCAAGCAGGGAAGCCAGAAATATTTCCCGACTGCCAAACATGGGTGCGATTTTCGCCAGCACAGGAGATAGCAGTATCAGACAGAGCACTGAAAAGACACCACCAAAAAACGAAGCAGAGTAGGCAAGTGACAAGGCTCGACGTGCCTCGCCGCGTTGAGTCATTGGTGTGCCTTCATAGGTGGTTAACGCATTGACGGCGGTACCGGGGGTGTTGATCAATATGGCGGGTATTGCTCCGCCATACATTGAAGACCCGTATATACCAAGTAGTGCGGTAAGACCAACTATCGGGTCAAGAGAAAAGGTTGCCGGCAACAGGATGGCAATAGCTACTGCCGCGCCAACTCCTGGTATGGCACCGATGATCACGCCACCGACTGACCCTACCAGCAATGCTGCTACCACGTCCCAGCGGGCAAGAATAGCGAGTGAGTCAGTGAGTAGTTCCATGCTAGAAGTAGATGATGGCTATGTTGCGCAGTGTTTGTGGCAGGTATTCGTAAATTGCACCGCCCGGTATCTTTACAGACAATCCGGTTTTAAATATCAACACAATGCCAATGCCCGTGGCTGCGGCGGTTAGCAATTGTCTTTTGCTTCTATAGCCCTGTCGCACCGCTAACAGTAGTGTGAATAGTACCGTGGCGGGCAGGTATCCAATGACAGGTACCGATTGAACGTAGATTAAAAACCAAAGCAGGTACTCAAGTGCCCGTGCCCAGGTGAGTACTTCTGATAATGTACTGTGGGACTGTGTGGTTGTTTTTGTGCGGTTGAAGAAGACTAATGCCAAATGTGCTAAGCCAAAAAACACCATGCCGATAACACTAACTGCTGGCCAGAATCTGGGTTGGGCAAAGAGTTTTCCACGTGCTGAGAATTTGGTCTCAGCACCTAGTTGTGACAGCAAACAAACTGCAAGCAAAAGCAGGACGATAATAAAAAACGTATCGCCTGGCCTTGCGTTGGATTGATTGGGATTGTCGTGAGTGTTCACTTGAGGCTAATCATGCGGTCGGCTTATATGAGCCGACCGCAAAGTACTGCTATTCCAGTATTTCCCCCAGGCTTCCCATAGCGGCCTGATCTTCAACAATCTGAGCGGCGGCAGCTTCGGCATCAGTCCAGTAGACACCTGCGCCTGTTTCTTTGGCGAGCTTCTGCGCACGATCACTCATCATGGTCTTCTTGGCACTTGCGATGATAATGTCGCGTGCGTCCTGTGGAGTGTCTTTATGAACAAACAGGCCATTCCATAGTGCGACACCAAGTTTTGGCTCTATTTCACCCATTGTAGGTGCATCGGGTGTAAGTGAGATTCTGTCACCGGTTATTGAAGCGAGAATTTTTACTTTATCGAGGCACGGAAGCACCAACTGCAGTGTGGTGTTGATTACGTCAGCATCACCTGAGGCCAGGGTATTGCAATCGAGCGCATCGAAAGCTGCTTCTGAACCCCACTCGAATCCTGCTGTTTTAGCGTAAGCAAGTGAAACCTTGGTTGGAATCAATGGAGCACCGAAGTGCCCTAGCGCCAATTCGTTTGATTTAGCGTGTGCTGCCATTTCTTCGAGTGTATTGAATGGCGCATCTCCATTTGCAGCCAGTACGAACGGATAGGTTAAAAAGATACCCAATGGATCGAACTTCTCTGGCGCCAGATCGGGAATGCCGATTTTGTGGCCAACCACGGGAACACCGATAACGAATGATCCAACGGTATAACCGTCGGCTGGTGCGTTTGCGACATCAATCGCACCGGGGAAAGGGCCGCCGCCGCCGCCGGGCTTATTGACCACAACGGCTGCCACGCCATGTTCGGCCTGGAAGTCTTCAGCGATCATGCGAGTCAGGACATCTTCAAGGTCACCTGGAGGCCAGGGCACAAGAAAGGTTATCGGCTTGTCCGGGTATTCGGCCATTGCCGGGGCGCCGCATAATACGGCCACGGCGGTGATTGCTGCAATCAGGACGCGTTTCATATTTTCTCTCCAGGGTGGTGTGTATCGCTATTTGATGTAATAGTTTGAATAATGATCACTTGGCGAGGGCGCCGAGTCAACTAGCTGAGGGGGCTATTTAAGGTTTGATGTCGAAATGAGCACAGTTGAAAAAGCTTTGCGGGTGCTTGACCTGTTTTCCGAGAGTCAGCCGCGGCTGCGTGCAGCAGAAATTGCCCGTTTGCTGGACTGGGATAAATCTAATGTGAAGCGTTATATCAGTGGTTTGGCGGCGCGAGGCATTCTGGAGCAGGACCCGCGTGATAAATCTTATTATCTTGGCCCGACGTTAACGCGATTAGCGATGTTGCGGGAGAGAACTCATCCGGTCGCACAGGAACTCAAACATCACCTGAGTGACCTTGTTGAAATTACTGGTGAGACGGCGCATGCCAGCCACTGCGTAGACGGTGAGTTAGTCACGATAGGTCTGGTTGAAACTAAAATTCGCGGTACGCGTGTCTATGTTGATCCCGCGGAACCGCTACCGTTTCATGCGAGTGGGTCTGGCATCGCTTTTTTGTCAAGAACGCCTGATGAACGCGTAGATGAGCTTCTGGCAAATAAACTGGTGCGATTTACCAGCAACACGCCTGTTAGCAGGGCGCAGGTGGATGCGCTGATTAATGATGCGCTGGATAACGGCTATGCAAAAGCAACAGGATCATTTGAGAGTGATGTGATAGGTGTGGCGGCACCTATTGTCGGATATAACGGACAAGCAGTGGGGGCGGTGGCAGTGGCGACGCCGGTTGCGCGTTTTAATCGGGAGCTTGAGGAAACGGTGATCTATGCCGTGGTACAGATGGCATCAAAACTATCGCAATTATATGGTGCGAAGTAGATGTGCACGTTCCTGCATCGTGTGTAGCCTTGCGCGTATCGGTTTAGGGCCGGCGCGCCCACACGACATGGTGACGTCAGTTGATGAGTGGCTGCGGTAACTGCTTTTAGGTAACCCGTAGTGCGGGCAAGGACATCGCTATCATTATCACGTCAGATGGCGGAGGCCTGTTGTGAGTGATGGCCGAGCGGTGTGGTGCCTTGCTCACGCGGCGGGCTGCCTTTGACGTGTTGCGCTTGGCCTTCTTACGCGGCGGGTTGCCTTTGACGCGTTGTGATTGGCCTTGCTTACGCGTGGGTTGCCTGTGACGTGTTGAGCACGTCCTTGCTTGCGCGCGGGTTGCCTTTGACGTGTTGAGCACGTCCTTGCTTACGCTGCGGGTTGCCTTTGACGTGCTGAGCACGTCCTTGCTTACGCGGCGGGTTGCCTTTGACGTGCT
>CALISD010000021.1 GCA_938041955.1 uncultured Granulosicoccaceae bacterium | reverse complement strand
CTGCACACAGGCATGGCAGAACGGCAGATATTTCAGACGTTTAAACATAGCTGTCTCAATGCAGGGGTGGATGATGTCAGCTACCTTGTGGGGGCGGCGCGGGCCGATGGTTACGATGATATTATTGCCCCCCCGAGTGATCGAACTATCTGTGATGGTGACGTACTAATACTCGATACCGGTTGTGTCTACGATGGTTATTTCTGTGACTTTGACAGAAATTTTGCTTTCACCGGGGTTGATGGTAAAACAGCAGATGCTTATAAACGCGTGCATGAATCCATTGATGAGGCTTTGTTGATGGTTAAATCCGGCGTTACCTGCGCTGAGCTGTGTGAGACAATGAATCGGATACTGGGCAGTAGCGATAACATGGTCGGGCGGATGGGCCATGGACTGGGAATGCAGTTAACCGAGTCACCTTCGATCACGTCTTTTGATGAAACCGTACTGTGTGATGGTATGGTGATGACGCTTGAACCGGGGCTCGCCTATGGTGATGGTAAAGTCATGGTACACGAGGAAAACCTGGTCGTACGGGACAACGGTTATGAGCTTCTGAGCATTCGTGCAGCGGCCGAAATTCCGATCATATAGTGAAGGGTTAGCCATCTGTCAGTATGACCAATGAAGTATAGGAAGGACTTCCTGATCCGGTGACAGGCGCGGATTTCAAATCCGATGAAACGCGTTAGACGTGTTTGGTGGGTTCGACTCCCACGTTCTTCCGCCATTTCCCACCGTTAGGCAATCCTGTGCACTGATCGTGGATATTTCTGGATCAGTAGACAGATTGGTTCACAAATGGTGAGTGGCTAACAAGACCGTTTGGTAAAAGCCGGTCAAGTTGTGTAATGAATAGTCGACAACGTAGAGATATATCGTTTCTAACAAGAGTGTCGATTATGGCTCGGTCGTCCGATTCCTTTTTCCTGCTTGCGCTGCTGAAAGACAAAACGTTTCAGGCGCGTGAGATTCGGCGTGTGATAGCTTTCGCAACTTTGTATCTGGTGATCACCACCATTATGCTGGCAGCGATGTATCACCACATGCTTGGTCAGTTAGTATCAGGCAACTCTCCGATGCTGTTTGTGTCAGAAGATATGAACATGCTCAACGAGCAGATTCCCAGTATGGCGAGCGTACTTGGCCGCTGGATAGTCATGATGCTGGTGGTCAATGTGGTGGTCACCACAATGATTAGCATGTACATCATCAGAAAGCTTGGTACGCCGTTGTTGGCCGTCAAACGAGCACTGCGTGAGATTGGCGAGGGTAACCTCAACGTTCGTCTGCGTGCTGATGATGACAAAGAATTTGCCGATGTCTCAGAGGCGCTGCAATCAGCGGTTGTCAGTATTAACAGACAGATAGCCCAGGCCAAAGGCCAGATGCAAACTCTACAGGAATTGCAGCAGCAGCCGGCAGCCAATGCTGATGATGTTTCTGAATCTCTGCAAAACTGTCGCGAAGCGTTGGATTATTTTACCACTGCTGAAGCATCAGCCTGATCTCACAGGTAGATAATCGTTTGATTGCAAGCTGGTACTCGATAAGCCATGACAATAAAAACAAAAACATACTTTCGCGTAAATACCCTCGCTTTGACTGTATCAGTTGCCCTGTTGGGCGCTTGTACGGGTTCAGGTGAGGACACAGGCGAAATACCGGAAGAAGAGATCAGCGGTATTAAAGTATCGCTTACCGATTATCGCTATGGCGTACAGGATGTCGGTAGTCGTACACCGCAGACTTTTACAGTATCAAACGTCGGCGTTGATACTTACCCGATCAATACTATTGCCATCACTGGTGAAAACTCTGAGGACTTTCTATCTGAAATCCCTGAGGGTGTGGTGTTAGAGCCGGGTGATGAGCTCGAAGTAGGAGTGGCGTTTTCTCCTCTTGGTGATGGCCAGAGAATCGCATCACTGGATATCGATTACGACACCATTATCGGTGTGGGTTCTAACCGGGCTGAATCGCTTTACTACACCGCTCGTGACTTCGAAGAATCTGGTGATTATGTTGCCGCCAGTAGCACCTACCGTGAGTATCTCAATTCAAACGCCTCGACCCGCAACAAAGCTCGTGCAATGATAAAGTTGCCTTTGCTTGAAGAAGCAGATGTATACGGCACTGGCAGTGATTTTGGGTTGTATAAATCGGCACTTGATAAGCGCGATGAAGGTGATACCTATGCCGCACTGCAACTGATTGATGCACTCGTTCGGCAGCACAACGACAGTTACCTAGTTGATGATGCCAAATATATGCGTGCCTATATTCAAATGGTGGATCAGGCTGATTACCAGCTGGCATATGATAACTTTCAGCGTTTGCAGGACGAGCATCCCGACAGTAGCTATGTAGATACCGCATTGTACAGTCAGGGATTGGCTCAGCATGAGTTGGGTAATCTGGCAGAAGCAGAAGAGATTTTTCTTACGCTAAAAGACAGACACACTGGTGTGAAGCTTGATTTGTTTGAACTTCAATGGCCCAAAGATAACTATGTCTCACGTCTCTGGTTTGATAAGTCCGAAGAACAGCTTGAAGAGATAGAATTGCAGGCCGAAAACGACGCCTCCCCGGATAGCACTGATCCAACCGGGTAAATAGTAAGGTGTACACACGTACGCTTTCAGCGGTTTATGATTGACAGTGTTTCGTTTGCCAGTGCTTCAGTGTAGCTATGTATCTTCGAGTGTCCCGGCATCCAGCCCAGCAGAAACCGATGAAAGTCAGTCCACGCCGGTGCAAACATACCTCGCCACTCCTGCTCAAGGCGTGTCGCATCTATTGCTTTGGCTGTAACCGCTTCTGCTAGTGCTTCGAAATAGAAGTCTAATAGTCCTGGTATATGCTTTTGGCATTCATGCTCGTCAAAGCAGCTTCCAAAAAAGTACGCTACATCTTTCATACCGCAGCCACCACCAGCATATTGAAAGTCCACTGCGGCGACTTGTTGATCATTTTCCGAGAAACAAAAGTTGGCTACCTTGGCGTCGCCGTGCACGATAGTCTGGTATTCGCACTTGCTAAGGTGCTTGTCGAGTTTAACCGCGCAGGCCTTAATCCTACTCTGCTGCATTGCATCGAGTTCGTCAGGGCGTGAGTCAAGGTGCCAGTAGGTGCCCACAGGCCATAAGCCCTCTGCTTCGCTGTGCAGAAATTGTGCGTGAAAGTGCGCCAGCCAATGTAAACAGGGTTTGGCCTGCGCAGGCGTTAAATGTGAATGTCGAACGGGGTAGCCGCTGGCATCAAGATCTTCCATCAATATGACGCTCTGGTTTGCCTCGGATGATGAGGCAATATGCGTCGCAACCCGGCACTGAGCGCTACACCGATTACTCCATTGCCTATACCAACGGGTTTCTACCTCATAAGATCTAAGCTTTCTGATAGCGGAGCGGTCGGTATTCCATCCACGTGGATGCTGTTCAGAAACCGGTGGGGCTATTTGCTTAACGATCAGTGTGCCGAGAGATTCCGGACTCAGTTGTGCTCGGAAGATTTGACCATAGCCGCTCCACAGAGACTGAATGGATTCGGTCATTTCGGCATTGACAGCGTCGGTATGTTGTAACGCGACTGACTTCCAAAGATCTGACATAGAGTGATCTACATTGGATTTGCTCTAACAGGGACTGTATTCTAACTTACAAATCAACCGACGCTTTGCAGATGATATATCAAGTGAAAGTCGGTTTAGCAGATTCAGGAAAGGCAGATGATGAAACGATTTGAGTGTGCAGAAGATGGAACCTTAAGTGCCGAAATGCTGAGTGCTTATGAGAATGATGGCTTTTTGGTGCTCGATCATTTTTTCAGTGATACCGACTGCGACAGATTGCGTGAGCGCGCAACACAGCTCATTGAGGAGACAGATATCGCAGCATTAAGCAGCGTGTTCTCAACCACCGCTCACAGTCATACCAAAGATGAATACTTTCAAACTTCAGGTGACAAGATCCGGTTCTTTCTTGAATCAGAAGCGCTCACCGAAGACGGCGAGCTGAAATTCCCGGCCACTGAATCAGTCAATAAAATTGGTCACGCATTGCATGATCTTGATCCGGTATTTGATCAGTTTTCACGAACAGAAAAGCTCAACAAGATAGCGCGGCAGATTGGCTACGGTGATCCCAGGCTATTGCAGTCTATGTATATTTTTAAATCACCCAGAATAGGGGGTGAGGTGAACTGTCATCAGGACAGTACGTTCATCTATACCGATCCGCTGAGTTGCACAGGGTTCTGGGTAGCACTTGAAGACGCCACCATTGAAAATGGATGTATGTATGCACTGCCCGGGGAGCATAAAGGCCCGCTCAAAGAGCGGTTTCATCGCCATGTCGATGGTGAACTGAAATTCACTCCTCTTGATGACCCTGAATGGAAAGCGACGCCAGTGGCGCTTGAAGCCCCTAAGGGTTCATTGGTGCTTCTGCACGGCAAGTTGCCTCATTTGAGCGGTGCCAACCGTTCTGATAAGTCACGACACGCCTACACACTGCACGTGATAGATGGTAATTGCCACTACCCTGAAGATAACTGGCTTGTGCGAGGCGCTGATATCCCCCTGAGGGGATTCGATACCACAAGTGAAGCCAGCGGCGCCTAAGTTGCTTTTACTTGTCCAATTGTTCAAAGAACCGATCTTGATACGGGCTGATCGCCTTTTTACGTACGGCAAAGTTTTCGCGGTCAAACAGATGGCTGAACAAATCAATCTCCTGCTGCGGGTTATCGCCGCGATAGCCCGTCACCAATCGAACCGCACGAGGCATCAAGCCCGGAAGTGTTGCATAGTCAGCACCGGGTGGCCCGCTACGCCCGGGCAATAATCTTGATTTCCCGAGCGATCCTTTAAATTGATAAAACGCGTCTGTTTGCGGTAAAAAAACCAGTTCATATAAAATTTCAGCCTCTCCTTTGGTGATGTCATAGCCTGCCATCATCGGTTTATTTTTTCCTGTGACAACAAACTCAATATTGTCTGTAGACAGGAATGAGACGCCAGGGTGCCTGGTCTCGCCCTTTGTATGCGGATACAGCTCGTTCGAGCGTATCGCGATATCTATAGATACATGCTTCGTATCCGTTTCAAGAAGATAGGTCGTGTGGTAGTTGTGTTGCTGCAGCGTCATTGCAACCGGTTTATTTTCGAGTAGCGCGATCGTGACTCCGACATAGTGATCAAGCTGATGCCAATCATTCAGATTACCACTGATACCAAGCCCCAAGGCCTGTAGCTTGCCGAGTCCTTGTAGAATCCCACTAACGGGAAAAACCAGATTGTAAGTAAGAAATGTAAAGTGGTGGTTTCTACCGTTGTGCGCTACCAGGTCGCGATCAACTCGACCGTACACCACCGCGGTGCCTGGGGATTTATAATTACCGGTATAGGTGAAGCGGGCGTCCGGATTGTCTCGATGCTCATTCAGAAGCGCAGAAGTGACACTGTCAGAGAGTTTTTTACCGTCGATAAAAAGGATGCCGTGGCTGATATAGTCTTTGTAAAAATCTACCGGCCCGGTTTGATCGTTAGATTTGTATATCTTTGGCTTGTACTCAGCGAGCAACGCCATCTCTGATGCGGTTGGCAATTGATCGCTGGGCGGGTAGATCTCAAAGTATTCTTCAAATCCCGGAAACTGAGAAAAATTCTGGCCGCCGCTGCAGGAATACAATAGCACTGAGCAAATCACGATAAAAAATGGCTTTGGGATATTCAATATAGAGGGTCTTTTGTATGTTTGAAGGAATTAATCAACGTATTGACTATTTCTGCCAAGCACAATAACTTGCACCTTTACTACTTTATAAATGTCGCTACCGAAAGAAAGAGCTGAAACAACATGATAACTGACAGTCTACGTAAACGAATGCTTCGTGGCGATATCCTTAGCGGCACATTTGTAAAAACACCCTCGCATGACATCATTGAAATCATGGCCTTATCTGGCCTTGACTATATAACTATTGATGCTGAGCACGCTCCGTATGATCGCGGCAGTCTTGATGCCTGCCTGGCAGTAGCAAAGGCACTTAACTTCCCGACGTTGGTTCGAGTACCCTCCGCAGAGCGGCATGAAATTTTAAAAGTACTTGATAGCGGTGCGACAGGGGTTGTTGTACCCCATGTTGACTCAGTTGAGAAAGCCACCGAAGTGGCCCGTTGGGCACGTTTCGGCCATGGCGGCCGAGGGTATGCAGGCTCAACCCGGTGGGCTGGTTTCGCCACCCGTAAAATGCCGGAGCTACTGGCTAAAAGCCAGGAAGAAACAGTTGTGGTTGTGCAAATTGAAGAGCCAGAGGGGGTCGATGCCTGCCATGAGATCGCAGCAGTTGAAGGTATAGACGGTTTGTTCGTTGGTCCGGCAGATTTAGCGGTTTGTTATGGAGTCACCGATATCAATGATAAGGTGATAAGGGATGCAATTGCTAAAGTCGGTGATGCAACGCGTGCGGCGAAAAACTGCTGTATTACGTTCGCGCCTGACACAAGTACTGCGGCTGAATTAAACAAGCTGGGTGTGACTATGTTTCATATTGCATCGGAGCATGGCTTTGCGATGGCGGGTGCACGACACACAGCTTCTGCGTTAGCAGAGCTTGCCAGTAAGGTGTGAGCGGTAGTGGAAAATAACTAGACAAGTATTTTAGTCGTTGCGCTATATATTATAGCGCAACACCTACGGGAATTACTGAGGCGGGTTTCTCTGCCGTACCACAGCAGCACTACGTACCTAACTCAGTCTAATCTCACCAACTATCTCACGATTAGAGTATCGGTCATCGATCTCGTCAAACAGTTCCTGCGCCGCATCAACTTGAGCAAATATCTCAATAGAAATGACATGTGATTCATCAGCCGGATGAATGTCGTCAGAGTCCTCTGACTCTTCGGGCTCCGGCTCTGGCTCTTCTTCTTTTGGTTCTGTGGTAGTTTCCGCTACAGGCTCCGGTTGTTGTTTCTTTTTCTCTTCTTCAAAATACTCAATGCGTTCTTCAATTGTAGACTTGAGTTCATCAGCATCCAGTAGCGCGAGAGATTCAGCATCTTGAAATATGGCGCTGTAGCTATCATCAATATCACTAATTGTCGTTTCGTTTTCTTTTATTGCATCTTCACGCTCGGCTATTTCGCCTTTGATTTTTACTACCAGAGTGGTCACGGCCTTTTGCATACTGGTTGATGTTCTTTTGCCTTTGGTAGTCTCCTCAATGGCTGAACGGTTTAGCCATGAGTGATTGATTGACTGAAGGGCGGCGCTCTGTTCCTGCAGATATTTCTCAATGGCTGCTACGCCTTCATCTACTATTTCATCTTTGATTTCGCTTTTTCTTTTCTTGATCTGCTTTTCAAGTGCGAGTCTTGCGTCTCTTGCCTCGCTGCTGACTTCATCAATAGCAGCAAATAGTTTCTGGATTTCATCGGCTTGTTCCAGCGCTGAAGCTTTTGCTGCCTTAAGAGCTTTTTCACCGGCTTTTATTGCTTTGACATCATCTTCGGCAATGGCGAAATCGTCGTCTTTCACTAACTCAGTATTCACGTTTTTTACACGCGCGATCAGTTCGTTTTTCCACTCATCAAAGTTGGTGTCTGTGACTTCCCCTTTGAGTTTTATAACCAGTTCGTTCATACCGTACTCCGTCAAACCCTGTTATGGGCAGTTTACTTTACTTGGCTAATTAGATTTAGTGACACGCTTTTAGTGCATCGACCACGCGATCTACATCATCAGTACTGTTGTAGTGTGCAAAACTCACACGTAACACACCATCGTCTGTATCTTTGATGCCTGCTTTTTCAAGAAGCCGCAGGGCGTAAAAATCACCGTTACCTGCTGCGATGTCTTTAGTCGCCAGGTATTTCGACATTTCTGCCGAAGAGAGCTTTGAAGAAGTCAGTGCGATATTGGCTTCACGACCTTCTGTGTGGTTACGCCCAACGATATGTAAAGGCAAATCAGCGATGCCGTCGAGTAGACGTTTGCATAAATCCGTTTCATGAGCATGCATGAGCGCTGATATTTGTTGTGCTTGTTCATAAAGTGATAAATCATTATTACCAAAGTGATGTTGATGGCTGGCATTGAAGTATTCACCCAACCCTGCAAGTGCGGCAATTGAGGCGTGATCCGGACCGGCACCGTCTAATAACTTATTGGCGTAGCCGCGATTAAAGTAGTGGCATTGTGGTGTGAGCAAAGATCTGAAATCTTCGCTCGTGAACATCACACCCATATGGGTTGCATAGGTCTTATAGGTACTGAAACAGTAGGCATCTGGCTTTAATGTGGGAATGTCAGGCCAACTATGAGGTGCGAATGACACTCCATCTATTGCCACTCGTGTACCGTTTGCGCGACAAAGCTCAATAACTTTTTCAACCGGGTTAATGGTTCCGATAATGTTTGAACTGTGCGTCATGCAAACGATGGCAGTATTGCTTGTAAGCAGTGAACTTAATGTTTCAAGTTCAAGTTCTGCAGTGTCCTGATTAATAGTCCACACCTTTAAGGTGGCACCGGTTCGTTCGCAGAGCCGTTCCCATGCGCCTATGTTGGCTTCGTGATCCTGATCAGTGACGATCACTTCCGAATGGTTCGTAACAAAACCTTCGCAGGCAAATGCCAGTGTGTTGAAGTTCTGTGTAGTTGAAGCCCCGAGGGTGAGATCCGCTGTATCAATACCCAGCAGATCTGCCATGCCTTGTCTGCCGGCGTCCATTTGATTGCCGGCGCTGCTTAAAATTTCACTGGCGCCGTATGGCTGTACCTTGTTGACACGGTAAAAATGCATTAAGCGATCAAGTACCGCACCTGCGACATAACTACCACCCGCATTTTCAAAGAAAGCGGTTTTGGCAGCCAATGGTTCTTCGAATGTCGGGAAGCAACTTCGAACGAAGTCGAGATCGAGTTGGTTGAGTCGGTTGTCAGTCATGGTGTTGCCTTGTCACGTAGTTGGTTATTCTAGTTGGTGGTTGTTACAGGTTGATACAGTGCATCTTTTAATCTTTGCAAGAATGCATCACAGCGACCCAGCTGGTCGATAGCAATATATTCATCGGGCTTGTGCGCCTGTTCAATACTGCCGGGTCCGAGGACGATGGTTTCTACCCCGAGCTCGCGGCTGAATAATCCGCCTTCGGTGCCAAATGCTATTTTTCCGAATGAGTTAGCACCGGTCAGCTGTTTAATGAATTCGACGATATCACTTTCTGTGCTGGTGTTCAGTGCCGGGTATTCGTTGGTCAGCTCAATCTCGATCTTGGCGCCCGGGTGCGATTCGAGAAACGGTGCGGCAATTTCGTTTGCAGCGAGTTGAATATCGTCGAGAATGGCTTTTGGATCATCTGTAGGGAGGTTGCGTATCTCGAATTCAAATGCGCAATAGTTCGGCACGATATTCAGTGCAATTCCACCGGCGATTTTTCCTACGTGCAGTGTGGTATGTGAGATATCGTAGTCACGGTCATGTGTGCCGTTTTCTATGATTTGCCGTTGCTTCTGCTGGATTTTACTGATGAGCTCGGACGCCAGATAAATTGCGTTAACCGATTGAGGTGCGAGACTCGAATGACACTCAACGCCATGGCAGTGTGCTCGGGCAGCGGTTTTGCCCTTGTGAGCTATAACAGGTTGCATCAGGGTCGGCTCTCCGACAATGCAATAACGTGGTGGGAAATTACTGTGTTTTAAGTTTTCCAGTAAGCGCCTCACCCCGATGCAGCCAATTTCTTCGTCATAGCTGAATGCCAGATGCAGCGGTGTGGCGAGTTTGCTTTTATCCAGTGTCTCAACCATGGCCAGCGCACAGGCGATAAAACCTTTCATGTCACAGGTGCCGCGGCCGAATAGCAAATCGTTGCTCTCGCGCAGTGTAAAAGGATCTGTGCTCCAGTTCTGGCCTTCAACCGGTACCACATCGGTGTGGCCCGATAGCATCACCCCGGGTTTGTCGGCCGGGCCTATGACACTATACAAATTGGCCTTGGTTTTTTCTTCGTTGTGCACCAACTCTGACGGGTAGCCCAATGTACTCAGGTGCTGCTGAATAAAGGCGATCAGCTCCAGATTGCTGTCGCGGCTGACGGTCGGATAGCTGATTAATTTATCAAGCAGCTCACGGCTTCGCATAATCGCATCTACTTTGTTTTTGGCGGTGGTAAGTGGTGGTGACAGTTTATACAATAAGTGGCTTATTGCACCGGATTTACGTTCCGGTTCGCTTACGGAGAATGAAAGTGCAGACAGTTGTCGTTTGTGCCTTGTATAAGTTTGTTCGTCTCGATAATTATCAGGCTTTGCGTGACCCGCTGCTTGAATTGATGCTGTCGCTTAAAGTACGTGGTACTTTGCTGCTGGCGACAGAAGGAATTAACGGTACGGTTGCCGGTTCCCGAGACGGGGTCGATCAGGTTCTACACTGGTTGCGTGCGGTACCCGAGCTTGACGGTCTTGATTGCAAAGAATCACGTAGCGATGAACTGCCGTTTAAACGCTCGCGGGTAAAACTGAAAAAAGAGATTGTGACGATGGGGGTTGAAGGTATCGACCCTCGACATGCGGCTGGTACTTATGTTGATGCAGAGGACTGGAATGCGCTGATATCTGATCCGGATGTGTTGTTGATTGATACTCGTAACGACTATGAGTGCGAAGTGGGAACTTTTGAAGGCGCACTGAATCCAGACACCAAGTCGTTTCGTGATTTTCCTGAATTTGCCAGAAACAGCTTAGATAAAAATAAGCACACTAAAGTCGCTATGTTTTGTACCGGCGGCATTCGCTGCGAGAAATCGACCGCTTATTTGCGTGAGATGGGTTTTGATGAGGTTTATCATCTGAAAGGTGGAATACTCAAATACCTTGAAGAAGTACCCGAAAAGGATTCACTATGGCAGGGTGAGTGTTTTGTTTTTGATGATCGTGTGACGGTGAATCATCAGTTGCAACCGGGCAGCTACGATCAATGCCATGGCTGTAGAAGACCAATAACCGATGCTGATAAACAAACCGAACACTATATTGCCGGCGCACAGTGCCCCAGGTGTTGGGACGACATCACCGATGATCAAAGGGAGCGCTTTTTAGAGCGCGAAAAGCAGATGCGGCTCGCGCGTAACAGAGGCGAACCGCATATGGGTGAAGATGCCAAAGTGTTGTTGCAGGCGAAACGTGATGAAAAACGCCCTGGTGACAAAGACAGTTAGTTAGTCTCTAGTGGGTCAGGCTATAGATCATGTAGTTAACTCCAAGGCGATACGCCGTAGATGTATAGGCTGACGCGTACTCTTCCATATCTGCGTGCTCCCACGCGTCACCGAGATCAACGTTCCAGTTGATCATGACCATAACGCGCCCGTCATCATCAAGAATAGCGCGCCACGCTGGCTGTTGGCGGGAACTGTTGCTTTCGAGCACAGTCCCGGCTTTACTCATGGGGCGCTCCCAGGTGGCACCGTTGTTTAGACAAAGCGCACGAAGCCCGGGAATCTGCACGAACTTTTCAATATCAAAGTGGACGTGAAAGATTTCGTGACTCTTGGGCAGATCGACGATTTCACGATCAGGGAAGATGGCGCTCATCCACTCCAGAAACTTGCTCCACTGGTAGCTGCCGTGAAAATCATCGACCAGTAAAAACCCGCCACGCAACAGGTATTCTTGCAAGCGCTCTGCTTCGGCATCGGTAAAAGAGGCGAATCCTGCTTCAACCATATATAACGCCGGGTAGTCGAAAAGCGAATCGTTTAACACCGAAATACTTTGCGACTGGTTGTTTGTATTGATCCGCGTCATTCGTTTGATAGCGGAAATGAAATGCGGGTCTGAATCAGAGCAGTCAGCCTGCCAGTGTGGGAATCCGACATAATCGCCGAGCTCGTGTACGGCAACCGGATTGTCTGCAAAGATCAAACGTGAAAAGGTGAATTCATATTGTGGTACACGTGCAACCTGTTGTGGACACTGAGGTCTTTGCGGTGCGACACAGATGCCCTGTTGAGCATTTGCGGACTGGTGTGTTGCAGTTAAGCAAACCAGCAATGTGGCCTGACTAAAAGCCCTCAGCCTCGAATGACAAACGTCGCCTAACGCTGTGCGGAAATAGTGCATGATTTTGTTCAATTTGGGCCTGCATCTAAGTCGCTAATAAACCAGTCGGAATACCATATGATGGAGAGTCCGTCGGGCCTATTCAGCTTGGGTGGGTTGAACTTGTCTGGTGGAATGACATCTGACCATTAAAAGGAAGTTTAGTGCCAAGGTATTGATATGTTAGAAATCTTGCTGGAGGGTCACTGTGTCACACTTTGGCCTGTATGCGGTCCCAACATCGGCTGGTTGATTGGCAGCGAAATGGGACTATGTTAAATTACGTGTCGTAGTCGGAGATAGTAAGAAGTATGTAGCGAGTAATGCAGTAAGAGTACCCCTAGCCGGGGAAGAATTACCATATTTATTAGAAGGTTACTAAGGTGGCAAAATCAGTAGGCAAAGTGAAGTGGTTTGATAACGCCAAAGGTTACGGCTTTATACTAAACGATGATAGTGAAGATGTGTTCGTGCACTACCGTTCAATCATGGGTGACGGCTATAAGTCACTCAATGAGGGAGAAGAAGTAGAATTCATTCAGACTCGCAGTGAAAAAGGCTGGCAGGCAGCAGAAGTTGAGAGAACCGGTGCTGTTATGGATGGTGAGGATATGCAGCAGGACATGCCAGAAGATCAGCTTGAGATGGAAGAAGAGTACGAAGCTGAGGTAGACAACGCCTAAAAGGCTTTCAGCAAAAGTCTATAACAGAAGTTTGCCCTATTCTGGGCAGCTTCTTGCTAATGTGGATCACCATCTTGACCACACAGAATCAGGTATGCGATTTTCAGCACCACGATTATCAATCGGCACTAATAAGCACTTTATCCAGTGTTGCATCCTTTGCATGGCCCTGCTTTTGGGGCCCATGCTTGTAGCGCCCGGGGCGGATGCGTCTGAAAGCGACGTTACGACATCCCCCAAGTTGCAGTGGCGGCAAACTTCAACCAATGGCGTTTTTGACGTCACGCTCGACCCCCAGACTGATGATTCTATTGAGATCAATCAATTTCTCGAGTGGGTGGTTACTATCAAAACTGCTGACGGTCAGGCGGTAAGCCCTGCACGCGTTAGTGTGGAGGGTGGAATGCCAATGCATGGTCATGGCCTGCCCTCGCAACCCCAGGTCAGTGAATACCTCGGTGACGGAAAATATCTGCTCAAAGGTTTGATGTTCAGTATGCATGGACGTTGGACGGTGGAACTGCTGATACAGTCAAAGTCGTTGCGTGATCGAGTGGCGTTTGATATTAAACTCGATTACTGAGTGTGTTGATCTGAGCAGTCGCTCAGTGCCGTAAACAGTACTACCAAAAGCGCACCACTAACCGCACAATCTACACATTCGATATATAAACGCGAATGGCGCTATGACTGTGAATAAACTTCTGCATGAAAACGATCAGCGTGGCCGGTACCCTCAATCATGGTATGCGGTGAGTGCTGACCCGCTAGAAAAGCAAGTATCATTGCAAGAGCCAATTGCCTGTGATGTTTGTATTGTCGGTGGCGGGTTCACGGGCCTGTCTGCCGCTTTGAGCCTGGCTGAACAGGGTGTCGATGTTGTTCTGATTGATGCTCATCGGGTGGGGTGGGGGGCGAGTGGTCGCAATGGCGGGCAACTCGGGTCCGGTCAGAGAGTTGATCAAACTGAGCTTGAAACCAAGTATGGACTCACTAGCGCAAAGCTCCTCTGGGACCTTGCGCAACAATCCAAACAGCACGTACATCAGTTAATTCAAAAGCATCAAATTGTTTGCGACTACCAGGCGGGTATCATTCACGCTGATCACAAGTCAGGCTTTACCCGTGAGACAGAAAGTTATGTTGAGAAGTTAAATAATCAGTACGACTATCAGGATATTTCTTTTGTAGATAAAGATGAGTTACGGCAACGTCTTGCGAGTGATGCGTATTTTTCAGGTTCTGTAGATATCGGCTCAGGTCACTTGCACCCATTAAAGCTTGCCATAGGTCTGGCGGATGCAGCGTTAAAGAATGGCGTACGCATTTATGAAAATACTGAGGTGCTGGGCTACGAACGAACACCACAACGGGTGACAGTGACTACTGAAACAGGCACAGTCAACGCAAGGCAATTGCTGTTGGCGTGCAATGGGTATCTTGGAGAATTATCAGCTGATGTGGCTGCGCGGGTAATGCCGATAAATAACTATATTATCGCCACCGAGCCGTTGGGATCATCTGTGGCAAGTGCATTAATACGCGACAATATGGCCGTCGCGGATTCAAAGTTTGTAGTGAACTACTTCAGGCGCTCTATAGATAATCGTTTGCTGTTCGGTGGGCGTGAAAGCTATGGCTATCGCTTTCCTGAAGATATTAAATCGTTTGTTAAGGTGGCGATGTTGCAAGTATTCCCACAACTTGACGGGGTGGAAATTGACTATGGATGGGGCGGTACACTAGCGATTACGATGAATCGAATGCCACACCTTCAACAACTGGAATCTAATGTGATGTCTTCGTCCGGTTACTCTGGTCATGGTGTGGGTATGGCGACCTTTGCAGGTAAGCTATGCGGCGATGCTTTAGCGGGAAATCTGGACAGCTTTAATGTGATGGCCGGTGTTAGTCATAAGCGTTTTCCGGGTGGAGCGAAAATGCGATCGCCCTTACTTAAGCTTGGCATGATGTACTATTCGCTACGCGATAAGTGGTAGCGTTAGTGGGTGTTCGAGAATGAGGTTCTAGTCATTCTTCTTTCACGTTGTGATCGTATTAGCTAGTGGGCTGTTTGGAAAGATCGGTAACACTTTTCTTCGCCACAGCCGCCATAGCTGCGTTAGAAAAATTCGACGTAGGCCCTGTTATGCCTGCATTTTTCCGCCTTGCTCTGACGACTGTGGCTGTGAAAAGTTTGTTACCGAACTTCCCGCACAGTCCACTAGCCAGAAGATCGCTTCCGCGGTAGATCATTCATTCACGGACACCCACTTAGGCGATATGCATTACCTCAAGGTTGGCATACGCCATCACCAGCCACTTGCTGCCAACCTCTTCAAAGTTAACATACACGCGCGCATGAGAGCCCTGGCCTTCGTAGTCAGTCACCACACCTTCACCGAATTTGCTGTGCTTTACTCGTTGGCCAACAGTTAAACCGGTAGAGTTGTCTTCGCGAATTTTACTTCGTTTTATAGCCGGTGGTGCAGCCATTGGTCTGGTGACGTGCATACGTGGCCGAATTTCCTGCAGTAGTTCTGCAGGAATTTCAGAGATGAACTTAGACGCGGTATTGAAGTGATCACGACCATATAGTCTGCGATGCTCCGCCATACTTAGATAGAGTTTCTTTTCGGCGCGGGTGATACCTACGTAGCAGAGCCGCCGTTCTTCCTCTACTTTTCCTGATTCTTCTATTGATCTTTTACTTGGGAACAACCCTTGCTCCATGCCTGTCATAAAGACCATCGGAAATTCAAGGCCCTTGGCTGAGTGTAGTGTCATGAGTTGCACGCAATCTTCCCACTCGTCTCCTTGCCGCTCACCTGCCTCGAGTGCAGCATTGGAAAGAAAGGCGTCCAACACGGTCATGTCAGGCATGTCCTCGGGAAGGTCTGGTGGATCCATCGCGGCACCGACAAGTTCCTGCAGGTTTTCTACTCTTGCTTCGCCTTTCTCTGTTCGATCTTTCTTATAGTGTGCAAGCAAGCCACTGTGTTCGATCACATGACTGATCATTTGGTCGAGGGACATGCCTTCGGTTTCTTTACGCAGCTGCATAATCAGTTTCATAAACGCGGTGACAGCAGTGGAAGCCCGGCCTTTGAGAGCGTTAGCAGTAAGAATCTCTGCGCATGCATGCCACAGGGATACATTGGCGTCGGTCGCTACTGTGCGAATTTGCGAAAGCGTTTTATCACCGATGCCTCTTGGCGGTTGATTAACGACTCTTTCAAACGAAACATCATCGTCAGATAGACTGATTAGGCGCAGATAAGCGAGCGCATCTTTAATCTCCATACGCTCGAAGAATCGCAAGCCACCGTATACCCGATACGGTATACCGCTTCGAATTAATTCTTCTTCAATCGCGCGGGATTGAGCGTTTGAACGATAAAGGATTGCGGCTTCCGCTCGCGCTCCGCCCAAGTGTACGTGTTCCATGATGCGCTCGATGATAAAGCGTGCTTCATCACCTTCGTTGTGGGCACTGTAAAAAGTGATCAGGTCACCGTCGCCAATGTCAGTCCAGAGGTTTTTCCCCAAACGATCTTCGTTGTACTCAATGAGTGCGTTGGCGGCGTTTAATATATTGCCGGTTGAGCGATAGTTGCGTTCCAGTCTGATCACTTTGGTGGCTGGGAAGTCGTGCTCAAAGTTCAGGATGTTTTCTACTTTTGCACCACGCCAGCCATAGATGGATTGGTCATCATCACCGACGGCAAAGACGTTGCCTTTTTCACCTGCCAACAACTGTAGCCAGGCGTACTGAATTGAGTTGGTGTCTTGAAACTCATCTACCAATAAGTGCTGGAACCGGTTTTGATAATGCTGCAGCAGTTCATCGTTGTCGCGCAACGTTTCGAGGGAGCGCAACAGCAGCTCGGCAAAATCCACTGCTCCCGCCAACTGACAGGCGTTTTCATAGGCCTGGTAGATGCGGATCATCTGTTGTTCGGTCGGGTCGTCGTCATCTCGAATATGCTGAGGACGCAGCCCTTCGTCTTTTTTATTGTTGATGTACCACATGGCGTTGCGTGGCGGCCACTGCGTTTCATCGAGAGCCAGACCACGGATGGCACGCTGCACGAGCCGTCTTTGGTCTTCAGAGTCGAGAATTTGAAAGGTTTGCGGCAGCTTCGCCTCTTTCCAGTGCATTCTCAGAAAGCGATGCGACAAGCCGTGGAAAGTACCCACCCACATCGGGCCGATAGGGCTGCCGAGCAGCTCTTCGACGCGCGCGCGCATCTCACCGGCAGCTTTATTGGTAAAAGTGACCGCCAGAATACCAAAGGGAGATACGTTCTCGACCTGATTGAGCCAGGCGATACGATGAGTTAACACCCGAGTCTTGCCGCTGCCAGCACCTGCCTGAATCAATAATGGTCCAGGCTCGGCGGTGACAGCTTCGCGTTGTTCGGTGTTCAGAGAATCGAGTATGTGAGAGACATCCATCTGAGTATTTTATCAGATGCCACTCATTGCAGAGGAGGTTATCCCGTAGTTAAATGTCGGCAGCCTGACAATGTGCGGGTTGTTAACGAATCAGTACGTTCTCCGGAATAGTGGCGTCGAGTTGGGTGGATAGATGAACGATGGCGGCAATGCCCTCTGACTGTGGGTTCAATGCCATCAATCGAACCTCCGGGGGTTGCACGGTGATTAGGATGCCTGCGGTTTTGGCGGGGTCTGAAAGAGCTTCCTCAACTGACCTTTCGATTTTGCCCAGGGCGGGGCCCAGATCAATAGTCGATGCGTCGACGAGAGACGTTAAAAGCTGCTGGCGCATAATGGTCGTGAGTGCTGACACCAGACTGCTGTCGATCGATCGGGTGAAGGCAAGGTCGGTCAGGTGCAGGGTATTGTTCACCGGGTCAGCGACCGGTCTGGCGGTGATGTAAATATGCCCCTTTGTTGTAAATATTTCGCTTAGTGCGCTCGCCTGGAAACCGATATCTATAGCCAGTAGTTGACCACTCGGGTATAGATCTATCGATGTGATGGTTAATGAGTTTGAGTCTCCTGATGAGTAGGTTTTACCAATTACCTTCGGTGATAGTGTGTCTTTAAGTTGTTGGTATGGGATTTCCAACAGCAAACTGAATTCAACAGTGCCAGGTGTTTGTGTGTAGGGCGTCAGGTCCGGTAACCGTCGTACGTCCTCCGTTGCGGGCAGGGTTGTCTGCACGAGCTGAACGGCTGCGGCCAACTCAAACGCAATACCGATGTGGTCACTCTCTATACCAACATCAGACACTGCAGCACTAATCGGGGTAATCCGCAGCTTGCTGTCCTCGTTTTTCTTCATCGCGACATCGAGCGTATGTATCCGCCATTGTTCGCTGACGGTTTGACGGAACTTGTCGCAATCGATCAGTTTTGACAGTTTTGACTGCAACGTTGACAATTTGCGTTGCAATGCCTTATCGACGGATTTTCTTAGATTCAACCGGATACCACCTATCAGCCTGATTTTTGGATCAGATATCCATTCGTAGCTGACAGTGCTGTTGATCGTAGGGCACCAGTTTGTCGCGATGCTGATATCGAGATCTGCAAGTAACGCAAGTTTGCCATCGATATCCTTATTGCGTAAGCCGAGTAATTTACCGCCTCTGCCGTCGACACTCACCACACCGGAAAAACTGATCGGCAGTCTGAGTTGGAGTCTTTCTCCCTGGGAGGTAACTTCAACTTCGCCGTCTCTGGCGATTGAGTACTGCCACAACAAAGTGGCACACACTTTCGCCCCCAGTACTTTTTTACAGGTTTGCTTTTCGCCGTTGCCGGTCTGATTTTCACGGGTTGCATGTTCGGCCGCGGAAATAATAGAGAGAAAAGGCAGTCGTGCATGTAAGCCGATGGTGCTTTCCAGTGGTTCGAGCTTTAGCTTCGAATATTGCTGTGGCGGCTTTACTGAGAGCTCTTGATCTTTGGCAATAAAGTTTTGCAGTGCGAACCAGGCTAATAAACCTGCAAGGAAAATAAAAAGAAATATGAGTGCTAGCCATTTGAATCGAGTAGTCATACGGATACGTCTTTGGTAGGTGTTTGGCGAGTAACTTGCCTGTTGATTATTGATGAACAAAGGAATCTGTTGATATATGTGGTGTCAGATTTTTGTCCATGACCAATTTTTTGCATAAGCAATAAGTTACAACTTATTTGCATACATTGTTTTACATATGTAAGTGATTGTTTTGGCGGGATAAATACTTTTTTCTTGGCTATGCGTGCACTCTTGTTTCAAGGTTTTAAAGAGTCGGTCACTAATAAGCACAACCGTTGCATGTTCATGTTCCGGTGCCAGTCTAAAGACACCTGTAACACTGGGACGTCAGTGAGCGGTACCCAAGTACTGACAATATTACTGGCAAGTTGAAAATCTACAAATCGGAAATTTATAAATGAAGAAGAACTTATTTAAGTATGCTGTTTTGGGTGCCTTTGCTAGCACTGCAAGCGTGGGTATCGCAATGGAAGACATGACTAATGTCTTGCCTAACGCGAAGCCAGGTGAGTGTTACGCTAAGGTCGTAATTCCTGCTCAGTACCGCACTGAGAGCTCAACCATCATTGTTAAAGAAGCTAGTGAGCGAGTCAAAATCATTCCTGCCAAGTACGAAACAGTTGAAGAACGCGTACTGGTAAGTGAAGCTGGAACAGAGCTTCGCGTGATCCCTGCGACATTCGGTACCGATACTCAAACATATGAAGTGTCTCCAGCAGCCAGTTCATGGGTAATGGGTTCAGCCGGTAGTTCAGTTGGTGCTGATTCAGCGCTTGTTGCTATGGCTCGTGCAAGCGGTGCCAACATTGACGCTGCACGACCTGGATCATGTTTCGCAGAGCATTTCTCAGCGCCTAGCTACAACACGGTTACTGAGCGCATTATGGTTTCTGAAGCTTCAGAAGAAATCAAACTGACTCCTGCTAAGTATGAGTGGGCTGAACAGCGTGTCATGGTTGCACCTGCATCGCGTAAGCTGGTTGAAGTACCTGCAGTTTTCGAAACTATGCAAGAGCGTGTAAAGGTTGAAGACGCTAAAACTGTATGGAAAGCTGGTCGTGGCGCGGTTGAGAAAATCGATCACGGTACTGGCGACATCATGTGTCTGGTGGAAATCCCTGCTGTTTACAAAACACTCACTAAGCGTGTACTGAAAGCTCCGGCATCTACCAAAGTAATGGAAGAGCCAGCGCGTTACGAAACAATCCGTGTTCGTAAGCTTGTTGCTGATGCGTCAGAATCTCGTGTTGCAGTTCCTGCTCAATTCAAGAACGTCACTAAGCGTGTTATGCAGTCCGGTGGTAGCCATACATGGCAGCCAAAGGGTGCTCGTGGTGATTTTGGTAAATTGACAGGTAACGTTATTTGCTTGCAGGAAACTCCTGCAAAGATGGCAAGCGTTTCACGTAAAGTGGTTAAGACTCCTGCCTCTGTTAAGCGTGTAGAGATCCCTGCAAAGTACGAGACTAAGCGTGTTAGACGTCTTCTGGAAGATGCGAAAGAAATGCGTACTGCGATCCCTGCGGTTACCGATACGGTAAGTCGTCGCGTTCAGGTAACAAGCGATCGTCTGGAGTGGAGATCTGTTCTGTGTGAAACCAACATGAGCACTAGCATGATCCAGGACGTACAGCGTTCATTGGCATCAGCTGGTTATACTCCTGGTCCTATTGACGGTGTTCTAGGTCGTCAGACTATGGTTGCTATCGAGCGTTTTCAACGAGCTCGCGGTTTACCTACTGGTGGTTTGACTATGGATACTCTTAACAAGTTGGGTATCAAAGGCTAATTGCTAATTTTTAGCAATGCCGAAAGGGCCGCTTTTTAGCGGCCCTTTTTTTTTATCTCTTGTTTATTCGGTCGGCGCGAATGTAGCTGAGTAACAGGTTCAGTCTAAGTGGCATACAGGGTGCTACTCCAGTTTGATACCTGCCACTGCGGCAACATACAGGGATTCGATTATGTCTTTGGTTTCTTTCGATCGCGTTCAGCGATATGTGCTCTACATCATTGCCGCAATGCTTTGTTGCGTTAGTGCGGTTTCTGCTGATCCGTTGCTGTCACCGTTTGATTCCTACCCCACTGAATCTGCAATCGTTGAATCAGAGTCAAAAACTGAAGCAGCAGAATCAATCGACGCTTTAGCTGAGCCCGGATTGGGTAAGGCATTGCCGGAAGTAACTGATCCGGTGCAAAGAATCATGCACTCGGTGGTCGTGGTGGAGGCAAAGGCTCGAGACGGTGCACGCACTTTGTCTACGTTTGGTGTTGATCGTAAAGGAACAGGTGTGGTTCTTGATTCCAACGGTCTTATTGCCACTGCCGGCTATATTGTTGCAGAGGCAGAAACGGTTAAAGTGACTTTCGCGAATGGCATTACAGATGAGGCAGAGATCGTGGCTTATGACGATAGTCTCGGTATAGGCCTGCTGCGCACGAAAAACTTCCGCTCTACACTCGCACTCGAGCTCGGCGACTCCTCTGAAATAAAAGACCAGCAGAAGGCCTTGATTTTGCCAAGCTCCGGTGAGCAAGGCGCGTTGTCGGTGACTGTTGGTAAAGTCAAGCCATTCACTGGTGGCTGGGAGTACATGTTGGCTGATGCCATTCACACCTACCCGCCGAGCACAGATTTTAGTGGTGCTGCTCTGGTATCTGAAAACGCAAAGCTATTGGGGATTGGTGCGTTAGTATCAATCGATATCGATATCGATCCGAAAGTGCGTGTACCAGGTAACATCTTTATTCCAATCAATGCACTTAAAGTAGTGATGGGTGAACTCCTTTCTCATGGCCGTAGCCAATCTTCGGTGAAGCCCTGGTTAGGGTTCGAAACCAAAGACACTAAAGTCGGTATCAAGGTGGGTGCAGTGTACGAAGATGCACCTGCCGCAAACTCAGGAATCAAAGCTGGTGACAGAATAGTCGCCGTTAATCAGAATCAAGTGACTTCATTAAAAGACATGTACGCAAAGATTTGGACCGAGCATAAACCTGGTGACAAAGTACATCTCCTTATTTTGCGAGATAATCAATTTGCCAATGTCCCGGTTGACACTGTAGATCGCTATGAATGGCTTAAGTTGCAAGACTCGGAGCAAAACGAGACAAAAATAACTGAGATGGTTGAGTAACAGTATGTGGTCATGGTGGTAGATTACATCAACACGTTTCTATTAATTTGTAGTTTGTTTCTTATATTTGTTGCCGCAAAGCAATTGATCTATCTATTTAGATATAGTGCAGGAATTGCAGGAACTCGCAAGATGGTGTACTTCGGCGTTTTGTTGGCCGCACTTTCTTCTGTTCTATGTGGTTTTTATAGTCTGCGTATGTTGACGCAAGAGGTTTCCAGCAGTATTTATTTTTTTGCTTTTTCTTTGGTGTTATTACTTGTTTGTTGTTTGAACATAGTGAATAACATTATCGCGAGTGTTATTTCTAAGTCTAATGACACTGGATCGGTAGATGGCAGGTCGGTTATGGATCCTTTGACAGGTATGTATAATCGTTATTATATTGAGAGCAGGCTGGAGACCGAGGTAGCTCGGTATAAGCGCTACAACACGCCACTGGTTGTTTTGGTGGTGAATGTTTCTAATTTCAACCATTACAACACAGTTTACGGGTTTCAGGCTGGAGATAAGTTGCTTTCCATCATGGCTGCAGTGATGCAAAGTTCTGTAAGAGACACGGATGTAGTGGCAAGATACGAGGCGGATCGATTTGTTATCGTGCTAACCGACACTCCTGAAAGCAGTGTGAATTCAATAATAGATAGGTTGCAGGGGCAGCTTTATGATCAATTATCAATAAATTCAGGAATAAAGGAAACGTATGCAAACCTCAATGTAAATTTCGGTAAAGCATGGTGCGATATTTCAACCCATTGCGGAATAGAGTTAATTGGCTTTGCTTTAGACCAAATCCAAGCCGAAAAAACCTCATTAAATAAACAGGATACGTTGAGTTTGGTATATAGCGGGGAGGCTGAAAAAAACCTTAACGAGGCGGCTTGAACACCGGTTCGGTTATAGGTGATATTCGCCAACTACAAAACATCGTTACACCCGGCATAAAGTGATTTTTTCAATGCTAGACTGATGCTTCGTTGTTCTGAACTAGGAGAATAGATAATGAAGGCTTTATTGAAAAAGAGTAGTGCAGCAGAACCATTCAGCTTTTCGTTTGTTAACGACGAAGGAAAAATGGTTCTCAGGAGTGAAAACTACAAAGCTAAAGACAGTGCCTCAAAGGGCATTAATTCGGTAAAGAAAAACTGCACGGAAGATAAAAGATATGTTTTGAAAGAGTCTGCCAATGGCATGTACTTTTTTAACGTTAAGTCTGCAAATGGACAAGTTGTTGCCACCAGTGCGATGTATCCAAGTGTGCAAGATCGGACAGATGCGATAAACCATGTTAAATCTCAGGCACCGGGTTGCAGTGTTGAAGAGCAACTTGGTTAAACCTACGTTGAGTAACAATAATTAAAAATGTATTAACTGAATTGCTAATAACGGCAGTTGCAATGACTGCCGTTACATCTTGCGCTCAGTCAACACTCACGTCTCCAATTTCACCAGGGTTACAACAGGTGGCGGTCACAGAGACGAATGTTGCGATTGATAAAGACAATATTCTCAGTAGCCACAATGCTATTCGTCAGCGTTTGGGTGTACCGCCCTTGAGATGGTCAACAAACCTGGAATCACTGGCGTCAGATTGGGCAAACTATTTATCCGGTGATGCCGGCTGTTCAGTACGTAGAAGAGGGGCAATTGGATTGCCTCTGCATAAAAACGGTATTGGTGAAAACCTACAGCGGGTTGATGCTGTACGTTTCGGCGATGGTCGAACTGAAACTGCCGCTATTGATGAGCGCCAGATCGTATTGAGTTGGGCGCGACAGGGTATCGACTATGACTACACGACTAATGAATGTGCCTTGAACAAAGACTGTGACAACTACACACAGTTGGTATGGCGCGACTCGCAGGTGGTTGGCTGTGCTGCAGCGAGTTGCCCCGGGAAAGAACAGATCTGGGTGTGTAACTATGACCCGCCAGGCAATTATGTAAGCCAGAAACCGTATTAAAACAGTCACGGCTTAACCGTTAGCTGATGACCACCAGCTTGGGCAGGATACTATTGGCTGTTGACATGAGTTTACTGAAGATCGGAATTCCTACCAGGCTGAGTAGTATGAGCCCTAGAAACAAGAAGTGCCCGTAACGACGGTTATAGTCCAGGTAGGTTTCAGATAACTGACGTGGTAGCAGGTAGCCGAGGATATAGTGTCCATCAAGCGGCCCAAGTGGAATCAGGTTAAACAGCATGAGCAGTAAGTTGATAGATGCTAGATAGATAAAAAAAGTTTCCGGGCCTTGTTGAGTGAACCACGTATTTCCGGATTTCAGTCCTGCGATATAGACGTTAATGGTTATGAAGGCCAGCAATAGATTCATTGCGGGGCCTGCTAGTGCTACCAATGGGATGCCCCAGCTCGATTTAAAGTTATTTGGATTGGTCGGCACTGGCTTTGCGTAACCGAAACCGATTAACACCACCATTGCCAGTCCCATAGCGTCAAGATGTGCCAATGGGTTGATATTTAATCTGCCCATACGCTGGGCGGTATCGTCTCCCAGTAATTTCGCCGCAGCCGCATGTCCGTACTCGTGGAACGTCAAAGAAATAACCAGCGTTATAATTATCAGGACAAATAATGCATATTGCTGGTTGTACAAAAGATCAAGCATTCGGGAGGGCTTCCGGTGGCAGAGACTAGTGAAGTTGCTATTGACTGGTTTTGGTTATGTCAGGCGTCTGGAAATTTATAGTCGCTGTATTCGTCGCGAAGTTTAAGTTTGTTTAATTTGCCAGTCGCTCCATGCGGTAATTCTTCGACAAACAGAATATCGTTAGGTAGTTGCCACTTTGCTATATGGTTTGTCATATAGGTTAAAAGCTCTTCTTTTTCTACTTCATCGCAACGTACGGCAATAAGCAGTGGCCTTTCATCCCACTTAGGATGGGCTATTGCGATGACTGCGGCTTCTGTAATTGACGGGTGACCAACAGCCACATTTTCAAGCTCTATGGAACTTATCCATTCACCGCCCGATTTGATCACATCTTTGGTGCGATCGGTGATCATCATGTAACCGTCTTTGTCTATGGTAGCGACATCGCCGGTATCAAACCAGCCATCTGCATCTATTGCAGACTCTTCACCGTAGTAACCGGAGGTTACCCAATGGCCGCGTGCCTGTAGTTTGCCAAATGCTACGCCGTCGTGCGGCAGGACTTTGTTTTCATCATCGACAATTCTGATATCAACGCCAAAGATTGCTTTACCCTGTTTGATTTTGGTAGGCATCTGGTCTTCGTAGTCGAGCTGTTGCAGGTGGGGCATCAGGAAATTTAACGTACCCAGGGGGCTGGTTTCCGTCATGCCCCAGGCGTGGATCACTTGTACTTCATAGTCTTGTTCAAAAGAGCGAATCATCGCCTCCGGTACGGCGGAACCACCGATCACCACACGCTCCATGTGTGGCAGGGTTTTTCCGCTTTCGCGAAGGTACCCGGTTAGCATCATCCAAATAGTAGGCACGGCAAGCGACAACGTGCACTTTTCCTTATCTAGTAGTTCATGTATCGATTCACCGTCCATTGCAGGGCCGGGCAATACCAATTTGCAGCCGTTCATCAGAGCGGCATAGGACACGCCCCAGGCATTAACGTGAAACTGTGGTACGACCAGTAAAATGGAATCCAGGCCTCCGATATTTAGTCCGTTCGGCACGGAGCTCGCCATCGCGTGAATCAGTGTTGACCGGTGTGAGTAAACCACGCCTTTCGGGTTACCCGTAGTGCCTGAGGTATAACACATACTTGACGGGGCATTTTCATCAAACTCCGGCCACTGGTAGTCTGAGGTTCCGGCATCTAATAAGTCTTCATAGCAATGCACATTTTTTAAAGTGGTCTCTGGCATATGTTCGCGATCAGTCATGATCACAAAATGATTGATGTTGGTGAGCTTATCCTGCAATCCCTCAAGCAGTGGGATAAACGTGAGATCAGAAAAGATAACCTGATCGCCTGCATGGTCAATGACATAAGCCATTTGCTCTGCGAACAGGCGCGGGTTGACTGTATGCAGCACAGCACCGCTACCAGAGACGCCATAATAAAGCTCAAGGTGGCGGTAGCCGTTCCAGGCCAATGTTCCGACCCGGTCGCCTGCGGCGATACCCAGCGTGCTCAAGCTTGAAGCGAGCTTGCGTGCGCGTACCCCCATGTCTTTGTAGGAGTAGCGATGGATTGGGCCCTCAGTGCTTCGAGAGACCACTTCTACGTCCGGGTACCAGCGCTCGGCGAATTCGATGATGCTTGAGATCATCAATGGGCGTTGTTGCATCAGGCTTTGCATAGTGGTTTCTTTGTCTGTATCGATTACAGCGTAAAGATACCAAAAACGATTACAAGGTGGGGATCAGTATGGCGACTTTCGTCATACCTTGGCGCTTTTTAAGGGGAGGGTCAGGCGGGAACAGGAGGACTGTTTGGCCAGATAGATATGATGGGCACCTGGTGGCGCCCATCATCACGAGCAGCTAGCCTTTGCGACTAAGAATGAATAAGCCCTTCAGCAGGTTTAACGCTTCATTCAATTGATAGTCATCTTCGGCGAGATTGCCGTCTTTAGGTTTCTCATCGGCGGTCTGTACCTCTTCACCATCCTCTGGATTACTCAGATGACCGGACAAGCTTGATTCAGTGATCGGCTCAATTCCGGATTCCTCACGCTTTGCCACGCGCAGGTTGCCGGTCACGATATCCGGATCGATACCCTGTGCCTGAATGGAGCGTCCGGATGGAGTGTAATAACGGGCTGTTGTGAGTTTAACCGCTCCGCCATTGGGCAGATTTTGAATGGTTTGAACTGAGCCCTTGCCAAAGGTTTTAGAGCCCATCACAACACCTCTGCCGTGATCCTGCATAGCGCCTGCAACGATCTCCGAAGCAGAAGCTGATCCACCATTGACCAGGATGACCAGTGGCGCCCCCTCGATGATGTCGCCGCGAGAGGCCGAGTAACGAAGCCTTGAATCTTCCTCACGGCCATCGGTATAGACAATGAGACCATCATTTAAGAAGGCGTCTGAGATACCTACTGCTGCAGAGAGTACTCCGCCGGGGTTGTTGCGAAGATCCAGAACCAGACCCTTGAGCTCACCTTCAGTCTGCATGCTCTCGATCGCTTTGATCATGTCCGTCGGCGTTTTGGTTTGAAAATGTGACACTCGAACATAGCCGTAGCCATCTTCCAGAATTCTGTTTTTAACACTGGTGACCTGAATTACCGCACGGGTGATAGTGATTTTAAGTGGCTTGTCTTCGCCTTCGCGAACGACAGTAAGAATGATGTCGCTGCCCGGTTTGCCGCGCATCATTTTGACCGCGTCATTGAGCGCCATGCCTTTCACTGGTTTGTCGTCCAACCGGATGATCAAGTCACCGGGTTGCATGCCGGCGCGTGCTGCCGGGGTATCATCGATAGGAGAAACCACTTTGACAAAACCGTCTTCCATGCCGACTTCAATACCCAGGCCGCCAAACTCGCCTGAGGTGCCAATACGCAGCTCCTGGAACTGTTCTGTATTCAGGTAGCTTGAATGAGGGTCAAGGCCGCTCAACATGCCGCGAATAGCGTGCTCTAGTAAATCTTCATCGGACACATCTTCAACGTAGTTGCGTTTGATTCGGGCGAATACATCAGAGAAGGTACGGAGTTGCTCAAGTGGTAGAACATCGCCTGAGTTATCTCTGGCACCTACGACGCTGTGACCTAAAGTCAACGTAATACCTAGCACTGCGCCTACGGCAAATAGCGTGATCGGTTTCGAGCGGATTGTCATTCGTTGACTCCAAAACCCTTTAATGGGCGAATATGTTTCTGAATCTTATCATTTTGACTCTAATAAGAGTCGTAACTGCTCATTCTTTTGAGAAATCTGCTTCATTTGCAGCCAATCTGTGGGATTTAGGGTGTCTGCATTGTGACGGACTTCAAAGTATAGCGCCGAAGTGCCCGTTCCGACAGATTCTCCAACAGTGCCAATAGGGTCACCAGCGAGTAAAAGTTGGTCCGTTTGTACCAGAAGTAGCTCTGCCATCCCGTAAAGGCTCATATAACCTTCACCGTGATCAACAATGGCTACGTTACCAAGTCCTTGAATTTCATCAGCAAATACGACCAAACCATCTGATACGGCAGTAAATGACTGGCCTAGGGGAGCAGTGATAAGAATTCCCTCCCATTTGAGGAGGCCTTTGGCTTTTGGTTCCGCAAATTGTTTGAAAAGCGTGCCCTGTACCGGGTCTGGAAGTCGCTTTTGCAGTTTGGCGAACTGTAGTGATGCCGGATCACCCTTGAGTTGTTCGGAGCGCTGGACGAGGCGCTCGACCCGATCTTGTTTTTGCACAATCTCGGAAGAAAGAACAGTCAGCTGACGTTCCAGGTTGATTCGGCGTTCGATAAGGCTCTCTGACCGGTCTTTGAGCTGATCAATTGAGCTGGAAATCGTGTGACCGTAATTCTCCAGTGTTTGTTGACGTTGGCCGAGCTCCAGACGCTGAGCCTGCAGTGCTTTTTGATGCTTTTCGGTGGTGTATACGAGGTAACGCTGTGCGGCGTTTTTTTTGTGTAGTTGTTGCAGGTCCGGCTTACCCAGCGCGGCATGCCAGACGCTCGGACGCGGTTGTCTGGCAAGGGAATCCTGAAGCTCCGTTAACAAGCGTTTATTAAACTCAATCTTTTTCTCTGTGAACAGTACTTGCTCGGTGACTTCCTGCAGGGTGTCGGTTAATACAGGTGTGCTGTCTTGAGTCGTTATTTTTTGCTTTTCAAGGTCGCTGATGTCGTTGATCATTGCATCCAGCTGCCCGAGTATTGTGGTGCGTCGCTGGGTTTCGTTTAGAATTTCGAGATTGAGGTGCGTGATGCGCTGCCGATATAGCTGCTCAAGGGAGTCGAGCCGGGGTGATTCAATTTCCTCTGCTATGACTTGACCGGGCGCTGCAGCGAACCACAAAGCAACGAGCAAAACAGCAGTCAAGTGTTTGGTGAAGAGCTTCAATACGTTTCCACAGATCAGTAGTTTATTTTAATTTTCAATACCGTTTTTTGTGGATTTTTCGGGATAGACAAGACGCTCGGCGCCCCTTTTAGCTCTGATCCAGTTGATGCCTTTGAACACTTTATGGTTGGCCACCAGTCTGCGCTCAAGAGTCCATTTACCTGGAAAATCTGCGACAAAAACACCCAGTATGATGGTCAGCAAGCCTTGCCCGGGGAGCACTAACATTGCGACTCCAACCAGAACCAGCACCAGACCGGTTAAATTCCGAAGTATCCACACTAAAGAGTAGTGCAATCTTGAGATTTTTGGGGCCGGTTTTCTTTTCGTAGCGGATTGGGTGAAATAGTCCACCGGTATGCGCGCCAGTAATATCGGCACAATGGCCAGGCTAACAAGGAAGGAAATAACAGATGCCCAGCCAAGCCACGGTAGATAACCGATATAAGGTGCTACAAGTGATGAAAGTGTCTCCATGGCTTACTGCACAGAAAAGCGATAAGGCAGTGTAACGTTAAATCGTGTGTTGCTGTTTCTCATGGTCAGAGAGGATTGATTAAAACAATTTCGTTCTCACCGGGTGCATCGCTCAAGTCGTTATCCAGGCTATTTTATCCAGGCTATTTCCTGTGCGGTTGTATAGTTGATACGTACACTTTTGAGACTCCTTGCCATATAGGATTGGTAGTGGGATGTTGGAATCCGGCCGGCCATAATCTCGGCGTAACGTTGTGGGAAAAGCGGCTCGCGTAGGGGGTTGGCAAAGCCAACAGGATATTCCGGACCGCCGTAAAAGTTGTATTTGTCCGATGCCCCTACGGTATGCAATATTTCATGCGCTATAACAATATTATTCTGAGCATTTTGCTTTGGTTTAGCAAACGCATGGACTACCCCAATCAACCCTTGCTGTAACCCGACAGAGTGAGCCAACGGTTTTTCATCTTCCCCAAGATGATAGACAACAAACACGCGGACGCGACGAAGGTTGGACTCATCATCCGGCGTATTTCGAAAAACCCAGCTTCGTAGTTGCAAGCCCCACAATACGGTCCTTACTATGCCCTTATCGACTGGTAAAACTGGTGGCACGGACTTCACGCGTTTACCCAGACGTGTGCGGGTTGGACGATTCAATGGCAGGTTGTGCCTTTTAGCCTCAGTCGCTAGCCAGTTGTCTATTTCCGCAAAGCTGTCATCTCTTAAATTGTTAATGTAGTTGTGAGTTTCCAGTGAGTTATCCCCGTTGATGGGAAATATCACCACATCAAGAGGTTTGTGCCACGCACGTGAGTAGATGATTTGGTGTGCGGTAATCCCTGCGATGCAGAGCATGCTGCAAAACAGCAGCATCGGACGTAAAAATTCAACGCTAAGTACTTTCATGACGACCGCTTCCCCGGTGGTTGTTCACCATGTATTTGAGTTGCATGCTGACACTGCTGAGTGCTTTCACGCAGTCGTTTGTGGTGGAGGGTAGCGGCGGCAAGGTTCATAACTTTGACCAAAATTGTGATCTGCCGGGCATTTGAAATAACTATTACTTTAATCGACAGTTGCTGCGCCTGAGTGAGAGCCAGCGTCGCATCCTGTTAGACTGTGCGGCACATTAACTTCGGGAAGCTGCAACGTGTCTGTGACTATTCATCGCAAAGACTACACGCCATCTAATTTTTTAATTGATACGGTCGAGCTTGAATTTGATCTGCAGGAAAAACAGGTGCGAGTGAAGTCAAGGCTTGCCATCAGAAAAAACCCTGAAGCAAGGGAGCAGGACAACACCTTAACGCTTGTGGGCTGTGAGCTTAAGTTGCTGTCTGTGGTTTGTGATGGAAAGAAGCTTGATCTCAGCAGTGATCTGTCTCATACACCAGAGAGTCTGGTCATTAACAGCTTCGGTGATCAATGCGTTGTGGAGATTGAAACAGAGATTTATCCCGACAAAAACACGGCCCTTGAAGGACTTTACCGCTCTTCAGGCAACTATTGCACTCAGTGTGAAGCGGAAGGGTTTCGAAGAATTACCTACTTTCTGGATCGGCCGGATGTGATGTCCAGATACACGGTTAAGATCGTTGCAGAAAGCAACGCATATCCGGTGATGTTGTCAAATGGAAACAAGTCAGCAGAGGGGCATCTCGATAACGGTAGGCACTGGGTTGAATGGGTAGATCCACATCCTAAACCTTGTTATTTGTTTGCGTTAGTGGCTGGTAACTTGGAACACGTGAAAGATTCATACACGACAAAGTCCGGCCAGCATGTCGGTCTATACATATATACGGAAAAACATAACATTGATAAATGCGATCACGCCATGAAGTCGTTGATTGCGGCGATGCGGTGGGATGAAGAAACTTATGGTCTGGAGTATGACCTGGACAATTACTTTGTCGTCGCAGTAGATGATTTTAATATGGGGGCGATGGAAAATAAGGGGCTGAACATATTTAACTCAAAGTACGTATTGGCAGATCAGCAGACCGCTACAGATACAGACTTTCAGGGTATTGAGTCAGTTATAGCGCATGAGTACTTTCACAACTGGACCGGTAATCGGGTCACATGCAGAGACTGGTTTCAGTTAAGTCTCAAGGAAGGTTTGACCGTTTTTAGAGATCAGCAGTTCAGTTCAGACATGAACTCTGCGTCGGTAAAAAGAATTGAAGATGTTCGCAGGCTGCGTAATTATCAATTTCCGGAAGATGCTGGTCCAACGGCGCACCCGATCAGACCGGACTCGTTCGTCGAGATTAACAATTTTTATACATTAACTGTGTATGAAAAAGGTGCTGAAGTTATTCGTATGATGCATACCCTTCTCGGGGCGGAAAAGTATCGACGCGGAATTGATCTGTATTTTGAACGTCATGATGGTTGTGCGGTGACTTGTGAGGATTTCATCTGTGCCATGGAAGATGCTTCAGGCGTTGATCTACAGCAGTTTCGCCAATGGTATTCGCAATCGGGAACACCCCGGGTTCAGGTAACACAGAGTTATGATGAACAAAGTAAGACATGTGAGTTTACATTTACTCAAAGTCATGCAGAGAAAGGCGTGCAGCCGTACCACATTCCATTTTCATTGGCATTGTTTGATGACAACGGCGCAGCGCTTCCGCTGATCTGTGAACTTGATAATGATGCACCGCCTGAACGCACGATGCAGCTAACCGAAAGGCAAACAGTGATTCATTTTCAAGAGCTCGCAGCGCGACCAGTCCCGTCGTTGCTGCGGAATTTTACCGCGCCAATCATCCTGGAGTATGAGTATAAAGATCAAGAGTTAGCTTTTTTGCTGGCCTCAGACAACCAACCTTTTACTCGTTGGGAGGCGGGACAAACGCTTGCAAGCCGTCAGATCGAAGCGGCTGCAAAATCGCTGGCCAATGATGAAGAGATGATCATTGATCAGGGCTTTGTCGATTCTTACAGACGTATACTTAAGGATGATTCAATAGATCCGGCACTGTGTGCAGAAATGTTGGATTTACCTTCGATCGAGTCAGTGGCGGCTGCGGCTGATGTTTTTGATGTTGTTAATCTTCATAAGGCGCGATGCTGGATTCGGCTGGCGCTGGCATCAGCCCTTGAAGGTGAGTTAGCTGCCAGGCTTGATAGCAATCCCGGTCGGTCAAAGTCGTTTCAGATTGATGCAGCTTCTATTGGCTCACGTGCATTGCATAATTCCTGTTTATCTTATTTGTTGCTGCTAAATGATGAGACGTGGTTGACAGTGGCATGTGAGAGATACGATCAGGCGAACAACATGACTGACCGGTTGGCATCGTTACGAGGCTTACTTGGAAGCTCGCAGGAGTTGGCGTCTCCCCGATTGCATCAGTTCTACCGACAATTTAGTGATCAGCGCCTGGTCATAGACAAGTGGTTCAGCCTGCAGGCCACAATTGATCAACCGGCTGTCATTGATCAGGTGAAAGCACTTGCCGGACATAAGGATTTTGATTTGACTAATCCCAATCGGGTGCGGGCGCTTGTCGGTGCCTTTTCGAGTGGAAACCTTGTCCATTTCCACCATCAGAGTGGTGCGGGCTATAATTTTCTTACAGAAATTGTGTTGCAGCTGGATAGCATCAATCCCCAAGTCTCCGCCAGACTGGTTGGTCCATTGCTGCGATGGAAGCGTTTCTGCCCTGGCAGGCAACACCAAATGCGCCACTGTTTAGAGGCGATTGCAGCGACTGCGACACTCTCGCGAGACGTTCGAGAACTCGTAAATAAATCACTTGAGGAATGAGAGTTTCTTTACATATTCGTACGAATAGCTCTTTTTTGCTCTAAAACGCGACATTTTCGCTGATATCTTGTAGGATTATTCCTACAAAGAAGCCGTAAGGGAACTGATTGACAGCCTATAGAATAGTTCGCAATAGCTAACTATATGTTAAGTCATCGAAAAATCCCTGGCAGCTGAGTAAACAATCGATTTTTAATAATAATTAGATGACTCGCCTTGTACCCGGTGCAAGAGCGAGTTCTGGGTTGGTCATGGATAAATCTATAGGCACGGTAAAGTGGTTCGACAACGCGAAGGGCTACGGTTTTATAGTGAACGAAGCAGGAGAAGATGTATTCGTCCACTATCGTTCAATCGAGGGTGAGGGGTATAAGACGTTGGCTGAAGGCCAACAGGTGGAATATATCCAGACCAAGAGCGATAAAGGCTGGCAGGCTGCGGAAGTATCCAGGCTGGAAGAGTAACTTCCGGCGCTTTCTTGCTTGCTGTCTGAGATGATCGCTATCTTTTAGCAATCATCTCAGGTTGGCTGTTCTGTCACTTTGCGTGAGGCTAGGCGCTGTTTTTCTCGTCTTGTTCGCGCAACTCCCGGCGTAGAATTTTCCCTACGTTGGATTTGGGCAATTCATCGACAAAAGCGATCTGCTTTGGACGTTTGTAGCCGGTGAAGTTTTCCTTACAGAACTGTTTGACATCCGCTTCTGTCAGTGACTTGTTTTTGGCGACGATGAAGACTTTTACGATTTCGCCGGAGTGGTCATCTGGCACGCCTATCGCGCCTACTTCTAGAATGTCGGGATGAGATACCAATACGTTCTCGATCTCATTGGGATACACGTTGAAGCCCGAGACCAGAATCATATCCTTCAGGCGATCGACGATGGTGAAGTAACCATGCTCATCCATAACCGCGATATCGCCAGTGTGTAGCCAGCCGTCTTTGTCTATTGTATTGGCGGTCGCTTCTTCACGTTGCCAATAACCCTTCATTACCTGTGGTCCGCGAATGCACAACTCACCACGTTCACCGACGGGCATGTGATTGCCATCCTCGTCCTTAACACATGCTTCAGTTGAAGATATAGGCAAGCCAATCGCACCGTTGTAGTCGGTCGATGTGATGGGATTAATACAGGCGGCAGGGCTGGTCTCTGTTAAGCCATAAGCCTCAATCAACGGGCAGCCGGTAATTTCTTTCCACTCTTTCGCGACAGACTCCTGTACCGCCATTCCACCGCCAAGCGTAATTTTCAGGCTGGAAAAATCAAGCTTACTGAAACCGTCTGTATTGACCAGTGCGTTGAATAACGTATTTACACCTGTGATGGCTGTGAACTTATGCTTTGAAAGCTCTTTGACAAAAGCAGGTAGATCGCGCGGGTTTAATATAAGAATATTCTTTGCACCGATCTTTGTATACACGAGGCAGTTAGCCGTGAGTGCGAAGATATGGTAGAGCGGAAGGGCAGTAATGATAATTTCTTCACCTTCACTGATGTCTGAAGGTTCAAGCCAGTGAAATGCCTGCTGCATGTTAGCCACCATATTGCCGTGGCTTAGCATGGCGCCTTTGGCGACGCCGGTGGTGCCACCGGTGTACTGCAGAAATGCCAGATCGTCGTGGCCGAGTACTGGTTTTTCAAACTGATGATTGGCACCTTGTTTTAAGACGTCTGAGAATGAAATGCTGCCAGGCAGGTTGAACGCAGGCACCATTTTTTTAACGTATTTAACCACTGAGTTAATGATCAGTGATTTTGGAAAGCCCAGCATGTCACCAATGCGGGTGGTGATGATGACTTCCGGGTTCACATGAGCCAGTGTTTTTTCAAGCGTATTGGCAAAGTTTTCAACAATGATTATGCCTTTTGCGCCTGAGTCTTCAAGTTGATGCTGGAGTTCGCGGCGTGTGTATAAGGGGTTGGTGTTAACAACCACTAAGCCGGCCCTTAGTATTCCAAACACAGCAATGGGGTATTGCAGTAAGTTTGGCATCATCAGGGCCACACGATCGCCTTTGCTGAATTTTCCGGTCGACTGGATCCATGCCGCAAAAGCACGTGAGTAGTCATCAAGCTCCCCGAAGGTCATTGATGCCCCCATGCTCTCAAACGCGACATTGTCTTTAAATTTCTCGACGCTTTCATTGAAGAGGTCTACGACACTGTCGTAGGCGTCAATGTCAGCAAACTCTGGAACACCTTCTGGATAGCTTTGTAGCCAGGGCTTTTCGGTCATAGTTCAACTACCTGATAGTGGCTTTGCGTCCCAACGAATAATGTTGGGGTGGTGCGATTTATACCGTTCAATGATGTCGCGCGGACTCATCTATTATAGACTTGCCATGCGTTTTCGCTCTGACAATCTATAAACCTCACTTTCTGCAGAGTGCCATCAAACACCAGTAAAGTAAAAATCGTTGTCTGATCGCAACTGTCTTGCGCATCCAATGTTGTGTTTTTCATTACCCCGCTATTGCCGAACTCAGGATCTATGGACACTTCTACAACACTGTATCTCTCTGGTCATGATGGTGTTCAATTGGCAGCGACATCATTCGGGTCAGATAAAAACCCGGTTGTATTGCTTTTGCACGGTGCCGGGCAAACCAGGCACTCGTGGCGCAATGCGGGACGTAGTCTGGCTGAGGCCGGCTGGCATGCCATTACGCTCGACACCCGTGGCCACGGCAATAGTCATTGGCCGGATAATGGTGACTATTCAATTGATACGCTGATAGCAGACATTTCAATTGTTTCTGCCCGATTGACTCAAGCCTGCGGTAAAAGGCCGGTGCTGGTGGGTGCATCTCTGGGCGGGATAACCGGTTTATTGCTGCAAGGCGAGACCAGCCACAGGCATTTTCGATCACTGGCGCTAGTGGACATTACACCTAAGATCGACAATGTAGGTGTGGCCAGAATCATTGAGTTTATGAATCGTCACCACAATGGCTTCGCCTCGTTAAAAGAGGCAGCATCAGCTGTGGGCGAATATCAATCACATCGATCCAAAGGGCCGGCTGATTCTGCTGCAGGATTCACTGCAAAAGAGGACTCCAGGCGCGATGAGAATTCCTATGAGGGCCTGAAGAAAAACCTGCGATTGGCAGACGATGGCCGGTACTACTGGCATTGGGATCCACGTTTAATGCAACACATCGGTACGATTGATGAGAGTTTTTACCAACGCCAACGAACGGCCGCTTCAAATTTGGAGTTGCCAGTTTTGTTGATACGCGGTCAGCAAAGTGAAATTGTCGACCGTGAGTCGGTAGAGGAGTTTCTCGAGCTGGTGCCGCACGCCAGGTATGTTGATGTGGCGGATGCGGCGCATATGGTGGCAGGAGACAACAATGATGTGTTTATTCAGTCACTGTTAGATTTTTTAGCGACTGTTGAGAGTTAATATCCGGTAAGCGGATGAGCAATCAGGCGGCGGCGCCACAGCATTTTTTGTATTTTTTTCCGCTGCCACAGGTGCAGGGGTCGTTGCGCCCGATTTTGGGCGAATCGCGCCGGATCTGTTCTACCTTGGGCGCTTCGGCATCAACAAAATACCAGTTGTCCTGGTGTTTTTTAAATAAGCTTACTTCGTGGTGATTGATCGGGTTGCCGTTTGTGTCATTGAATTTAGCTATAAATTCAACTGTACCCTCTTCGTCCTGCTCGCCGCCGAGTTCAGTTTTTCTGATCTCAAGGCTTAGCCAGTCCGAGTTTTCAGCCCAGTCCTTGGTGCTCGCGATGTCGATTTCTGCACGATGCGCCGGGTGGTGGGTTTTTTGAATGTAGTCAATATTAGCAAACGTATGGGCGGTATAGCGCGAGCGCAGAAGGGCGACGGCTGTTGGCGGTTTCTTTTTGCCTTTTAGATAGGGTGCGCAACAATCTGAAAACTCAATGTTGGAGCTGCAAGGGCATAAACTCATTTTCTATCTACCGTCTTTAATTAGCTAATACAGGTGAATCAGGGCCGGCCACTGTTCAAGCGCCCGTCTATTGATGACAATTTAATGCGGCAACTCAGTGACATCAACATCAAGATGCATGTCGAGCAACTGGTTACCCAACAAATTGACACTGCCAGAGCGCCGATCCTGACCTGATGCACTGAACTCGAAAGTATACCAACGAGCAATGCCCATGTGTCCCCGATCGGAGCGTCGCAGTCTCATTTTACTCATCGAAACGGTTTCATCGAGTAATTGCACGCCGCAACGCTTACAGGCGTCGCGCGCGAAGTGGATTGCGGTCTCCCGGCTCTGTGCACTAAACCACCAAAAGGCGAGTGCAGCCAGAAGTAAAAATATCAGTAAAATATCCATACCGGGTTCAATTGCGAAAGTGGTGTCTGATTTACTTTAGAATTGTAGGCCAATCTCTGTTGAGACGACGGTATCTTTGCAAAATACAGAGTGGGTCTACATCGAAGCGTTGATATTTACGAACTTTGCACGCTTCAGTCCCTCTATCTTTCTGTTCCCGCCAATTTTTGGAGAAAAACTTTGGATACAAGCACACAAACAGAACTTGAAGCAGCGGCTTTTCGTCGGCTTGTCTCACATCTGCGTGAGCGCCACGATGTACAAAACATAGACATGATGAATTTGGCCGGCTTTTGCCGTAATTGCCTGTCCAAGTGGTATCTGGCCGAGGCGGGTGAACGCGATCTGGATCTGGATCTCGATACCGCCAGGGAAATTGTCTACGGTATGCCGTATGCGCAGTGGAAGGATCAGTATCAGACTGAGGCCACGCAGGCGCAGAAAGATCAGTATAAACAGAACCACCCTTAGCTTGTTTTGATAGCGGACACTGGTAAGCATGACTGACGTAAATCGCCGGCTGCGATCTGTGGAACTGTTGTTGAGCTATGCCCGGATTGAGGAAAATCAAGAGGTGTTATTACTCAGCGATAGCGGCAATCAGTTGCAAACAGCAGTAGAGCGGGGATTGGCCGCTAGCGTGCGTGAAAGTTCACATTTGCCTGAAATGGAGTCGTTAGTGTTGAGTGATGTGGCATCTGACATCTCAATGCTACAGGGTCGGCGGTGGTCATTGGTATGTGTGATTGATCCGCAGCTGGATACCCAACGGTTAACTCAGTTACTCGCACGGATCCGTGATTTGCACGCTGAACGGGTGCTGCATATAGACAGGACCGCAGGCTGGTCGCTTGCCAGCAGTCTGGCACTGGGCTTCTCGCAGCTCAGCGGCGATGATAATTTTATCGCTGAAGACGGCTTTAGTGTATTTGGATTTGATATCCGCACCTACAAATCTATCCCCAATTGGCTCAATTCGAGGTACTGGGCCAACCCCGAGCTTTGGGGCAAACATCGGTGGTAGAGACCAGTCACTCGAAATGCATGCATCATGTAACTCGAAACCCACTTGAGTCTGCGGTAACCTTCGGTCGGGCTGGATGTGTGGCAAATCAATATCTATCATCTATCCTCTACCCATCAATCTCACCCGGTCCGGAATAAACCATGTCCGACATGAAAATGTTGCAAAGCACCTCGATGCTCGACGGTGGCAACATTGTGTACTTAGAAACCCAGTACGAAAATTACCTGCGTGACCCGAATTCGGTGTCTGAATCGTGGCGTAAGTATTTTGAGCAGCTGCCCATGGTCAATGGTCAGGCTCACGATATTGCTCACTCGGAAGTGCGTAACCACTTTTTCAATATGACAAGACGAGCGGCTGCGCATGCCGGTCCAGCGGGTGGTGCATCTGCGGAGCACGGCAGAAAGCAGATTCAAGTGGGCGCGCTGATCGATGCTTACCGGGCGCGTGGCCACCAGCTGGCAGATATCGACCCGTTGGGTCGGATGGAAAAAATAGAAATTCGTGAAGTTCAGCTTCATGAATATGGACTCTCAAACGCTGATCTGCCAACGGAGTTTCAAACACCGTCACTGCACGGTATCGATAACGCCAGGCTCAGCGACATCATTGCCCATTTGGAAAAGATCTACTGCAGTACGATCGGCTATGAATACATGTATATCAACCACACAACGCAAAAGCAGTGGTTGCAGCAGCGGATCGAAAGTTACTGGTCGAAGCCTGATCTCAGCGCTGAATCACGCAACTGGATTCTGCAGCGTTTAACTGCCGCGGAAGGTATGGAACGATATCTCCATTCGCGATACGTGGGGCAAAAACGATTTTCACTTGAAGGTGGCGAAAGCTTGATCGTCATTATGGGCTCGCTGGTTCAGCGCGCTGGTGAAGCGGGTTGTAAAGAGATGGTGGTGGGCATGGCTCACCGAGGTCGACTCAATGTGCTGGTGAATATTCTTGGCAAGAACCCGGCTGAGCTGTTTTCAGAATTTGAAGGCAAACATCAGGAACATCTGTCCTCCGGTGATGTGAAATACCACCAGGGCTTTTCGTCAGATATAAAAATCAGTGGCAACCAGTACATGCACCTGGCGCTGGCGTTTAACCCGTCACACCTGGAAATTGTATCGCCGGTGGTTGAGGGCTCGGTTCGCTCTCGTCAGGATCGCTACGAGGACAGCGACGGTCAATACGTGCTGCCGATCAACATCCATGGGGATGCGGCATTCGCGGGCCAGGGCGTGGTGATGGAAACTTTTAATATGGCCGACTCGCGTGGTTTTTCTACCAAGGGCACGGTACATATTATTGTTAATAATCAAATCGGATTCACTACCAGCAACCAGCAAGACGTGCGTTCAACGCTATATGCCTCTGATGTCGCAAAGATGATTAACGCGCCCATATTCCACGTCAATGGTGATGACCCGGAAGCGGTTTTGTTTGTCAGTCAGCTGGCGCTTGATTTTAGAAATGAATTTCATAAAGACGTCGTGATAGATCTGGTGTGCTACCGTCGTCATGGCCATAACGAAGCAGATGAGCCGTCGGCGACGCAGCCGATGATGTACAAAACCATCAAAGCACTGGCAACCACGAGACAGCTGTATGCTGAAAAGCTGGTCAATGAAGGGGTTGCCGAGGCGAGTTATCCAGATAGTCTGGTAGAGGAGTATCGCGATAAGCTTGATGCTGGAATCACTGTAGCGCCAAACGTTGAAGTCGACGCAGATATTGATAAAGCGCACGATATTGCCTGGGGCAACTATTTAAAAGCTGACTGGCGTTCACCGTATGACGGTCGGGTATCAATAGATACTCTACAGAAACTCGGCACGGCATTAACCACTCTGCCTGAAGGATTGGCATTACACTCCCGGGTTAAGAAGATCATTGAAGATCGCCGTAAGATGACCGCCGGTGCATTGCCTATCGATTGGGGTTGTGCAGAAAACCTCGCTTATGCGACGCTTCTTAATGACGGATTTCCAGTCAGAATTTCAGGTCAGGATTGTGGTCGCGGGACATTTTTCCATCGTCATGCGGTTCTGCACAATCAGAATAAATCAGAAGCATACGTGCCGCTGCGAAATCTTTTTGAAGGACAGCCGAACTTTCTTGTGATTGATTCCGTGTTGTCTGAAGAGGCCGTGCTTGCATTTGAATACGGTTATGCCACTGCTGATCCCAATACACTACTTATTTGGGAAGCGCAATTTGGTGATTTTGCCAACGGCGCCCAGGTGGTTATCGATCAGTTTATAAGTTCCGGTGAAACCAAGTGGGGGCGCTTATGTGGTCTCTCTATGTTCTTGCCTCACGGCTATGAAGGCCAGGGCCCGGAACACTCATCGGCACGCCTGGAACGTTTTTTACAACTGTGTGCGGAAGACAATATGCAGGTGCTGGTACCGAGTACGCCAGCACAGGCTTATCACATGATTCGTCGGCAGATGGTAAGACCCATGCGCAGGCCGTTAATTGTGATGACACCCAAAAGTCTGCTGCGCCATCGTCTGGCGGTATCAACGCTTGAAGACCTGGCCAACGGAACCTTTGAACCTGTTCTCGGCGAGATTGATCCCATCGATCCTAACGCTGTTACTCGATTGGTTTTTTGCTCAGGCAAGGTTTACTACGATCTGCTGGAGAAGCGGCGCGAGGAAAGCATAGACAATATAGCCATCGTTCGTGTCGAACAGTTGTACCCGTTTCCGTATACAGAAATGAGCGCAATCATTGCGACTTACCCGAATGCCAGCCAAATTGTGTGGTGTCAGGAAGAGCCGCGCAACCAGGGTGCGTGGCGCGCGACCCGGCATCGCGTTGAACGGGTATTGAATGCAGGTCAGCATCTGGAGTTTGTCGGCAGACCACCTTCCGCATCCCCTGCGGTAGGCTATGCTAATCAACATATTAAAGAACAGACCACGCTGGTGTTAGAGGCGTTGGCATTGCAGGAAAACAGTCAGCATCGAGTTGAAACTCAACTTAACACTGATACCTAATACACTTTTGATCGAGAAAGCAGGGTTTTAATAGAAGCCAATGAGTACTGAAATCAAGGTTCCCGTTTTACCAGAGTCTGTCGCAGATGCCACAATTTTGGCCTGGCAGAAGAAACCGGGCGATGCAGTGAAGAGAGATGAAGTGCTCGTTGAAGTAGAGACTGACAAGGTCGTGCTTGAAGTGCCAGCACCTTCTGACGGAGTGCTTACCTCTATTGTTGCCGATGAAGGCGCGACGGTAGTCGCGCAGGAATTATTAGGCATAATGGAAATAGGTGCGGTAGCAGAAGCTACCACCGCCGCTGCGCCGGCCAATGAAGCACCATCATCTGCACCACCGGCGAGTGGTGTTGTTGGTGGCCCGACCAGCCCATCAGTCAGACAAATGATGTCAGAGCATGGTGTTGATCGTGATCAAGTGGCTGGAACAGGTAAAGGCGGCAGAATAAGTAAAGGCGATGTGCAAGCGCATGTGGCCGGCGGGACTTCCGCTCAGACTCCTGCGCCTGAGGCAGCAGCTGTAAGTTCAGGAATTGCGGCCTCATCTGCTGCTGCCCCGGTTCGAAGTGAAATGGGTGAGCGCGAAGAACGCCGTGTACCGATGTCGAGGTTGCGTGCCAGAATCGCTGAGCGCCTGCTGCATGCGACTCAAACCACGGCAATGCTGACCACTTTCAATGAAGTGGATATGGAGCCGATAAAAGCGCTGCGAGCTCAATACAAAGATCAATTTGAAAAAACCCATGGTGTCCGTCTGGGCTTTATGTCTATCTTCGTTAAGGCGGCCACTGAAGCGTTAAAACGCTACCCTGATATCAATGCCTCACTAGATGGTGATGATGTGGTGTATCACGGTTTTTGCGACATCGGCATCGCCGTGTCATCGGAACGCGGGTTGGTGGTGCCGGTGCTGCGTGATACAGAACTTCTGTCATTGGCTGATATCGAAACCCAGATTGGTGAGTACGCTGGTCGTGCCAAAGACGGAAAGCTTGGTATGGACGATCTCACTGGCGGTACTTTTACTATTACCAACGGCGGTGTGTTTGGTTCATTGATGTCCACGCCTATTCTCAACCCCCCACAAAGCGCGATTCTGGGTATGCATACCATCCAGGAACGCCCTGTGGCCCGTAACGGCGAAGTGGTCATTAAGCCAATGATGTACATTGCGCTGTCATATGATCACCGAATTGTTGACGGTCAGGGCGCTGTCGGATTTCTAAAAACGATCAAAGAGTTGGTGGAAGAGCCGGCTAAAATCCTGCTTGATATTTAGCCACGCATTGTAAAAATGCACGTGCGGGTCGGGTGATAAAAGTGCTCCATTCTTATCTTTGAATCACCCTCAGTTGCGGCCACAAAGTGAAAAATAACAGCGCTTTTCTACTCGCCAATAATTGTTACCCAGTGTGCGGTATCATAGGCGGGTTTAAAGGGTTGCCAAATCTACATTATTTGGCTGTGTTCTTTGATCGTTATATTGTCTCGTAAGCTGTCAATTATTTTGGGCGCACTGGATCTGTCTGCTGTCGACTTAGCTGACGCGAAACCTTGTTGCCCGGATTGCGGCTACGTAGAAACCACATTGCAAACCGGAGTAGCAGATGTCTGATAAATACGATGTCATTGTCATTGGTGGCGGCCCGGCAGGTTATGTCGCGGCGATTCGGTGTGCTCAACTTGGCTTGAACACCGCCTGCGTGGAAAGCTGGATCAACAAACAGGGCAAACCTGCCTTGGGTGGCACCTGTTTGAATGTCGGTTGCATACCGTCGAAAGCACTACTTGAGAGCAGTCAGCTGTATTCTGACGCGAAACATCACTTTGGTGACCACGGCATTGTTGTGCCATCAGTGACTGCTGACGTGCCGAAGATGATTCAAACCAAAGATAAAATTGTGCAGGAGCTCACCGGTGGTATTGAGGGCTTGTTCAAAGCCAACAAAATTACCTGGATAAAAGGCACGGGTTCGCTGTTGCCGGAAAGGCAGGTGGAAGTCACCGCTCACGACAACAGCAAAAGCGTTTACAACGCTGATAATGTCATTCTGGCGACCGGCTCAACTTCCATTGAAATTGCGTCAGTGCCTTTGCAGGGTGATGTCATCGTGGATTCTGCTGGTGCTCTTGATTGGGAATCAGTGCCTGAGAAGCTCTGTGTGATCGGCGCGGGTGTTATCGGTCTCGAGCTCGGCAGCGTGTGGAGACGATTAGGTGCTGAAGTGGTTGTGCTGGAAGCGCAAGACGCATTCTTACCAATGGTCGATGATCAGATAGCGCGCGATTCACTCAGGCAGTTCAGTCAGCAAGGACTTGATATAAAGCTTGGTGCTCGTGTGATGGCGTCATCTGTGAATGGCAATACGGTCAACATTGAGTACACCGATAAAGACGGGGATCAACAATTGCTGGTTGATCGTGTGATTGTTGCTGTTGGCAGGCGTTCAAATATAAGCCAGCTGACGTTACCCGAGACTGATTTGTTAATTGACGAGCGCGGATTGGTGCATGTCAATGGTGCTTGTGAAACCAATTTGCCCGGTGTCTGGGCTATCGGTGATCTAGTCCGTGGGCCGATGCTTGCCCACAAAGGCTCTGAAGAGGGAGTTGCGGTGGCAGAACGAATTGCAGGGCATCAGTGCCATTTGAATTACGATGCCATACCGTCTGTGATTTACACCCATCCGGAAATATCGTGGGTTGGTAAGACGGAAGAGCAATTAAAAGAAGAAGGCGTCAATTATAAAAAAGGTGTTTTTCCGTTTATAGCCAGTGGTCGGGCCAAAGCGATGCAGGACACAGCCGGTATGGTCAAGATACTCGCCGATGCAGACACTGATGCGGTATTAGGCATGCACATTGTCGGACCGCACAGCTCGGAGCTCATCGGTCATGGTGTGCTAACCCTGGAGTTTGAAGGCACTATCGAAGATATTGCACGCACCGTTTTCGCTCACCCGACATTGTCAGAAGCGATACATGAAGCGGCTCTTGGTGCTGATGGTCGTGCCATACACATACCGAACAGGAATCGCTGAGCTTTATACTCAGCTAAATTTTAAACCGATTTGATATTAAGCCCTTGTAAATCGATAACGCTATTGCTCATGAGTGAGCCAGTTGTGACGTATTTCGATTGTCAGAATAACTACGGAGATTATTCCAAACATGAATATTCATGAGTACCAGGCGAAAAAGCTGTTGGCTGGATTTGGTATACCTGTTTCGAAAGGCGAGCCTGTGCTCGCGGCCTCAGGTATAGACGCGGCGGTGGATAACATGCCAGGACCGGTCTATGTTGTTAAAAGTCAGATCCATGCAGGTGGTCGCGGTAAAGGAAAATTCAAAGAACTGGCGGCTGATGCCAAAGGCGGCGTTCGCGTAAGCTTCTCTGCAGATGAGGCCAAAGCCAACGCTCATGAAATGTTCGGCAATACCCTGGTGACTGCGCAGACCGGGCCTGCGGGTAAGCAGGTTAACCGGCTGTACATTGAGGATGGTGCGGACATCGAAACAGAGCTCTATCTGTCAATTCTTGTTGATCGGGAAACCAGCCTGTTTTCTTTTGTCGCATCCACTGAAGGTGGAATGGACATTGAGGCGGTAGCGCACGATACCCCTGAAAAAATTCACACAGTTGGCATTGATTCGCTGAAGGGAATGACTGATGCAGATGTTGCCAAACTCAATGCAGCGTTCGAACTGACAGGGGTCGCAGCAGAAGACGGTAAAACACTTTTTCCTGCTTTGTACAAAGCGTTTGTAGAAAGTGATATGAGCTTGCTTGAAGTGAACCCGCTGGTCGTTTTAAAAGATGGACACCTGCGGGTACTGGATGCCAAAGTCTCGTTTGATGGCAATGCCATGTTTCGCCAGCCGCAGCTTGCAGAGCTTCGCGATGAAACCGAAGAAGACGATAAAGAGCTTGAAGCATCCAAGTACGACCTTGCCTATATTGCACTCGATGGTGATATCGGCTGCATGGTGAACGGTGCCGGGCTTGCGATGGCGACAATGGACATCATCAAACTCTATGGTGCCGAGCCTGCGAACTTTCTGGATGTAGGCGGTGGAGCGACAACTGAGAAAGTGACTGCTGCGTTTAAAATTATTACTTCGGATCCGAATGTTAAGGGAATCCTTGTCAATATATTCGGCGGAATTATGCGCTGTGATGTGATTGCCGAGGGTGTGGTTCAGGCTGTTCAGGATGTGGGTCTCAGTGTGCCTCTGGTGGTTCGGCTTGAGGGCACCAAGGTTAAAGAGGGCAAAGATATCATCAATAATAGCGATCTAAATGTAATTGCCGCTGACGATCTTGACGACGCTGCGCAGAAAATTGTTAAAGCGGTGAAGGGGTAAGTTATGTCAATACTGATAAATAAAGACACCAAAATATTAGTCCAGGGCTTAACAGGGAAGACCGGTACTTTTCACACCGAACAAGCGCTTGCTTACCACGGTACGCAAATGGTCGGCGGGATTCATCCCAAAAAAGGCGGCACCACCTGGGTCTCTGAGAACGGTGATTCAAAAGGGTCAGAGCTTCCCGTGTTTGCAACGGTTAAAGAAGGTAAAGCTGAAACCGGGGCTGATGCCTCTGTTGTTTATGTACCGCCTGCCGGTGCTGCGGCTGCGATCATCGAGGCGATTGAAGCTGAAGTAGCTTTGATCATCTGCATCACTGAAGGTGTACCGGTCAGAGATATGGTCAACGTAAAAGCCAGATTAGCCGATTCCAAATCACGTTTGGTAGGGCCGAATTGCCCCGGGCTGTTAACGCCTAATGAGTGCAAGATTGGCATTATGCCCGGCACCATATTCAAGAAAGGATCCGTCGGCGTCGTTTCACGCTCTGGAACCCTGACCTACGAAGCGGTGTATCAAACCACTATGGCGGGTCTGGGGCAGACCACCGCCGTGGGTATTGGTGGCGATCCGGTTAAAGGCACGGAGTTTATCGATGTTCTTGATCTGTTCCTCGATGACCCTGAAACCGAGTCAATTATTATGATTGGTGAAATTGGCGGTTCTGCTGAGGAAGAAGCGTCAGAGTGGCTGACAGCGCAAGCTGCCAAGGGTCGTAAAAAACCGGTTGCCGGATTTATCGCCGGACGTACTGCTCCTCCGGGACGCACCATGGGACACGCAGGTGCGGTGATCTCAGGTGGTAAAGGCGGGGCCGACGATAAGATCACCGCGATGGAGGCTGCCGGTATTGTTGTGTCTCCGTCACCTGCGAAGCTGGGTGAGACGCTCTTAAAAGCCATTGGCTAATAAAGCGATTGGCTAAAATCATATTGGTGCAATGCCATTATTGAGATTATATTGTTAATGCCATCACAGTGTTGATGGCATTGTTATACAACCCGACGCACCACTCATTGGTGGTCCTGATCTGAACACTTCTTTACTACACACTCTTGCAGAATAAGAACGCTATGTCATTGACACCGTCAAGTTAATCCCGTTCTTCTCGCTCCTGATGAGTGCGTACAGGCTGGCGTTATCCCAAGATGTTTGTTGGTTTGCTAATGAACTGTGAATTACCGCAGATTATCTCTTTAGATATTGGCGACTCATTCAAATTCAGTTTGACTAAACGAGCTTCTTAGCCTTATCGGGCCATGGTACAGAATATGATATGTCCTTTGTCACACGAGTTGTTTAAGACTTGGAGACAAGATGATTCTGGTACTGGGCACCGCTGAAGATCGACATGCAGCCGCCATATATAACAAAATAGTTGCCCGCGGAAATCGTGTTGCGTACTTCGATTCTCGGCTCTATCCAAGAGACATGACATTGACCTTCGATGGTGCATTGCCAATGTCTGGTTCAATACGCTTTCGCGATGGTCAGCCAGCGATCGATCTGTCTACTGTCAACTGTATTTTCTGCCGACAATGGGACGACCTGTTGCCAGGCTCCAGCATGGTCGGGGGTGTGCAGGACGAAGTCGAAATGCGTGAGACGGAGGCATCACTTGGCAGCCTTTTCAGAGGATTAGAGTGTCACTGGATCAATCCGATCGATGCATTGAACAATTCAAGATTCCGCATTCATCAGCTACAAAAAATTCGCACGCAAGGCATTCGCGTTCCTGAAATCATCGTCAGTAATGACTTCAGAAGGGTGCAGGCATTCTTTAGTATGACTGAGGAACAGTTGCTATATCGTCCATCCGGGTGGAGCCATTCAAGTTGGAACATTGGCCAGATCGATGATATCGGTCGACGCCTGTCTGATCTTCCGGGGACGCCGATTGAGTATCAGGAAAATATCATTGGTGACGAAGTTCGAGCCTATGTAATTGGTGACTCGGTTTATGCCGGAGTAGTGGAATCAGCGGAATCTGACTACACCGGCACAATGGGAGGGGATCATGTACGACCGATCGAACTCCCACAGGAAGCCAAACGCACCTGCGTAAGAGCAGCGGCCACACTCGACTATATGTTTTGTGCTGTGGATATGAGAATTACCCCCGAAGGTGAATTTGCGGTAATAGATGTTGACCCTAACCCGATGTTTATGCATTTTGAGCAAACTACCCGTTTGCCAATTAGCGATCGACTGGTAGAGTTGTTGATTGGCTCTGATGTCGATGTTTATGACTCTCGTATCGCAATCAACGCATAGCGGTTGAGGTAGGCTACTGATTAGTCGGACATCTAAAACCGGCTATATCAGTTACGCATCAGTGGTAAGTTGCGACTACACTTGGCAGCAAAAGTGTGAATAACTATTAGCCCTGGTGAGGCAACGATGACGGCACAGCTATTTATCTTGTCGGCTCCGTCCGGCGCTGGAAAAACCAGCATGGTGCGTGAGACCTGCTCGCGGATTGACGACTTGGTCGTGTCCGTTTCTCATACCACACGGTCTAAACGTCCCAATGACACAGATGGTGTTGACTATCACTTTGTTGATGAGCCCACTTTTCATGAAATGATCGCCGGTGCGGATTTTCTCGAGCACGCGCAAGTGTTTGATAACTACTACGGCACGTCACACCAAAGTGTTGAAAATACCTTAAAGAGCGGTAAGGATGTTTTGCTGGAGATCGATTGGCAGGGTGCCGATCAGGTGCGCAGGTTGATGCCCGATGCGTGCAGCATATTCATTGTTCCGCCATCGCGTGAAACGTTGGAGCAACGGCTTCGTGGCCGTGCCACTGATTCAGATGAAGTCATTGAGCGACGAATTGCGGATGCCGTGTCAGACATGCGGCACTTTTCAAACTACGATTACTTAATCATAAACGACGACTTCGAACAGGCAGTGATGGAACTCAGCGCGGTGGTGATTGCCAAGCGAATGAAGGTAAATCGCCAGGTGCAAGAGCGCTCTGAGCTGCTCTCTGCGTTATTGTCCTGATCTCACTTTGCGGCGAGTATGGTCTTGAACGTGATGTAATAGACCATTGCCCGGCGTCTCAAAGCAGCAAAGCTTGCCTTGCCGGTTGTTTTCTTACTCAATGTCACTAAAATGAAGGGTGGCGCGTGGTGACTCGATAAGAGTCGGCTTCATTTGCACGTGATTTAACCCCCTGTGGTACTACTTAGTAGAACTTCCCGTAGTAAGTTCGGAGAATAAGATGGCACGAGTAACAGTAGAAGATTGCCTGGAACACGTTGATAATCGTTTTGAGCTGGTATTGCAGGCTTCAAAAAGGGCTCGAAAGATTTCATTGGGTGCGGAACCGCTTGTGCCAATCGAGAACGACAAACCCACCGTGGTTGCGCTGCGTGAAATTGCTGCAGGACTGATCAAGAAAGAAATGCTGGAAGACACACCGCAGGTGATGCCGATTGAGGAAACCTCCAGTGAAGAATCAGCATCCATTACCCCTACGGGCATTTGACACACCGTCATTGAACGTGGCAGTACCTTCACTGACACGTTCCAGTAACAATCCTGCCGAGCAAGCCGCCAGGCAGCTGACTATCGAAGACCTTTGCAAATTGATGCAAAGGCGTTTTGATGAGTCACAAATAAATGAAGTGCGCGCCGCCTTCGAAATGGCCGAAGAAGCGCATAAAGGCCAGAGCCGACTGTCTGGCGAACCCTATATATCCCACCCGCTGGCTGTCGCCAAAATTGTGTTCGAACTGAACATGGACCATCGTAGTGTGATGGCGGCATTGCTTCATGATGTTGTGGAAGATACCTCGGCCTCTGTCGAGCAAATCACAGAGCAGTTTGGTGAAGATGTCTCGTTGTTAGTGGATGGCTTAAGTAAGCTCACGCATTTAAAGTTTAAATCCAGAGCGGAAGCACAAGCGGCCAACTTTCAAAAGATGTTGCTTGCGATGGTTGACGATATTCGTGTCATCCTGATCAAACTGTCAGATCGAATTCATAACATGCGCACACTGGGCGCGATGCCGGATGAAAAACGCCGTCGAATTGCGCGTGAAACGCTGGAAGTCTATGCGCCGATCGCCAATCGCCTCGGCATCTATCGGATGAAAAATGAGCTTGAAGATCTTGGCTTCAAGTCGCTTTACCCGGCGCGTTACCGGGTATTGGCAGAGGCGGTCAAAAAGCGCCATAAAGACCGTGTAGAGCTAGTTCAGAAGTTTGAGATTGTAGCGAAATCCAAACTTGAAGAGGCTGGTATAGAATCTGAAGTGCATGGCCGTGAGAAACATCTCTATAGCCTTTACCAGAAGATGCGTAAGAAGCGTTCTGCATTTGAAGACATATTCGATATGTTTGCAGTACGTGTGGTGGTAAACAAGGTAGATGACTGTTATCGAGCCCTTGGTGTGATGCACCGGGTGCACAACCCGCTACCAAAGCAATTTAAAGACTACATTGTTATACCGAAAAGCAATGGCTATCAGTCATTGCACACTGTGTTGTTAAGCCCTGCTGCTGTGCCGATTGAAGTCCAGATACGAACCCATGAGATGGACCGGTTTGCAGAGACGGGCGTTGCTGCGCACTGGATGTACAAAGAAGGCCCGTCAAATGTGGCACAACAGCGAGCCCATCAGTGGTTGGCTAACCTGATTGATATAAAAGACACCAGCGAAGATACGCTGGAGTTTTATGAAAACGTCAAAGTTGATTTATTTCCTGACGAAATCTATGTGTTCTCACCAGAAGGTGACATCTATCGATTGCCGCAGGGTGCGACTGCAGTCGACTTTGCCTATCAAGTGCACTCTGATATTGGCAACAGCTGCCTGACTGCCAAGGTGGATCGCAAACCAGTGTCGCTGAGTATGCCGCTGGAGTCGGGCCAGACGGTTGAAATTATTCGCTCTGATAACCAGCAGCCGAGCCCTTATTGGTTGAATTTTGTGGTCACACCAAAGGCGCGCGGTGCGGTGCGGAACTTTATCAAACACCAGAGTGTTGATAAGACCATTGGATTTGGTCAGCAGTTGGTGAATCGCGGTCTGAAGCGTCACGACGCAACTATCGAAGACATTGACCAGACAGCGATTGACTCATTGCTTAAGCAAATGGAACTGAAAGATCTTGAAAGTTTGTACTATGAAGTGGGTCTGGGTAACCAGATCCCTAGCATGATCGCCGCCTGGCTTTTGAATGAAGGCGATGTAGATGGTGATGTTAAACGCATCATACCGGTTAACAAGGAATCTGATCCCGGACCGTTGATTGTGGCCGGTGGTGAAGATGCCATTATTTCGCTGGCCAAATGTTGTCAGCCGATACCCGGTGACAATATTCAGGGCATGATCACCGCGGGTAAAGGGGTATTGGTCCACCGCACTGAATGTAAAAATGTCGGCAGACAACGGAGGCGCGCGAAAGAGTGGGTTGCGGTTGTCTGGGGTACAGATATCACTGAGGTATTTCATACCAATGTTATTGTTGAAATCAACAACGTGCCGGGAGTGCTTGCCAAGATCTCCAATGTAATGTCTGAAATGGAGTCAAATATTGAAGACATTCGTTTTGATCGCAGCAATGAGACAATCAGCATTCTGGATTTCACACTGAGTGTGAAGGATCGTACCCATCTTGGCCGGTTGATCCGGCGAGTGCGTAGTTTATATGCCGTTCATCGAGCGCGACGCGCAAGCTCATAGGAGCCTGTCCGAGAACTATGATCTACTGCGGTCGCGATATTTTGGCCAGCTATTTCGATCCTTTTCGTTAAAGAAGAATGACTATTCGCCTCTAACGATCAGAAATATCTGACCTAAAATTTCACACCCTCGCTACAACCCTAGTTCTCAGACAGGCTCCTGGCCTGTCACTATTCAGGGCGCACCTGTCGTATCCCTGGGTGTTGTCGTTCGTGCTGAATACATCGGTATGTTGTGCGCGAACTTCTACCTCATGAATACGACAGGCCCACCCTGAAAGTCTCCCCAAGACTGCTAAACCATTTTGAAAATTCGAATTCAGCTCATTTCCGACTGAATAGTTACCTTAACTTTCGATATACTCGTACGGAACAATCAGGGCACGCGTGTTGTGCCCGTGGCGTGTCGTTCGTGCTCAAATACCTCGGTACGTTGCACACGAACTCCTACCCACGAACATGACAGGTGCACCCTGAACAGTCACACAAGTATTTACAGTTGGTTCATTTTAAGCTGAAGTTACTACCGAACAAGAGAATCTCATGAGCAAAGAAATCATAGCTACTAAAAATGCACCGGGTGCGATTGGCGCTTACTCACAAGCCGTAAAAGCGGGTAACACTGTGTATGTATCTGGACAAATCCCGCTTGTACCAGAGACCATGGAAGTCGTAGAGGGTGATGTTGTTGCTCAGATTACTCAGGTGTTCGATAACCTGAAGGCTGTATGTGAAGCTGCTGGCGGTGGACTCGAAGACATCGTAAAACTCACTGTGTATCTGACTGACCTTAAAGATTTTGGCCATGTTAACGATGTGATGGCGAAATACTTTAAAGAACCCTATCCGGCACGCGCAGCTATTGGCGTGGCACAGCTGCCTAAAGACGTGCCGGTAGAAGTAGATGCGATTATGGTTTTAGCTTAGTCGTTCACTATTAGAAATTTGTGGTATGGATCTCACGACCATAGCTGTTACGCGCCTCAAAGGAGTGGGGCCCAAGCAGGCTGAAAAACTTAAACGCCTGAAGATTACTTCATTGCAGGATGTATTGTTCCATTTGCCCCTGCGCTATCAGGATCGCACCCGGGTGGTTGCTATCGGTAACCTGGTACCGGGCCTTGAGGTATTGACTGCCGGCGCTGTGGTGTCCTGCGAACAGTTGTTTCGTGGACGCCGCTCGTTGCAGTGCATCATTGAAGATCGCGATGGCAGCCAGTTATCGCTGCGTTTTTTTCACTTTAACCAAAAGCAGCTTCAAATGCTTCGAGTGGGCAGTGTTGTGCGCTGCTTCGGTGAGGTGCGTCGTGGACCCAGACAACTTGAAATAGTACATCCGGAATTCCAGATCATTCCCCGTGGGGTTGACCCGACGGCTGCTCAGGTAGGTGAAACTTCATTGACGCCTGTTTATCCTGTGACTGAAGGCTTGCATCAGCTGTCTATGCGCAAGATTACTGATGCTGCACTGTCGCATCTACAAACGGCAACTGTTGAAGAGCTGCTGCCTGAGTCTGCACAGACAGCGGTGTCGTTGAAGCAGGCATTGATCACGGTACATCGGCCAGACCCCGCTGTTGAAGTGGATGCTTTGCTTGAGGGCCATCACCCGGCAGTACAGCGGTTGGCATTCGAAGAGTTAGTGGCGCATAGATTAAGCGTACAACAGATTCGCACTGATATTAAAAAGCAAGCCGCTCCGGTAATAGCATCTGAAGGTTCGGTGTGTGAGCAGTTGATCGCGTCACTGCCGTTTTCACTTACTGGTGCGCAGCAGCGAGTAATCGAGGAGATTAAGCAAGACTTAACGCTCGGTATACCGATGTTAAGACTGGTGCAGGGGGATGTGGGATCCGGTAAAACACTGGTGGCCGCCGCCGCCGCCGCATTGGTGGTTGATGCGGGCTATCAAGTTGCGGTAATGGCGCCAACGGAAATTCTGGCCGAGCAACATTTACTCAGCTTTAGTAGCTGGTTTGAGCCGCTTGGGTTAAAAATCGGTTGGCTTAAAGGCAAACTTGGTGCAAAGCAAAAGCGCGATGCGCTCGAATCTATTGCGCTTGGGCAAACAAGAATTGCAGTGGGTACCCACGCGCTGTTTCAGCAGGATGTTGTTTTTCAAAACCTGGGGTTAACGGTGGTCGATGAACAACATCGATTTGGTGTGCATCAAAGGTTATCACTGCGAGAGAAAGGTGTAGAAGGGGGTTTGGTGCCACATCAGCTTACGATGACCGCGACGCCTATCCCGCGTACCCTGGCGATGACAGCCTACGCCGATCTGGATTGCTCCATCATTGATGAGCTTCCACCGGGACGGCAAGCGATCACGACAGTGGCTATTCCCAATACACGACGGCTTGAAATAGTAGAAAGGGTCGGTGCGGCCATTGCAGAAGGCCGGCAAGTGTATTGGGTGTGCACGCTGATAGATGAGTCTGAGACCCTGCAGGCTAATGCCGCTGAAGACACCTTGATCGAGCTTAAAGAATTTTTACCAGAAGCCCGTGTGTCTTTGGTGCACGGCAGAATGCATGCAACACAAAAAGAGCACGCCATGCAGCAGTTCAAAGAGCATTCAACAGATTTGCTGGTCGCGACCACCGTGATAGAGGTAGGAGTTGATGTACCCAATGCGTCTCTGATAATTATTGAGAATGTAGAGCGCCTAGGCTTGTCGCAACTGCATCAGTTGCGAGGGCGCGTTGGACGAGGGTCACAGCAAAGCAGTTGTGTGCTTTTGTATGAAAAGGGTTTAAGCCAGCGCGCCAGAGACAGAATTGGCATCTTAAGAGAAACCAATGACGGTTTTTTAATTGCAGAAAAAGATCTTGAGCTACGTGGGGCCGGTGAGGTACTCGGTACCCGCCAGACAGGTAGTGCGCAATTTAAAATTGCCGATCTTATGCGAGATAAAAAACTGTTGCCGCAGGTCAAACAGATGACTGATGAAATTACGGTGCGCCACCCACAGCAGGTCGTGCCACTGATTTCACGTTGGTTGGGTGAAGAGTCACCTGAGTACGGTAATGTCTAGATGGCTGTTCTGATCGTCGATTGAGTTTCCAGTTCCCCTGAACGCCATGGTTGATTTTCCAATGCCCTGGGTTTGTTCTATTTGCTGCGAATAAACTCAACAGCGCGTAAAAACAACACTGCCAGTGCTCCTGCCACCATGCCATAGAGATGTGCATTGACAATGACATTACCCCCGGTCATTGCTTCGCTGCTCTCTACCGCACCGAAAATCTGCTCCCAAATGATTTTACCAATGGTGAAAGCGGCGATGAGCAGAGCCATTTGCTTGTGGTGTCTGAATTCGGCAATCGCACCGCCGAGCAATAGTCCGTAAAGTGCGCCGGACAAGCCGACGTACCAGCTCAACTGTGGATCAAACAACAGCAGGCCGACGCCGACGCCGATCATAGAGCAGAGTCCGGTAAACACCCACTGCCGGACGCTAAGTGCGTGAGCCAGCAACAAGCTGATTAATGTCAATCCGGCGAGATTCAAAAACAGATGTGAATACCCCAAATGGACCAGGTTGCCGGTCACAATTCGCCACCATTGGCCGGATTCCAGGATCTCGGCCCTGCCAAAACGCAATGCAGTAGCCAAGTGTAAAGCTTGAAAAACCAGACAAGTGACACCAACAAAGAGAGCTAGGTAGTAGGCTTTCAAATTGCTTGCTAGATTGACAGTTACACTTGTGCTGTCAGTATTGTTTCGGGAGGGTTTCAATCAGAACTTTTCCGGTACGGATTTATCAAACAGTAACTGGGCGAATGGGCCTAACCGCATGCGCAGCCGCTATAATTTGACACATACAACGCTTAGGCGAACAATCGGGTAAGGTTTTGCCCGTTGAGCCTAATTCTACACGAACAGAATCCACTCGGAGTTGAACAGTGAACTCACAGAAAAACCTGAAATTTTCAGCCGCTAAGGCAGGAAACCAGAAAAGCCGTCAGTCCGGTTTTAGCTTGATCGAATTAATCGCTGTTGTGGCCATTCTTGGTATCTTGGCAGCTGTTGTTGCACCAAAGATTTTCACCCAGCCGGGTAAGGCCAGAATTGCTGCTGCGAAAAACGATATTAAAAGCATCGTTGGCTCTTTACAGATATATAAGCTGGAGAACTTCAACTACCCCACCACTGACCAAGGCATAATGGCACTGGTGGAGCAACCGACCGGTGAGCCGGAAGCGCCTAACTGGCAGGAAGGTGGATACCTTGACAGACTGCCCAAAGATCCCTGGGGCCGCGAGTACCTCTACTTAAGTCCGGGTGAGAATGGTGACATTGATGTCTACACATTGGGCCGTGATGGTCAGGCTGGTGGTGAGGGTGAAGATGGAGATATCGGCAACTGGAGTAGTTAACCCGGTTAATACTCAAGCCAAGGTCAAAGTATGAACGCCATAGCGCTCAAGCAGAGAGGGTTCTCTCTGCTTGAGCTGATTGTAGTCATTGCGATCATGGCCACTGTGACGAGTGTCATTGTGCCGCGCATAAATTTTGGCGGTGATAAAAAGCAAATCAGAACCGAAGCCCTGCGTCTGGCGGAGTTGTTCCGCAGGGCATCCGATGAGTCTATTTTTAAGCGCACAGAAATAGGTGTGCGCTTTACCGACGGTGATTATCAATTTTTAAAACTGGATGGCGACAACCGCACCGGTAAGTGGGTCGCTTATGAAGATAAGATCTTTCGCAAGCGCGAGTGGCCGGAAGGTATTGAGGTAGAGGTGTTTGTCGCTGGTGTGTCTGTGGTGTTGGAGCCAGCTGAAGACGCCAAGCTGGATGAAAAGACCCGCCCTCACGTGATGATGCTTTCCAATGGTGAGATCATGCCGGACTTCAAAGTCATCGTTGATAAAGGATTGCTTGAAAACCGCTGGCAGGTGGCCACCGGCGTAGATCAGTTGATTGAACTTGGCGTGGTGGATTCACTGTGAACACTATCCGTCGTCGCACTGATCAGAGTGGTTTCACGTTAATCGAAATTCTGGTGTCGCTCGCCATCATGTCCATCGTATTAGGTGTACTGATACAGACTGCGGGCGCCAGTGCTGCTAATGCCGGTAGATTGCGCGATCGAACTATTGCTCAATGGGTGGGTTCGAATACACTGGCTGAATTGCAGTTGTCCGGTACGTTTCCTGAGACCGGCTCAAAAACCGGCAATACAGAAATGCTGGGTATCACCTGGTACTGGAAAACCCGGGTTCAAAAGGTCGAGGACGAAGACCTTCGCCGCGTCGATATTGAAATTAGAAAGCAGGAAGATTCACAAAACCCGATGTTGACGATAGCAGGCTTCGTCAATCACCCAAGGCTGTTCAGCCGCAATGTGTCACAACCCTGAAACACAGGTGTTACACTGAAGGTCTGACCAGATTTTCACAAATTCGATATGCGCCAACGTGGTTTTACATTAATCGAGCTGATTGTCGCGATTGCCGTATTAGCGGTAATGGGCGGTGCTGCGTATGCCGGTTGGTTTAATGTCACCCGAATTGGTAACAGCATTGAAAAAAGTGTTGCCCAATACGATGCACTCGAACGTACGTTTTACTGGCTGCAGGAAGATTTTGAGCAAATCGTCCGCCGCGACGTGGTTGATGAACTTGGCGGCAAAAGGAAAAGTCTAGAAGTCAGCCAGGCCGGGGAATTCTTAATTCAGGTAACGCGTGGCGGCTGGACTAATCCGGCGATGCTGCAAATGCCACCCCGCAGTGATCTGCAACGCGTGGCCTATGTGCTGGATGATCAATCGCACTTGCTACGACGATATTGGTATCACGTTGACCGTTTTGATTCCAGTGAGTTCCAGGAGCGAAGGCTGCTTGAGAACGTAAGCGGTCTGACGTTTCGATTTCTCAATCTTACCGGCGCATGGCACACCACCTGGCCACCTGAAGACAATGTTGATGATAATTTTGACGACCTACCCGCAGCGGTGGAAGCCACTGTTGAAGTGGACGGTGTAGGTTCCATTAGTCGTCTGTTCATACTGCCGTATTGAGATGCATTGATGCCTTTCTATCGACACTCCTCTCAGTTTTTCACGCACACGCACCAGCGTGGTGCGGCACTGGTGACTACGCTGTTGGTCGTCGCGTTAATTACCATTACCGTCACTGCAATGACAACGAAACAGCAGCGCGCGATTCAACTGGCGCAAAACCGCCAGACCCAATTGCAATTGAAAAATCTGTTAGGCGCAGGTGAAAGATTTGCCATGGCAGTGCTACGCCGCGATAAACAGGAAGGTGAACGCGGGGAGTCAGATAGTACGGATGACTACTGGGCACAGAGCCTGCCGCCAGTGCCTGTTGATGGCGCGACGATAGAAGGTTGCGTGATCGATTTACAAGGTAAATTCAATCTGAATAACCTGGTTGACGATGCCGGTGTATCGCAGCAAGACGAGTTTGAGATTCTGCAGCGGCTGTTAACTGCGTTGACAATCGATGTAACAAAAGCAGATGCCATAAAAGATTGGATCGACCGCGATATCGATGTCACTGGTGCCAATGGGGCGGAAGACGATTTTTATACCGGGCAAACACCCTCTTACCGGGCGGCAAATGGGCCAATGGTCAGCCCGACAGAACTGTTGCTGGTTAATGGGTTTCGTGTAACCGATGAAGGCGGCTTAGACGATTATGATGTTCTGTTTCCTCACATCGCAACCCTGCGTACCGGCACTGCGATAAACATCAACACGGCGTCGGAGGCGGTTTTGGCCTCTCTTGCCCCGCATATGGCAGCGCAGGCGCAGGCTTTCACAGTGGTTGATGATGAATACTGGCAGGACTATCCAGGGTGCCCGCCCAGTGAAGATTTACTCGAGGAACCCGATCCAACGGCTGCTGTCACACCGACAGTAGTGACTTATGAAGATATTGCGACGTTTCGGGCAGATACCAAAGGGACTGCTCCGGAGGATAATCTCGACGATGTTAACATTGATGTTAAAAGTAACTTTTATATGTCGCGCGTAACAGTTAAGCGCGATGATATCAGCGTCACGCAATACACAATTTTTGAACGTGACAACAATGGTGCGATACTAACGGTTCGTCGTGCCAGAGGAAGTTTGTAGTTCGTCTGGCATAGACAAACTCGGTAAACCAGTGGATTAGTTATGTCTCAATACTTACTTACCTATTTGCAACGTGTTGGTGATGATTACCTGCGTTGGGCTGTGTGTGATGACAAAGGATCAGTCATCGGTCACGCCGATCACGGGTCCTTCGCTGATGCTGCCAAGGCAGCGGACCGTCGTCGTGTAGTGATGGTGGTCGCAGGTACAGAAGTGCTAATGGAGGAGGCGCAGGTACCGGCGACTAATCTTGCCAAAGCACTGAAGGCAGTACCGTACTCACTTGAAGAGCAACTGGCTCAGGATGTTGAGGCCTCACACTTTGCCTTTGGCAATCGATTGGCCAGTGGCAATATTCCGGTCGCAGTAATTGCGCGCGACAGTCTTGTGTGGATTCAGGAGATGGCGGCGAGCGTTAAACTCAATGTTCAGGAGATTGTGCCCGAAACCTTAGCGCTACCCTACTTTGATGACAGTTGGACGGTGATGACCAACGCTGGTCACGCGTCGGTTCGATTGTCTGCGTCAAGGGGGTTCTCATGCGATACGGAAATGTTGCTGATGCTCCTTTCCAACGCTATTGAGGGTGCGCCTCCAGAGCAGATTGACGATGAGATCAATCGTGCCAAACACTACAGCTGCGGGCAGGATGATTTTCAGCTGCACGCAAGCACCAGTCCGGAGTTTGTGCGTACCGAAGTGGCCCTGTTTGCAAAAGGGCTAAGTCAATACAAAAAAAGTGCTGATCGTATCAATCTTCTGCAAGGTGATTTTGGAAAAACAGAAGCCATTGGTAAAGCATGGAAACCATGGCGTGTTCCGGTTGCACTGGCAGCAACACTTGCAGCCCTTTGGGGTGGGTCGAGTTTTCTCCAGTATCAAAGTCTGGGTGTAGAAGAGAGCCGATTGCAGGGCGAGCTTGCCAGTACTTTAAAGCGGGCTTACCCCAATGTTAAGAATGCGGACGTCGATCCTGTGAGAAAAATGCGCTCACTGCTGAAATCTAATGCCGGTGATGGCATTGATGACGCAAGTTTTGTTGTGATGATGTCGGCAGTCGGTACAGCGCTGAAGGATTTAAAAAATCCAACAGTCAATAGTATTAACTACAAAAGAGGCCAGTTAGATATTGTGCTTGAAACAGAGACTTTGCAAGAAGTTGATAAGCTTAAGTTGAATCTGGAACTCGAACGCCAACTGGTGGCTAATGTGCAGTCTGCAGCCAAAGAGAGGGATCGCATTAAAGCCAGGTTGCGAGTGGAGTCAAAGTCATGAGTATAAAAGACTGGTACCTGTCGCAGACACCAAGGGAGCAATTTATTGTTGCGTCGGTTGGTATTGTCGGTGTCGGTGCGCTACTTTATTTATTTGCCATAGATCCCCTCATTAAAGGCATCGCTGCCAGAGAAACATCGGTGGCTGCAAAGCAGCAAGACCTTGTATGGATGCAACAGCAAAAGCCTACCGTCGCAGGCAACGCCAGCGTCAAGCAGCCGATCACCAAAGCACCATATATACTACTAGATGAGGCGATAAAAAAAGCCAAGATCTCTACTCCGGAACGAGTCACCCCGGATGGCAGCCAGGGGGCAAGAGCCCAGTTTTCGAAAGTGGAATTTAATAAGCTCTTAGAAGTGCTTGGCGGCCTCGATCAAACCTATGGCATTGCGGTCAAAACCATAAACTTAAGTCGTAAGGAAGCAGGGCAAGTGAGTGCGCGTTTAAGCCTGGAGGTTGGTCAGTGAGAATAATTGGGCTGTTTTTTTTATGCTTATTAGCGTTTGCTGTCACTGTCGTTTGGAAGTTTCCGGCCGCGGGAGTTTTACCGCACGTCAATATCAATCCGATAAAGCTCAGCGGTGTGAGCGGTAGTCTCTGGAGCGGTTCTGCTCAACAGATCATTGCACCAGCCCCGGCATTACCTATCAGCAACGCGAACTGGAAATTTCAGCCTGCCACTTTGCTGTCCGGCAGTGCTGGCGCAAAAGTCGACTTTGAAGTTATAGGTGGCAACGGTGAAGGCTTGGTGAAACGCAATTTAGCCGGAGATATTTCTGTAAGCGACGGCAAATTTCGAGTGCCGGCGACAAACCTGGAGCAATTTCTTCCGTTGCCAGTGGCACAGTTTGCCGGGGTAGTTTTAGCTGATGTCGAGGAGCTTGAATTAGAAAACAACTTACTCAAGAGAACGCAGGGAAAATTGATCTGGAGTAATGCTGAAGTCGTCAATATGGTGAAGTTGGGTCAGGTTGCATTTGATATTGTGCCGCAGGGTGAGCTGCATATTGGCAAACTCAGCAACAAAGACGGTGAACTGGTTTTAAATGGTGAGGTATCGTTGGATCAAGCCGGCAATTTTAAGGCTGATATAACAATCAAGCCAACTGCGCAAACATCTTCACAGGCGACCGGCATGCTGAATTTAATTGGCAGGCCGGCAAGTGACGGCAGCTACCGCATCAGACAGAGTGGCAATATTCACAGTTACATCTAGTGGGTGATCTTAATGCTGATGACTTGTGGCATGTTGTAAAAAAATGGCCTACAAAGTGTCTGGCTTTTCCACAATGCCTCAATAAGGTCGTCCAGTAACGATCGCACAACGATGTTGACCAAAAGTTACAATACTAGCGCCGATTCACTGGCTATAAGCTCCGTTTGCACATACCATCGCTGTGAACTTGGCGGATCAATTCTGCATGTCTGTTAAAGCTGATGATATGGCTGACCGTTTAGATAAGGTGGTGGCCATAGCGAAAGTCGCTGGTATTAAAATACTCGAGCACTATGAGTCAGAAGTCACTGTCACTTCAAAGGAAGATGACACACCGCTGACCGATGCCGACCTTGCTGCTAATCAAATTATAATTGAGCAGCTGCAATCTCTTTTTCCTGAAGTACCGATCTTAACTGAGGAATCGTGCGGTATTCCCTTTGCTGAGCGCAACGAGTGGAACACCTATTGGTTGGTTGATCCGCTTGACGGTACCCGTGAGTTCATCAAACACAGTGGTGAATTCAGTGTCAACATCGCGCTCATTGATAAAGGCGTTTCGGTGTTGGGGGTGGTGCATGCGCCGGTGCTGGACGTCACCTACTGGGCGCGACGAGGTTGCGGTGCGTGGAAGCAATCCGGTGATGCAGATCCGGAAAGCATCTGTGTTCGCACCGCCCCGCAACAATGCGTGACGGTGGCCCGCAGCAGCGCACCACTGACGGGTGGATTGTTAAACCGATTTTTAGACAAACTAGGGGAGTACAACGTGGTGTCTATGGGCAGCGCCTTGAAGTCCTGTTTGGTCGCTGAAGGCAGGGCCGACGTTTATGCACGTCTTGGACCCACAAGTGAATGGGACACAGGAGCCGCGCAGTGTATTGTCGAAGAGGCGGGTGGGCACATCACTGACACCAATATGCGTGAGCTTCGCTACAACACCAAAGATTCTTTGCTGAATCCACACTTTTTTGTTTTCGGTGCCGGCGACCACAATTGGTCTGACTATCTCGAAGATCCCAAAGAAAGCTAGGCCGTGATCCGCATCGGGCTGTAGCGCGTCTCTCCTCTTCCAGTCATATGCTTGTAAACGCGTTAACCGTCGTGTTTCACAAATATTACATTTTTTCTGATTAGAAATTGGTTTCATGGCTCTTGTAAGAAGAAGCTAACTCGTTATTTTTATTGCTTAAATGTATAGCCGATCTGTGCCTGGATTGCCTGTATTAGATGATATCGTCGGGAGATGTAAAGTTTCGGATAGTTCTGCGACATGCGCTGGATTCCCGAGAATAATAGGCGGTTACATTTTTAGCCTTCCCATTTCCGAGGATAAACCGTTGAATAAACGAATCATAGATTTTACTTCAGGCATGCGCCTGGCAGTGCTTCCAATGTGTATCGCAGCCGCGGTAATGGCACCGAGTGTCAATGCAGCACCGAATAACGCGCCTTCATTTACCCCCGGATTTAATCCGGTAAACACTCCTTGTGACGGAGAGGTTGAGTACGTTGGATGGGCGCAAAATGTCACCGACGGTGACAACATGACGTCGCGATTGGATTTCCGGATGACGGGTATTTCGAACGCTGATATTTTTGATGGTAATGATGGACTGCCGTTTGTAAGTTGGCCGTCGTTAACTTTGTCCTACAAACTTAAGCCGGGAACCCCGGGTGGGTCATTCTCGACAATCACTGCGGTATTGAAAGATTCGTCTGGTACCGGTCAGGGAGGGATTGACACTTCAGAGCCTCAATCGTGGACCATTACCACAGAAGCTTGTACCGATGTAGATCTTGATGGTATCGCTGATGAGATTGATCCGGAAATCCGCCTTCTCGTGGACACAGATGGCGACGGCGTATTCGATGATGTTGATCTCGATGACGACAACGATGGCATTTCAGATATCGATGAAGGTAATGGCGTGCTCGACACTGATGGGGACGGTATTCCAGATTCACTGGACACAGATTCTGACAATGATGGGCTGCTGGATGTCGCTGAAAGCGGTAACGGTAACTTTGATATCGACGGCGACGGCATGATCGACGGCGAAGTGGATTCCGATGGAAACCCGGTAAACTCAGACGGTTCGGTCACAGATACAGACAGTGACGGTATTCCGGATGCACAAGAACCTAACGGTGACGACGTTTCTACCGATACAGATGGTGACGGTATCTTTGATGATGTCGATACAGATGATGACGGAGACGGTGTTTCTGATATTGACGAGGGTGACGGCGCGATCGATAGTGATGGTGACGGGGTGCCTGATTCAAGAGATCCAAACACAATAAACAATGGTGGGCAGGTCGTCACGGTGCAGTCCGGACCGATCAACTCATTAGTTGAAACCGGTGTTTCCGGAGGCGGTTGTACTCTCGGAAGCGGTACCGGCTTCGATCCGTTATTTCTGATGTCAGGTCTGTTGGCTGTTGCCGGACTGCGTCGTCGTAAAATGTAGAATTGAATAGATCCAAGGATAAGTAATGACCCTGCGAATTCGAAAGTCGTTTTCTTCCAATCTCGCGCTCGCCTGTACTGTAGCCATTACGGCTACTTGCTGGGCACCTGATGCGAGCGCGCTGGATTTTGATGTGAACGGGAATTATTACGGCGGGGTCGGCTTTGGAAGTTCTGGCATTGAGCCGGTAGTGAATGAATCCGGTTATAGCGTCACGGACAGCAGTGACAGTGGTATTCAATTGTTTTTAGGCCGCGATATCAGCCGCCGTATGTCTGTTGAAGGCTATTTCTCTGATATGGGGGCTGCGGAACTCAGCAATGACGTTAACAATGGAAGAATTAATTATTCCACCATTGGTGCCAGTGGCCTTTTGTACCTGATCGGAGCGGGCGGGGCGGATGCACTGGCAAGCCGTCGAGGATTTAACATCTACGCCCGTGTCGGTTTTGGCAGACTCAGTAACGAAGGCTCGGGCATTCCATTTAATCGGGTCAATGATTGGCACGTGTCAAGCGGACTTGGTGCTGAATACAATTTAAAGAACGGTTTTGGCGTAAGGGCTGAGTTTCACAACTTCGATAGTGATGCGCGGGTTGTCACTCTCAACCTTGTTAAACGATTTAGTTTTAGAGGCAGTAAAGAGATACCACTCATGGAGGCTTTGGACGAAAAGCCGGAACCAACTTTCACTATTGCAGATGGAAGCGCTGATTCGGAATTAGTCGATGCTGAAGACAAACCAGCCGAGCAGCCCACTGTAGCTCGGAAAGACAGCGACGATGATGGCGTAGATGACAAGGACGATCTCTGTAACTCAACGGCCGCGGGTGTTCGTGTTGATGTCAGCGGATGTGCTTTTACTGGTGTGCTGGAAGGAGTTAATTTTACTACCGCATCGGCTGATTTAACTCAGGACGGTACCAGAGCGCTCGATAAGGTCATTATAGAATTGAAGAAAAACGCAGAGGTTAAAATCTCTGTTCAAGCGCACACTGATAATCGTGGAGCAGCGGCGGGCAATATGGACTTGTCTCGAAAGCGCGCTGAAACCGTGGTCCGTTATCTTGTTGATGTAGGCGGTATCGATCTGGGCCGGATGGCCGCGATTGGCTACGGTGAGAGCAGACCACGTCAGAGTAATCGGACTGCGCAGGGTCGTACGGCCAATCGTCGGGTTGAAATTAAGATTGTTAAGTAGAACTGTGATTGTGGTGTCGCTCATTGCCTGAGCGGCTCCGCAGGCTCTGTTCCTCGTCCCGATCGGTCGACGGTGACTTTTTTATCATCCATTGCGGTCCGCGCTAGAAGCGGATCCACTTGCTGTTGTCGATCATGCGTTCCCTCGTCGCTTTGGTCAATCAAACTCCCGCCCCGGGTTCACTAACCCCTGTGAATTGGATACAGTCGCGTAATTCTTCATTTATTTCATTTCTGTTCAGCAACCGTCAGTAAACGCCTCGTACAATTTGCCGCTATAGAATGGACGTCGCGATTGAATTGATTCAATTTTGGCAATATCTATTGGTGGTATCGCGAAGCAATTCGCATTGAACGACAGGTGATCATGATGAATTCTTATAAAAATATAGCGTTGGTAACAGTTTTAACGGCAGGGCTCTCAGCCTGTGCGGGCAATGGTTCTCTGAATCGCTCTCAGACGGGAGCAGCGGTTGGCGCGGTGGCGGGTGCGATCCTAGGCCATCAGGTTGATGATGATAAAGGCCGTTTTGTAGGTGCTGTGGCCGGGGCATTAGCCGGTGGTGCGGTCGGAAAGTACATGGATGAGCAACAACGCGAACTCGAAGCACAGCTTAGTCGCGAACAGGCGGCGGATGAAATACAGATTTCACGACTGGCAGACAATACACTGAAGCTTGATCTCAGTAGTGAAGTATCATTTGATGTCGATAGTTCGCGAATTAATCGCGGGTTTTATCAGAGCTTGAATAAAGTTGCTAGCGTGTTAGCGGACTATCCGCAAACTGCGGTGCATATCATTGGTCACACCGACAGTAGTGGCTCAGATGCGTACAATCATACTTTGTCGCTGAAGCGCGCTTCCAGTGTCAAAAACTATTTGACACGCCAGGGAGTGGATGAACCCCGAACACGTACAGATGGACGTGGTGAGAATATGCCTGTTGCCAGCAACGCTACCAGTGATGGTCGAAGTCAGAATCGTCGGGTAGAGATTTTTCTCAAGCCTATTGTTGAAGGTCGTGAGTCTTCGGCGTTTAATTCCCCTGTTTAGGTAAAAAACATCTGTTAGAAAAAGGCCAGCGGAAGCTGGCCTTTTTTATTGCTTTTTTTAAAGTGGCCACACGATCAGTAGTAACGGAACAGACACGGCAACAATCATAATTTCCAGCGGCATGCCCATTCGCCAATAGTCGCCGAACTGATAACCGCCGGGTCCCATCACAAGTGTGTTCGACTGATGGCCAATGGGCGTCAGGAATGCACAAGATGCACCGACCGCGACGGCCATTAGAAATGCGTCACTACTCACACCCAGGGAGGTGGCAATTGCCACTCCTATAGGTGCCATTACCAGTGCTGTGGCTGCATTGTTAATGATATCCGACAGGAACATGGTGACAACCAGAATCATGGTTAACAGTGCAACCGCTGGTAGCCCGTCAGTGATCTGTAGTATGCCATTCGCCATCCATGTGGTGGTGCCGGTACTTTCAAGGGCACGCCCGACAGGAATCATCGAGCCCAGTAGTACGATCACCGGCCAATCAATTTCATCGTAAATTTCACGTACTGAAATGATCTTCATTAAGATAAAGATGCCAATAGCGATTAAGAAGGCGATAGGTAGCGTAACAAGCCCGGCTACACCCATTGCAATAGCACCCGCGAACACCAGTAGCGCCGGAATGACTTTACGCTGTCTGTTGAGTGACAAAGGTCGTTTTGCCAATGGCCACAAGCCAAGTTCATGAAATCGTTGGTCAATGGTGTCAGCATCGCCGAACAGCAACAGTACATCACCTGCTTTAAATCGTTGGCGCTTCAGCCGCGTTTTTATTGCGTCACCGTTTCTCGCAATACCGACGAGTGCAAGCGTTCGTTGCGCTTGAATACGCAGGTATTCAACACTGCGATCGACCAGAGGTGACGTTTGACCCACTACGCCTTCCAGCATTATTTCGTTTTCAGATTGTGGTTGAACAAAGTTTCCTGATGCCGTTGTGAGTAGTGCCAAGCCATTTTCTTCAACGATTGATTGCAAGTGCGACGGATCACTTTGCACCAATAGAATGTCATTTTCAGCAAAACGATATTGCAGTGGAATCGGACGAGCGAATCCGTTTTTTTGCGCCATGCCGACCACGTCTATTTGATCGGAAGTAAAAATCTCATTGTCTTTTAGTAGTTCACCTACAAGTGGCGAGTCTGCTTTGATCTCGATCTCTGTTAAATAGTGCGAAATCTCAAACAGCGCTTTTGAACCGTCTTTGCTGCTGCGATCAGTGGGAATGAGGCGCCAGCCGATGAGGGTGATAAATGCAAGACCAATTACGGCGACAAAGAAGCCCACCGGGCTGAAATCGAACATGGAAAAAGGCTGGCCACTGACTTCAGCGCGATAGCTTGCGATAATGATATTCGGCGGTGTGCCTATTAACGTCGTCATGCCGCCTAGGATGCTTCCAAATGCGAGGGGCATGAGTACCAATGCGGGCGAACGATTGGCCTGATTGGCAGTGGCGATGGCGACTGGCAACATGAGTGCGAGTGCGCCTACATTGTTCATAAATGCAGAAGCCACGGTGACCACCAGAGTCAACGAGGCAATGTGTATATATATGTTGCCGGTGTAGGGTGTCAGGTAGGAAGCAATGACGTTAACCACCCCGGCGTTTTTCAGAGCATGGCTGATAATAAGAACCGCGGCGACAGTAATAACTGCTGCATGGCCGAAGCCGCTGAATGCATCTTCTGAAGGTATTACACCGGCCACGACTCCCATGACCAGGCAAAATATTGCCACAATGTCGTGCCGGTACTTGCCCCAGGCAAACAGAATTAAGGTGATAAACAAAATGCCGGTGATAATGATCTGCGGCTGACTCATGGAAATATCCAGTAGAACAAAATGACTAGGGTGCGATATGCACAGTCAATTATAACGCCTGGATTGGAAGTATGTTCCAAATGGATAAGATGAGAGGCACGGATTCGAAGCGCGCATGTGACCGGATGAGGGAGCGAGCTCACAGAGGTGTTAGCTCATAATGTAACCTTCCAAATGCTGGATGGTTTTTTGCTGGTCAGCAATGATGGCTTTGACCAGATCTCCAATTGATAAGACACCGGTAATACGGTCTCTCTCAAGTACCGGCAAATGACGGATTTTGTGTTCGGTCATTAACTCCATGCATTTATTGATAGTGTCATCGGGTCCAACGCTTACCACGTTCGTTGACATGATGTCTGAGACCGGTGTTTCGTGTGATGATTTATTTCGAAGTATTACTTTTCGGGCGTAATCCCGTTCCGAGATAATGCCGATTAATTTTGTGTTTTCGGTGACCAGCAGAGCGCCGACCTCTTTTTCAGCCATTAATCTAATGGCATCTAATACCGGCTGATCAGCCTCAATGGTCCAGACAATTGGACTTTTCCCGGCGATTAACTGCGTGACTGTTTTCATTTTGACTCCCGTTGCTACATTTTGCCATTCCTTGCACGGTCATCAAGGTAACGTGATATTGGCAGTTCTGCAATATCAAGTGGCCAGGAACAGGAGCAATTGTAATTGCCGAAGTTAAACGCTGTGGGTTGCATCATCTATTGTGATCGTGTTTTGATAAACTTCAACCGCAACCATGAGGCATTGATTTGGACTGATGGCAAAAATTCTGGAATTTAAAAAAAAGAAAGCCACCTCTAAGGGCAAGACCTTATGCAACAGCAACCATCATAAATGGAAGGTACAAACTGACAGGAAATTCGACGTTAAAAGCGGAAAGCTGGTAACCGTGTATCGTTGTGAACGCTGCGGCACGCTTAAGAATCGTCTGTTGTAGTGCTTGAAACCACGACGTTATTTTTACCAGCGTCAATGGCTGCCAGCAGCGACCTCTGAGCGTTGCTGATCATATCAAGGAAAGAGTTGTCGAGGCTGGTGGTAGCTCCAATACTGCAACTGACCGATAAGGTTCCCGATGCATATTCAATCTGACTTTTATTCACCAACTGCCTTATGCGTTCGAAGACCATGATAGCGTTGTGGTTGCCGACATTATTAGCCAGGCAAATAAACTTGGCGGAGTCATAACGAGCAAGAATGTCGTTTTTCCTCAGTTCATTATTTAGTAGTGGAGCGAGTGTTTCAAGCACAGCATTGCTGGTTTCAGCACCATGGCGAGTGGTGATTTGTTCAAAATTGTCGATCTCGATCATAGCCATGGTGAGCTTAATGTCACCACGTTTTGCACTCGCGTAGAGTTTCTCACCCATATCGAACAGGTAGTCGCGATTGTATGCGCCCGTGAGAACATCTCTGGTAGCAGAATATTTGATTTCACGAACCCGCTCTACCGATTCAACACAATGTTTGATGCGGTAGTAGAACTCGTCTGCAGCCATTGGTTCGCGGATAACATCATTGGCGCCTGCGCGTAGTAGTTTTGCTCCCAGCTGTTGATCGTCATGATCACACACTGCAGCGATAGCAAGATCTTCACGACGATAGTGTTCCCGCAATTCACTTACAGTATCTATCGGGTTGGATTGCAACGTGCTTTGATCCATTAATATCAGTGAGATATCTCTATTGTCGTTAAGTTGTCTTCTGATGTCAGCTTTATTGCGCACATCGATAATCGTGTAACGATGGATGTCGAGCAGGCCACGGATTTTCTTTCGATCAAAGTCATTCTTGCTGAAATACAGGATTTTACGTTGTGGATTACACAGGGTTTGCTGCACGGTGTCTGCAATTAGTTCGATGTCGTCATCGCTTCGCTTTAGAACACATTCGATAATATGTTTGTCCAGCAGACGGTCGGCGATCTCTTCTGTGACTTTCGAAGAGATGGCAATGGTTGGAATTGAATGTTGAGTCAGTGTGTCGAGCACTTCACCATTCGGCGCATCCGGCAGGCGAGTGTCAACTACGGCAAGCACATACTCGCCGGCGTGTTGTTCGACCAGTTTTCGAACAGCCGTGGCGGTGTTGACCGCATCCGCGGTGACACCCAGGGTTTTCTCTACGCGATCCACGAGGGCATCCCGCACCGCTTGTTCCTGCTCGGCAATCAATACCCGCAAGTGGTTGCCGAAATCATTACCCGGATTTGACTTTGCCGAGTGTGACGCTTTTTTGAGTTGGCTCATGAGTGGCTGTCGCGCTGTTTGGGGCTATGGTAGATTGCTGTTAATAGCCCAGTGGAGTCGCGTAATTCGTGCCAACTTTTGATTTTAACCATGCCTGATTCATCACTTGAATGGGTGTTGCAGGCCAGTGGTTACCTGCAGCGGGCTGATTTGCCTGAAGAATTACAACAGACCTCAGAAAATGCGGCCGAAGCATCAGTGCTGATACCGCTTTATTGGTACCGGGAGGAATGGCATGTGCTGTACATTCGACGCGTGACAAACCAACGTGACCGGCACAGTGGGCAAGTGGCATTTCCCGGAGGCAGACGTGATCCTGTTGACACTGATGCCATATCAGTGGCGTTGCGGGAAGCTCAAGAGGAAATAGGATTACATCAACATGAAGTTGATGTTTTGCAGGTACTGCCCGAGTACCGAACCAGTAGTAATTTCATTGTCACACCAGTGGTCGGTATCGTGCCATGGCCATATCCGTATCAGCCGCAGCCGGATGAGGTCGGCCGCATATTTTCCATACCGCTGAATTGGCTGGCTAATCAGTCCAACGTCGAAGTTCGTGATAAGGCGGTGACAAAGGATGACGTCAGCACCACTTTGAAGGTGGTGTACTACGATAAGTATGACGATGAGCTATTGTGGGGGGCATCTGCTCGTATGACCATTTCACTTTTAAAGGCGTTATACAGCGGTGAGCTATTGTTGAATCGGTGAAAATTCGATTCAACTACTCTTAGCAATAGCGTCACGGATGCGCTCAATACCCTCTTCGAGCTGTTTGCGGCTGCAAGCAAAATTCAACCGTTGATAGTTACTTTCGCCAAATTGACTACCCGGGGATAAGCCAACGCCTGCGTTTGCAAAGAACGCGTTGGTGTCCTCCAGATTTAAGTTTTTCGTCAAGTGCCGGGTGTCGATCCAGGCCAGATAAGTGGCGTCGATTCGGTCCATCGATAAGCCTTCAATGTCATTGATAGCAGAATGCAGGTAGTCGTGATTGCCACGCAAGTAGTCGATAAGTTCGCTATGCCATTGCCAGCCCTTTGCATAAGCGGCTTCCGCTACCGTGTATGAAAGTGTCGGCACTAACGGCACGGTATAGTGGCATTCATGTTTAAATTTCTTTAATAGTTCCGGATCGGTGATATGTGCGAATGAACAGTTAGCACCGGCTACGTTAAATGTTTTACTTGGCGACATAATGGTGATCACCGACTGATGATGTTCTGCAGCGGCAAGGGCGGTGGGAATATGTTTTTTATCTTCATGCAAAATAAGATCGCAATGAATCTCATCTGAAATCAGCACTATTTTTCTTTCTGTACATAAGCTTGACAGACGATACAGATCTTCGGCCGTGAACATCATGCCCATCGGGTTATGTGGGCTTGATAGTAGAATGGCTACAGTTTTATCGGTGATGGATGCCTCAAGCAATTCAAAGTTGAGGCTCCACTTTCCGTTGTCGTAGGTCATCGGAACATCGACACGGGTCTGGCCGAGCTTTTCCGGTATCTCCAGCAACGGGTGATAAACCGGTGGGAAAACAATAATCTCATTCTCTTTCGCACTGATGCCTTTTTTTGCGACTGCCTGACAAGCGGCAGTTAAGGCTGGCAATACTCCGGGCACCCAAACTATGCAATTGGAATCTATGGTCCAGTGATGACGGGTGGTGCAATACTCCGTAACTGCACTGACAAGCGTTTCCGGAGCTGCGGTATAACCGAATATCGGATGATCAATCCTCTCTTTCAATGCGTCTGTGATCACTTTCGGGGTCGCAAATTCCATATCGGCAACCCACATAGGGATGACATCTTCGTGAAATTTTTGCCATTTGATTGACGCAGATTGGCGTCGATCTATAAAGGTATCAAAAGGTGAATTCTTCATTCGATTATCTTCATTCTGGTCCATCTATCGATTGAACTTCGTTTATTATTAGGTGTCGATCTTAGTGCATGATCGCCCATTAATGAAACCTGTTTAATAAAAGAAGGAAATAGATATGTCAGTAGCAAAAGTTACCGAAATCATAGCTTCATCAACAAAGAGTTTTGACGACGCTGTTGCCAATGGTGTTGAGCGTGCAGACAAGACGCTTAAAAACATCACTTCAGCCTGGGTAAAAGACCAAAGTGTTCATGTTGAGAAAGGAAAAATTAAAGAGTATCGCGTTGTCATGAAAGTAACGTTTGTACTTAATGACTAGATGCGGCAAACATGGTGGAGCGTAGCTCCACCATGAAGCTTATGCTGGGTTCGTCAATTTTTTATATTCGTATTGTGTATTGAATGAAGTGCAACCCCGGCATGGGCTACTTTAGCGATACAATCGTATGGCTACGCAGTGAGGTAAAGTGGAATAGTTTGGAGTTGCGCAGAACTGCGACTTAGAAGAGGCACATGAGTAGCCAGGTTGTAACCGGCAAATGTAAGGTAAAAGGGTGGGTTCTGCCGAAGCGCCCCCCACCAATTTACCGCCTTTTATGAGAAAGTAAGTCTCATTCGTCAATGTAATTTTCTTCAGGGATCAATTTCCCGCCATCCGGGCCAGCAGACAACTTCGATCTCACTCCGTCAACAGATCATTACCTCAACAATAGATATGTCGTCGTTCAATGCAGAACCTTTAGTGAACGCTTCAAAATGATCAGTGATGTCCACAATTCGCCCTGAACCTGTATTCTTTGTCGCTATCAGAGATGTAAGTGTATCCATATCAAACAGTTCGTCGTTCGCGCTCACAGATTCAATCATACCGTCGGTTACCGCATACAGTTGGTGAGGCGATGGGTATTTTTTTGTGAACAGCTGCACATTATCCATCGCAATGGTTTCGATGCCGAGAGGCAATTGCCCGCTGGGTATAGTATCGATCAGCGCGCCGGTTTCATTGGTTATGAGTATGTCAGGCAGACCTGCGTTGCACACGGTTACCACGCCTTGATCGCTCATAATGACTGCGGTGCTGCAGAAGAAACCCGACGGTAGGAGTTGTTCCAGCCGGTTGTTGAGCTCGGTGATAATTTCTGCAACGCTAAGACCGCGTTTGGCGGTTGCCTGAAAAATAGACGCCACCGGTGCGGCACCCATTGCAGCGGCAATACCGTGGCCAGTCAGATCCGCAAGCAAGGTATATTTTTTCCCGCAACGGCTTTCACATGCCATCGCAAGGTCTCCCGAAAATCCGCGCAAAGGCTTTTGCCATATGCAGGCGTGGGTCGGTGATTGGTCGACAACAGAATTGATGTGGTTAAGTATTTTCAGGGCACGATTTTCATCGCGCCGCTTCTTTGTCTGGATATGAACCAGCTTTCGACCCAGTTGATGATATCTTGCCGTTCGCCGTTGCTGCTTTTGTAGAGATTTGTATAGAAGTATTTGTGCGGCAGTTAATATCGTAAGTAACAGCAACGGCAGATACGTAGTGAGTCCGGATGCATCACGGTATGCAAGTATCGCCAGAGCGGTTGCGCAGACTGTGGTTAGAAGAACCAATGCAGGACCGCTGTATTGATTGACTGTGTTCTTTTTAGGTGTGCTGTTTTGGCTCATGCCATAAATACCACTATGGGTTGTGGTTGGTAAAAGCATCATTCCCGGATAGCTCGATGCAAAGATAGCGGCATGAGATTAATTTTCTTGAATCAATGGAGGTCGTCGGTTTAGTGTCGTCTACCTTCTGTTGCACTGGTATCCAGTGGAGTCTAACTTCCACATCTGCCTGTGATCATCATGGATCTTTTCTCGACCGCCACGTCGTGAGTTCGGTATTTTGCCCGCAACAGCAAAGCTGCTCTTGAGCAGGGGGAGGGTAACCGTTGCCTGCCAGTTGTGCCCGCTAATTGCGGTAACGGGTAGAAGCGAATGCAAATTTTCATTCACAGGTTTTGAACGTTCTATTACACTAGTGAATCGCTGGCGCGATCATTCAGGCAATCAGGCCCGTCGTTGCGAGCGTTGTTGACGTAATCGCTTATTTCACGGATCTCAAAGACCCCGGCTGGTAGTGGCTGCATTAATTGATTAATCTGGTCTTCTTTTTCACCGTTCAGCCATTCATCCATGTTGTCTGCGTTGATGATCACCGGCTGTCGATTGTGAACGTCCTGCATTTGTGAGTTTGCATCGGCAGTAATCAGGCAGCATTGGCTGTATCCATCTGAGTGGGTCTGGATTATTGCGCCGAGGCCCATTGCCGGTGCATCTTTTAAGCTGATGTAATTGGCAAGCCTTGAGTTCCCTTTTTTCTGCCACTCATAAAATCCGTTCACAGGAACAATGCCACGGTAGCGGCGGATCAGGTTTTTAAATGATGGTTTTTCCCATATAGTCTCTGAACGCGCATTAAACAACGGTCTTTTAAACTGACCTTCTTTTGCCCATGGTGGCACAAAGCCCCACTGCATAGGTTCCAGGGTTGTGGCGGTTCGCGACACCAGAACACCCCAGATAGCGGCGGTTGGCGATACGTTGTATTTTGGCGTAAATCGTTCTTCGGGCAATACCAGGCCCAGATGGTCCAGCAACCATTGAATGCCCTCATGATCAGAAATATTCATTCGACCGCACATGACGTGTTCCATGTAATTGCAATGACTGCAGTGTATCGCTTTTTAAGTGCTTGCTGCACAACAGACAACGCTATCCCGCAAGTGTTGATAACAAGACAGTCTCGGTTCAGCATTAATCGATGAGAATCTTATTCCTGAAATACTTCAGTACCTGAAGCGGCTACCTGGTGGGTTGTCCCGAGGTTCGTGAACAAATATTTCACAGCTAACAGTGGTTAGATCAAGGCTGAAAAGTGTGGTGTATAGGAATACTTCAGATTTTTACAAGCAGCTATGGCGATTGTAGCGAAGAAAGTGTTCAAGACATTCTGGTACAACCACGTCTGTCGTGAAGGAAAATTAAGTACAAGGGATTAGAGATGATAAGCAAATTGATAAAAACAGCATTACTCACCGGATTTTTGATCATCGGCAGTGTGGCTCATGCCGATCATGAACTGATCGTCGTGCCTGATACGCCTTTGGCTGAATCGGCAATTCAGTATCGTGGGCCGTACCTGACGCCGTATCTGGCGATCGGGGTCGGCTCCGGTGGTGATGTCATCGGTCGCTTTACGGACGGTTATGGTGATGTGGAAAAAGTACGAAGCGGCGGCGGATTTCTTTTTGAGGGCGGATTGCTAATGGCCGTTGATCCGGTCACTCATTTACGCCTGACGGGCGGTTATGAAATAGACAATGTCAGCAGACTAAATGGCCATTCTACTTTTGACCGCCTTAGATTTGATCTGATGCTGTTGCGTAAGTTTGGCGCGAGTGACCTTGGGGTGGGTTTAACAGCACATACAGGGGTTGGATATCGCTGCGATATTAATTCTATTTGCGCGGGAGATGTAGAGTTTGATTCTGCCGTTGGATACACCGTAGAGTATGCGCTTACAACGGCGGGTGTGGACTTTGGAGGAGCTTACGATCGTCGCTTAAATCCAATGCGTGGTGCGCGACTGGGTGTACGCTTCACTGATATTGAATATCGCTCACAGCTTAATCCGCTGTCGTCTTCAGATGATGGGCTGGTAGACGGGAAATCATTGTCGGCCTTCGTTGGCTTTGCTTGGTAGATGGTCTTATCAACTCCATGGCTTCGGGGTAAAGATCGCATGACAGATCATTGAAGTGAGGTGTTAGACTGATTTCCGGTTTTAAATACCTCGGGACTCCTGTGATCAGCTCTTTGCAATACACCCAAATGAACTTAAATCGGGCGGATGAATTGCGTCGTTCCCCCGATCTATTGGCCGAGCACTGGAATGATCCGAATTGTCGGGTAGTTGCTTTGTATGAAAATAAAAATCTGCTCAGTAAAAGTTTTGTCCCAGTACTAGCCACGCAGTCTGAACTCAGCGCCAATGGTATGGAACATGGTATTGGGTCGTTTCTGGGGTTTGAGGGTGATACTCCCTATTTTGCAGTCTGCTGTAGCAGGGATGAGGCGAATAAGTGGTGTAAACACTATCCGGATTCAGACTTCATTGATCTCAGAGCCGCCGGACCTGCAATCGGCAATGATAAAGCGTCAATGCTGGCTTATGCCCGTGGTCTTACTTACTGGCAAAGTAAAAATGCTTACTGTGCCAGGTGCGGTGGTACAAATGAACTGGTGGCGGGTGGCCACACTATGAAGTGTACTCAGTGCTCTGGTGAGTGTTTTCCACGCACTGATCCGGCGGTAATCATGATGGTGGAGCATACTGACGATCTAGGTAATAAAAAGTGTTTACTTGGCCGCAGCCCGGCATGGCCTGAAGGGTGTTTATCTACGTTGGCGGGCTTTGTAGAAACCGGTGAGTCGCTAGAGAATGCGATTATTCGAGAGGTGCTCGAAGAGACCGGTGTGAATGTAGTTAATCCGAGGTATATCGCATCGCAACCCTGGCCGTTTCCTCAATCCATGATGTTGGGTTTCATTGCTACCGCGGTCACTACCGATATTGTCCTTGATGACAAGGAGCTTGCAGAGGCACATTGGTTTTCGGCAGATGAGGTCCGTAAATTCGGTGAATGGACTGATCAGACGGACGGCCCGAAGTTGCCGCGTGTGGATTCCATAGCTCGCTTGTTAATTAATCAGTGGCTAGGTTAATGTCACTATTCAGGGCACATTGTCGATCTACCGGCGTTTTGTTTGTGCTCAACTACATTTGTATTTTGCTCGCGCACTCCTACCCGATGCGCACGACACGAGCCTGAAAGCGAATCAAAAGGCTGCAATGCAGCCTTCAAATTTGAATTGAAGGCATTTCTGCTGAATAGATAAAAGTTAACGTTCTTACACCTGGTGTGCTTGCAGTGATCTGGAAATTTCTGAAAATGCCCTTAAATTAAGCAGAACAGACAAGTAGAGGTATCGAACTATGGACTCACGTCACACTTCAAGCGACAAACAGCGCTATACCGAAGCCGGCGAACAGGCGGCACGTGTTATTGGTGAATTTATGTCTTTTGCCAATGAGTTTTCAAAGAAGCTTGATAGCGTTGCATCCGGTGGTAGTGAAGCGGGGGAGCGCCATGCAACCTCTAGGCAGGATGGCGGTCATGCTCACACTGGCAGTGCATCTGAAGATGAATCCAGACGTCAGCCACGCCACGAAGGTGGCCATAACCGATATCAGGCAGATGTTGCCTGGCGAGAAGCGGGAGACTACCTGCGTGAACTTCGTGAGGCAGCAGGGTTCACCATTGATGGTTTTGCCAAAGCGATGAATCGAGAGGACGCACGCAGTACCGTCGAGGCAGCGGAAGCGGGCCGCGAGGTTTTTCCCAAAGATTGGTTTGATCAGGCAGTTGAGGTTCTCAGGCATCGGGATCCGCTTGAGTTCTTTGATCGCTTGAGGGCTTTGTATGAACCCGGTCAAGGTTCAGGTTCAGCTGATGTACAAGGTAATATCAGAGCACAGGATCCTGCTGTCCTGCGTCGCCAGAAATTGAGTGCTATCTTTTCTGATGATGAAACACTTGCTCAACTCTCAGATAGCCAATTTGAAGATCTAGCGGGTTTTATGCAAAGCAATTATCAAGCGGCCTTGCAGTTGGTGCGGGATAAGCAGCGCTAAGCGATACCAGGAAAAATTAAGGTATATTGTGGAAATCACATTAGAACAAATAACATCAGTATTGGGTTGGTGTGCAGTGATAAACAGCGCAATGCTTGCGCTGTTTACGGTTGTGATGGTCTTGGGCCGCCAATGGATACCACGCATTCATGCAAGACTATTTGATCTATCTGAAACGGTAATCAGGTCAGAGTACTTTAGTTTTCTCAGTACTTACAAACTGATCATTATGGCGCTGAATATTGTTCCTTATATCGCCTTAAAAATAGTGCTTGCCGCTGCGTAACTATTCAGGTCACACCTGTCGTATCCATGGGCGTTGTTGTTCGTGTCCGAATACACTTGTATATTGCGCGCGAACTCCTACTCCAGGAATACGACAGGCCCACCCTGAATAGCTACAAAGACTGCAAAAGCAGTCAAACTATGAAGGTAGCTTATTTCCTATTGAATAGTTATGTCGCTGCCAGTAAGCGGCAGCTGATAATCATACCAATGTAACCAGTTCCTCTGAACTGGTTGGGTGAATGGCGACAGTGTCATCGAAGTCTTTCTTTGTGGCACCCATTTTCACCGCCACAGCAAAGCCTTGTAGCATTTCATCCACACCGGCACCGATCATGTGTATGCCGACAATTTTTTCATCAGCCCCGGTGACCACAAGCTTCATTGCCGTCTTTTGAGGATGGGCAGTGAATGCGTGGTACATCGGAGTGAATTTCGCCTGATAGCACTTGACGTCATCGCCGAATTTTTCTCGTGCTTTGGCTTCAGTTAGACCCACAGCGCCAATAGGTGGGTGGCTAAAAACGACGGAGGCTATGTTGTCATAGTTCAGATGCCGGTCTGTCTTTCCTGCATATAGACGTTCGGCCAGGCGGCGGCCAGCGGCAATAGCGACCGGGGTAAGTTGCTCTCGCCCTGTTACGTCACCGATCGCAAAGATATTCTCAACGTTGGTCGCCTGCCATTTGTCTGTCGGTATGTAGCCATTACTATTCACTTCTATACCAGCATTTTGTGGATTGAGCTCTGCCGACAACGGACGTCTTCCGATGGCCCAAATCACCTGGTCGAAGTGACCAAGATCGCGACCATCTTTAGTGGTGGCATTTATCTCTGATCCGCTCGACTTAAGTTCTGCCAGTTCGGTATTGTTGATGATCTTCAATCCTTCAGCGTGCATTGTCTCAGTGAGCGTGCTCGACAACAAATCATCGAACTCCCGTAAGAAATGCTCGCGACGAATAATCAGGCTGACTTCGGCGCCGAGTGAATGCAACATGCCTGCGAGCTCTACAGCAATATAGCCAGCTCCGACCACAGCTACCTTCTTTGGCATTTCTGTGAGTTCGAAAAAGCCATCTGATGTGATACCAAGTTCGGCACCCGGAATTTCAGGCACAGTGGGTGTGCCGCCCGGTGCGAGCAGAATGCGCTCTGCAGTATAAGATTTGTCCCCGACCTTGACTGTATGTGCATCGACCAACGATCCAAAGCCTTGCAAGTGCTCTACATTTTCTTTCGCAAGGTTTGCCTCGTAAATGCCGTTGAGCCGGGCAATATATTTTTCACGGTCTGTGACCAGCCTGGTCCAGTCGAAGCTTTTTTGTTCTACGTCGAATCCGTAGCCTGCAACATCACCAATGGTGTGGGCAATGTGGGCGGCGTTCCACATGACTTTCTTGGGCACGCAGCCGCGATTAACGCAGGTGCCACCCAGACGATCAAATTCCACCACGGCACACTTAGCGCCATGTTTTGCAGCACGCCTCGCTGCCGCGACGCCACCGCTTCCGCCGCCTATGGCAATTAGATCGTATTGATAACTCACAGAAGCTCCTTGGTGCCACCGGTCGCTGTTTATCGGTAGCAAGTGATAACATGGTTACGAGCGGAATAATTGTCTTACGCTCATGGGCAGGCGTTTATAATTGTGGCTCAAAATGCCACATTCAATAAAAGTATAACAACAATGTCGTTGAGCGATACTTCCTCACTGTTAGCGGATCGTCTGCACCACTATGTGCGTTTGGTCCGGGCTGACAAACCCATCGGAGCAGCCTTGTTGCTGTGGCCGATGTTGTGGACGCTGTGGATTGTGTCCGGAGGTAAGCCGGGATGGGCCGTGCTTACAGTGTTTGTTTGTGGCACTTTTCTCATGCGATCAGCGGGCTGTGCAATAAATGATTTTGCTGATAGGCACATTGACGGTGCAGTTGAACGGTCTCAAAACAGACCGATAGTGACTGGAGCTGTGTCACCGATGGAAGCAGTGATGGTAGCGGTCGGGTTATCTGTTGTCTCGTTTCTGCTGGTTTTGACAATGAACCGACTCACGATTGCGCTGTCATTTGTTGGCGTCGGTCTGGCTTTTCTGTATCCATTTACCAAGCGTGTTACCTATTGGCCACAACTGTTTCTCGGCCTGGCATTTGGCTGGGCCGTGCCGATGGTGAGCGCCGCTGAGCTTGGTGAGATTGCTCCTGTTGCCTGGCTTTTCTATTTCCTGGCTATCGTTTGGGCATTGGCTTACGACACTATTTACGCAATGGTTGATCGCAAGGATGATATCAAACTCGGGGTTAAATCCACGGCGATACTCTTTGCAGAACACGATGTCACTATCGTTATGGTGCTGCAAATTATTGTGCTTGCGGGGGTCGGTGCTATTGGTTTCACCAATGGCTTAAGTTGGTTGTTTCTTTTCGGTTTGATTGCAGCAGCTGCCGTATTAGCGCGTCAATGGCAGCTGATCAGTACCCGTGAGCCCGCGAAATGTTTCAGAGCATTTATGCTCAATAACCATCTGGGTGGAGCTATTTTTTTGGGTATGTTTCTCGATTTTTTCACCCGCCAGATGATGAGCTGATAATTAGTGCAAGACTTTATAAACCAATTAATACAGCGCAATAGAGTAAAACTTGATGCGTGCGTTAATAACTCTGATGAAGAAGCCGAACTTGAATATTCACTGACAACGCTCGCCATTGCTCAAACCTCTCTTAATAAGCTGGCATTGGGCAGAGAAGACACCGGCTACCCGTTGCAGGTAGTCGTGATTGGCCCGACGCAAGTCGGTAAGAGCGCGGTAGTGAATCTGTTGCTGCAACAACAACTGGCCGAATCCAGTGCGCAGGCAGGCTTTACTGTGCATTGTCAGGGTTTTCATGTGGTAGATGAAGTGAAAAATATCTATAACCGGGCCGATCATTGGGCAGCACGATATTTTGGTGAGCTGAGTATTTCCAAGCAAAGTGCACTGGACAGGCAGGCACTGGAAGAATATTCACTGCAGGAAGTGTCCATTCCTGATTCGGAATTTATGGACACCGTCGTCTGGGACACGCCGGATTTTGATTCCGTCAATTCGTTTGATTATCGTGCCCCTTTATTAAAGGCGATTGCGCTTGCAGATCTTGTCGTGTTTGTGGTGAGTAAAGAAAAATATGCTGACAAAACCGTATGGAAGATGCTTGAGTTAGTCGCCAATCGCTCTATACCCTCTGTGTTGGTGATGAATAAAACCCCGACCGGCCCAAGGGATGAGTTGAAAGCTTCACTGGAAAAGAAATATCTCGCCGCAATACCAGAGAGTAGTGTTCCGCCAATCACCTTTATTGATGAATACCCCAACGATCTTATAGGGGCTGCATCAGGAAGTGAGCTTGAGGCATTACGCCAAATCGCTTTGCAACAGCTGAAACGCCGCCAACCGGAGCAACTTAAGACCGATACGCTTGAGTATCTCCGTTTGCATTGGCCGAACTGGACATCAGGGTTAAGTGCAGAACATCGAATGCAGCGTGAGTATCAGGTCATGGTTGAACTTGTGGTTGATAGCAGCTTGCAACGCTACAAGACTGAATATCTTGAGAGCGACCGACACCGGGAAGTGATTCAACTCGCGCTCTCTGAGTTGCTTGTCTTGCTTGAAGTGCCCGGCATGGCCAAGCCGCTGAGCAAAATACGCAGTGTGGTCACCTGGCCCGTGCGCACGTTAATTTCACGTGCCAGTGAACCTTCGCCTGTTGCAAAGGATGGAAGAAATGAAGAACGCCGCCTGTTGGATGAGCTGGGAAAACATACGATAGCGTCGTTGGGTTCGTCTATTGCTGCGCGGGAATCAAGTGCTGATGGGCCTTGGTGGCGTGAGGTTCGCTCTCATCTTGAGCAAGCCGAACGCGGGATCAATACAAAGTATGACCAGAGTCTGGATAATTATCAGACCCTGCTGCATGTTGAAATTGATCGGGCTGCTCAGTCGCTCTATCAAAATCTACAGGAACAACCAGCCACACTTAATGGCTTGCGTGCAGCGCGGGTAACAGCGGATGCTGCGGCAGTGGTTTTAGCGGTTAAGTCGGGTGGTCTTGGTGCAGTAGATTTAATAGTTGCCCCTGCGATGTTATCACTAACCACATTGTTAACTGAAGGTGCACTTGGCCAGTACATGCAACGCATTCAAAAAAAGCTGAATGCTTATCAAGAAAAAGAAGTGCAGTCTATTCTTGACAGAAAAATACGCAAACCTCTGATTGCGATCGAACAACAAATGTTAGACAAAAATACTTCCCTGTCGCAGGATGAATTGCAACGAATGACGAAAATGCTGGAGTCAGGTAATGTCTGAAAAACTGGCGCGACAGCTATTTCACGAAGCACAGCAATTCAATGCAACGCTTAAAGATACTGGTTGGAGTGCCAATCAAAGTGTTTCCGTGATCGGTAGCAAGAGTCCGGTCGATTTGTTCGCAAGCGAGGAACGGCCCTTAGTGGTGGGTTTATTCGGCGGTACAGGAGTCGGCAAAAGCTCACTGTTGAATCGTCTTGCCGGTGCTGAGATAGCGCGCACAGGTGTGGTTCGGCCGACATCGATGGAGATTACTGCTTATCTCCATCAAGACGTTCAGCTTGATGCACTACCTGATTATTTTGTGGCTGATCGATTCTCTGACAACAGACACACTAACGCACATTTGTCTGATGTTATGTGGGTTGATATGCCGGATTTTGATAGTGATGAAACGCAAAATAAAGATCAGGTACTGCAATGGTTGCCACATATTGATTTACTGATTTATGTTGTGACGCCAGAGCGCTATAAAGACGCAGAAGGTTGGCGAATGATGCTGGAAAACGGCTACCAACACGCCTGGCTTTTTGTGATCAATCAGTGGGATAAGGCAGAGCCGATTCAGTATCAGGACTTCACCCATATGCTTGAGTCGGCCGGGTTTCAGACGCCGGAGGTTTTTCGAACAGTGTGTAACGCCGCACATGCGGATGATCAATTTAACGAGTTGGTTGAAGTGATTGCCTCTCTGGCTAAGCGTAATGTGATATCGCATTTACAGGAGCGTGGCTGGATACGCAGACTCAGCACTGTGCAATCTAAGTTAAAGGCTGAATCTCAGTATCTTGCGATTGATGCTTCAAAAAAGCTTGATGAGAGCTTTGCACATCGATGGCACGAATTTGAAAACGCGGCGACCGCACACCTTGATGCGCCATTCAAAACCTACAGCGCTTTGTTTAGTGAAAAAAAAACCAATGCGGTTACCACAGTATTTAAATCACTGGGCGGTAAAGAGGCCGTCACTGAGGTTGCTGGCAATATTGCATTAAGGTCTGACGCCAGTGAATTGTGGGATGACTGGCTTTCAATCCGGATGACGGATTCCGTACAGCAATTTAATCTGGCTGGCAGCGAACATGGTGTACCTGCAGCCGTAATGTCGATGAAAAATGATATGAGTTCTATCGATGCTCGAGCCATTATTAGTCAACATCTGAAGCAGGCGGTTGAAACGACCATTGAATCACCTGGTACGCAATGGCAACGATTGGTAGCGAAATTGGCAGGAATACTAAAAATTGCGTTGCCGCTTCTGGCGCTTGCCTGGGTAAGTTGGCGGGTCATTAACGGCTTTATTGCCGGCGCAGAAGATCGAGCAGCCTATGTGGGGTTGGATTTTCTGACCAATGGGCTTTTACTTGCCGGATTAGGTTGGCTGATTCCGATGATGGTTGGGAAATTGTTCGTCCCTTCGTTGCCAGACTCTATTTACCGCGAGTTACACGGTGGGCTGCGGACCGGGTTAGCTGAAGTAGAGCAGCAGGTGCAGCTAAAGCTGGTAGAAATCAATGACGCGCGTCTTGAGCATGCGGCGAACGCTGCTCATATTGATCAAAGAATTGAGCAGTTCATTGCCAGCGCGGATCAGGCCGACCCGTCACTCGATCGGGTATTAATGTCTTCGCCTGATCCACTGTAACGGGGCTACGGCGTGCGAGCCACAGCCCAGATACTGATTTTTGCAACGCCGGCTTTCTGCAGCTGCCGCGCGATTGCACGTGCGGTTGCTCCAGTAGTGTAGACGTCATCCACCACTGCTACGTGCAATTGTCGCCCGTGCAATTTGTCGACTTTAAAAGCCCGGCGAATATTCGCTTCACGCTCTCTGGCGCTTAAACTGGATTGTGGCAGCTGCAGGCTGGAGCGTTTCAGCATGGAGCTATCCAGGCGAATTTTGAGACGATCAGCTGATGTTCGGGCAATCAGTTCAGCCTGGTTGAAACCACGCTCCAATAACCGTTCAGGATGAATTGGTACCGGAACAATCACAGTAGGTAGCGGGCAATCCAGCTTACGCTGCACAACGGCGTCTGCGAGTAATTCCCCGGCGAGGCGGCTGTATTTGGTATCAGCAGAGAATTTTAGTCTTTTGATCATGTGATCGATCGGTGGCCTGTACAGATAGGGGATGACCGCGTGATCTATACCGCTGGGATTTCTTAGGCAACGGCCACAGGTGATATTTGCCTGGGTTAGCGGTGTTGCGCACTGCCTGCAGCATCGATGGTTGTGGGGAAGATTTTTGTGGCAGTTTTGACACAAATCGAGACCGGTGATTCCCGGAGCGTCACAAAGACAGCACACATCGGGCATGATCTTTTTGTAAAGTTTATGCAACATTAAATTATTGACACACCAACGTATTACACTAGTCTTGCAGCGTCCGATGCTGGCTGGTAGCCACTTTAACAAAGAATCCACGTAAGCAATTGTTTCTCACGTGAGATAAAGTTGTGTTAGGATTCGAGTTAACCGTGTACGTATTATGAAATTCGTGACAGAGTTGATTGATAAGTGTCGGGTAGCATGCAGTGGTTGGGTTGATGTATGACCAAAGGCTTTCCTGTTGCGGCAAAACAAAAACAAGCACGATGTCGTGCACCTGTGGGTGAGTAGGAACTTACGGATTCTGCTCTTAAGAAATTTAATTAGAGTATTTTGCAAAATCGGAGTGATTCCATGCATATAAAACTCCTGTCCGTCGCTATGGCAGCAGCGATCCTTACAGGTTGCGGCACACTAGCGGGCGGTGGTGCTTCAAGTGATGAAGCGATGAAGGCGACAAAGAGTTATGTCGCATCCTCAGTTGGTAGTGTAGTCGGACTTTCAGGTGACGGATGTTTGCGTACATCTAAGTATGATGACGATACCATGATTGGCTCTTGCGAAGGCAAAGAGGCAATGGCAGAGAAGGAAATGGAGGCACCTAAAGAAGAGGTGGCTGTAGCTCCTCCCCCGCCTCCACCACCACCACCTAAGCCTGAAATGCCGGCTCCAGCTGCAGAAGAAGAAGCTGAAGTTGAAAAGGTTGTCTTAAGTGGTCGCGCGTTGTTCCCTTATGATTCAGCTCAGCTGACTGGTCAGGGCAACCGTGAAATGACTACGCTTATCGAAAAGCTGAAGTCATACTCTGATATTGAACTGGTTGATGTAGTAGGTCACGCAGACAGTCGTGGTGCTACTGAATACAATCAGGGCTTGTCAGAGCGTCGAGCAGAAACAGTGAAAGCTACTCTGCAAGGCTCTTTCCCTCAGGTGCCTATGACTGCGTCTGGTTTGGGTGAGACTGCACCAATAGCGAGCAACGATACTGCTGAAGGTCGTCGCTTGAATCGTCGGGTAGAGATCAGAGTTGAAGCAATCAACTAAGATTTTCCGGTGAGAAAATAAGAAAGGCGGTCCTTTGGGACCGCCTTTTTTTTGCCTGTTGCTTTGCATCCTGAAAGGCTACTAACAGACTGCAAACCCGACGAAGCTTGGATTCAGTTCATGTCCGGCTGAATGGTTAAGGCCAGCCTACATTTCTCCACGCTCTGCCAGGGACACCTGGTAGTTGTCGCCAACGATGATATGGTCCAGCACCCGCACATCGATAAGCATCAATGCTTTGGTTAATTTGGCAGTGATATCGATATCAGCGCGACTGGGTTCGGCCACCCCTGACGGGTGGTTATGAGCCAGCACTACAGCAGCCGCATTGCATGTCAGAGCCGCCTTGACTACCTCACGCGGATAAACAGAAGCACTGTCAATAGTGCCTCTAAACAGGGGTTCGTATGAGATGAGCCTGTGTCTGTTATCAAGAAACAAGCAGGCAAACACTTCGTGTTCCAGGTCGCGCATTTTAAGCGCTACGAGACTTTTCACGGCATCAGGTGATTCCAGAAATGCGCCTTTTTCAGCCTTGTTAAACTGGTAGCGTTTCGCCATCTCCAGCACTGCTGACAGCTGGGCATACTTTGCCGGGCCGAGGCCCCTGGTGCTGCAAAAATCTTTCTGATTGGCCTGTAAGAGCTCAACCAGGCCTCCGTACTCTGCAATGATGTCGTGGGCGACTTCCACTGCATTGCGACCCGGAACGCCTGTGCGCACAAAAATTGCCAATAGTTCGGCGTCGGTCAGGATTTCAGCGCCACGCGATAGTAACTTCTCTCGAGGGCGCTCACTGACCGGTACATCTGTCATAGCCATGAGCGGATTTTTTGTTTTTTTTGACTCTTGAGCTATCGATCAGGTCTAGTTTTAACAAATGGTAAGGCGATTCCGTACATCCGCGTTTGCGGCTTATCGTTTACCCGTCAGCTTGGGAATCAGACTGATACAATAGAGCCATGAGTATGCTTTCAAAGAAGGTGATTTTAGGGGTTACTGGCGGCATCGCAGCCTATAAGGCCCCAGAAGTAGTGCGACGTTTGATTGATCAGGGCGCTGAAGTCCAGGTGGTTATGACGGCAGGCGCTTGCGAGTTTGTTCGACCGTTAGTGTTTCAGGCGGTGTCAGGTAACGCAGTCCATGTGGACTTACTTAATGAGCAGGCCGAGGCCGGCATGGGCCATATTGAACTTGCCCGTTGGGCAGATATTATTTTGATAGCACCCGCGACGGCCAATACATTGGCAAGACTGTCTGCTGGTTTGGCTGATGATCTTCTGAGTACCTTGTGTCTCGCTACCACTGCACCGATAGCGGTGGCACCTGCGATGAATTCGGTGATGTGGGCGCATCCGGCGACGCGGACAAATCTTGAGACATTGCAAAGCCGGGGTGTGATGGTGCTTGGCCCGGGCGTAGGATCTCAGGCATGCGGTGAAACCGGTGCCGGGCGCATGTGGGAAGCGAGTGAGATTATTGAATACCTGAAGAGCAATCCATGGCCTGATGGTATTTCGAAGCATGTCGTAATGAATCATCAGTCGTCATCCACTAAAGCTGATCAGGTGCTCAGCGATGTTGAAGTACTGATTACAGCAGGACCCACAAGAGAGCGTATTGACCCGGTGCGATTTTTAAGTAACCACAGTAGCGGAAAAATGGGATTCGCTCTTGCAGAGGCGGCAATATCAGCCGGTGCACGAGTGACACTGGTCAGTGGTCCGGTAAACCTTGCTACCCCGACAGGTGTTGAAAGGATAGATGTATCAAGTGCGCTGGATATGCAGCGTGAAGTGATGTCCCGACTATCAAAAGATGCAATCTTTATTTCGGTTGCGGCGGTCGCAGACTACCGCGTAGCTGAACAGAGTGATGAAAAAATTAAAAAGTCCGATGATGAAATGACTTTGAAGCTTGAACGAAACCCGGACATCCTGGCTACCGTGGCACAAGATAAGAACCGGCCGTTTTGTGTTGGCTTTGCCGCCGAAACGCAGAAGCTCGAACAGTATGCTCGAGGCAAATTAAAAAATAAAAACCTCGATATGATTGTTGCCAACCTGGTCAGTGATGGACGAACGTTCGGCAAGGACGACAATGCAGTCGAAGTTTTTTGGCGCGATGGTGGCTCGAAGTCATTTGAACTTCAATCTAAGCGCACGTTAGCGGATAGCCTGGTTGGATTAATATCCGAACGCTATCATGCGCAGCAAAGTTAAATGGCTGACCAATTGTTACTGGCCAATTCAAGAATGACCGGAAGGTATAAGCGTAGTGACAAAAAATCACTTACATAATGTGCAGCTAAAGATTCTTGATGCGCGTATAGGCACCGAAATTCCCTTGCCTGGCCATGCTACTGACGGCTCTGCCGGGCTGGATTTGCGGGCCTGTGTTGAGTCTACGCTGGTGCTTAAGGCAGGTGCTGTCGAGCTTATCCCGACTGGCCTGGCAGTCTATATTGCTGACCCCGGTTTAGCTGGCCTGCTGCTTCCGCGCTCCGGCCTTGGCCATAAACATGGCATTGTGCTCGGTAATCTGGTGGGGCTAATTGACTCCGATTATCAGGGGCAGTTGTTTGTGTCTTGTTGGAATCGATCCTCTACAGAGTTTGTCATCGAAGCTGGTGACCGAATAGCGCAGATGGTGATTGTGCCTGTGGTGCAGGCTGCGTTCGAGGTTGTTGATGAATTTACCAGCACCAACCGTGGCAGTGGCGGATTCGGGTCCTCTGGCCTCGGTTAATACCCGGAGGAAGCGGCGTTAGTCTGAGCGGGCTTAAGATTTGTGATTTTGTAATGTTTAGGTAATGTCTGGCGAGTTTCCTGCATTTAACCCTGTTGGTTTTAAATCCACTACGGAATGTGTTGCGGAATCGCTGAAATACCGAAATCTATTCCAACTATTTGAGATTTTATGATGAATATAGATGCCTCCATTTTTCGCGCTTATGACATCCGTGGTGTTGTGGCTGACGCATTGACGCCTGAAGCGTGTGAGCAAATTGGTCGTGCCTTTGGCTCCGAGGCATTGGCTCGTGGCCAGAAGGTGGTCAACCTGGCCCGTGATGGCAGGCTCTCCGGGCCGGATCTCATTGCTGCGTTAGCGCGCGGAATTCAAAGCACTGGATGCGACGTGATTAATATCGGCATGGTACCGACGCCGGTATTGTATTTCTCCACATATCATCTCGACACGGGTACCGGCATCATGGTGACTGGCAGTCACAACCCTCCTGAATACAACGGGTTGAAAATGATGATTGGTGGTGACACGCTTTTCGGTGATGGTATTCAGCTGCTTTACCAGAGATTAGTTAACGATGACCTGGCCAGTGGTGAAGGTGAGTATTCTGAGGCAGATGTAATGGGCGCTTATCTTGAACGCATCATTGGAGATATAAAAATTTCACGACCAATGCGGATTGCCACTGACTGCGGTAACGGTGTCGCCGGTGTTTGTGCGGTCGAGTTGTTTGAAAAGCTTGGTTGTGAAGTGCATGATCTTTTTTCAGACGTAGATGGCAACTTCCCCAATCATCACCCCGATCCTGCCAAAGTTGAAAATCTGGTCGACATCACTGCATTGGTTGAAAAGGAAAAGCTCGAGATTGGTTTGGCATTTGATGGTGATGGTGATCGCGTTGGTGTGATAGACGATAAAGGTCAGATCATATGGCCGGATCGTCAGATGATTCTTTACTCACGAGATATTCTCGACCGTAACCCGGGCGCAAAAATTATCTATGACGTTAAGTGTTCTCGATTATTACCAGCGGCCATTACCGAAGCGGGTGGTGAGCCTGAAATGTGGAAGACAGGGCACTCGTTTGTTAAGGCGAGAATCAAAGAGACAGGTGCGGCGCTCGGTGGTGAAATGAGTGGTCATATCTTTTTCAAAGAGCGCTGGTATGGCTTTGATGACGCCCTCTATTCAGCTGCAAGGTTACTTGAGATAGTTTCTCGTGATGATCGGCCTGTCAGTGAAATATTTGGTGAAATTCCGGACAGTGTGAATACACCGGAGCTTGGAATCAAATTCGCCGAAGGCGAGCATCATAAATTCATGCAGGCTTTTGTTGAAAGTGCAGACTTTGGCGAAGCCAAACTGACCACTATAGACGGTTTGCGCGCCGACTTTGAAAGCGGTTGGGGGCTGGTTCGAGCATCTAACACGACACCATCTCTTGTAATTCGCTTCGAAGCTGATTCACAATCAGCATTGGAACAGATTCAGTCTAACTTTCGCACGGCGATGCTAAGTGTTGATCCAAAACTTGAGTTGCCGTTTTAGTAGAACCCATCCCTAAGTGATAGTCGCCGAGGGGTGTTAGTGGAGAGCCCCTTGGAATCAACTGCTGCGCACAATACTGCGCGTGTACTGAATGAAGCACTGCCGTATATCCAGAAGTTTTCAGGTAAAACCATCGTCGTCAAATATGGCGGCAACGCGATGGTCGATGAAACACTGAAACAAAGCTTTGCCCGCAATATTGCACTGATGAATCAGGTCGGTATTCACATCGTTGTGGTGCATGGTGGCGGGCCGCAAATCAAACAGCTACTGGGTCAACTCGGAAAAGAAACCGAGACTATTCAAGGCATGCGAGTTACCGATGCTGAGACGATGGACGTCGTTGAAATGGTGCTCGGTGCCAAGGTGAATAAAAGCATCGTTACCATGCTTAGTCAGGTGGGATGCTCTGCTGTGGGGTTGACCGGAAAGGATGGCGGGCTGATCAGTGCCGTGCCGATGGTGCTGGAGGACGGCTCGGACCTGGGTCAGGTGGGCGAGGTGGAATCAGTCGATCAATCGATTCTTGAGACATTGAGAGGTGGTGGATTTATACCTGTGATCGCACCGATCGGGGTGGGCGCTGATGGGCGGAGCTACAACATTAATGCGGACTTGGTGGCCAGTGCTGTCGCGTCAGAATTAAACGCCGAAAAGTTATTACTCCTCACCGATACCGCCGGAATTCTAGACAAAGACGGCAGGTTGCTTTCCGGTTTGGTGCCGCATGATATTAATGCACTGATTGACGACGGGACCATCTATGGTGGCATGTTGCCCAAGGTGAATTGTGCACTTGAAGCAGTCGGGGGAGGGGTGCAGTCTGCCACCATTCTTGACGGACGGGTAGAAAATGCTGTGTTGCTGGAACTGTTTACAGACACAGGTGTTGGCACCCAGATACGCGCCTCAGCCTAGTCGGCTGTGCAGAAGTTCGGTGACAAGCTTGTTCACAGCCACAGTCGTCAGAGCAAGGCGGAAAATGCAGTCATAGCAGGGCCTGCGTCGAATTTTCTAACGCAGCTATGGCGAAGAAAAGTGCTACCGAACTTTCCATACAGCGGACTAGTAAGCCGCCAATGTAGTTACAGGTGCCTTGCTTGCTGTAGCGACGCTCCAATTGGGTTGTCAGTCGCTGAAACTTGCAGTGGCTCCGCTGGTGGTGACGCCGGATTTCAAGTCTCGGTAGCGCGCTAAATCGTTGTCAAACTGAGACATGACCAGCCGACGTTCCCGAAGTTTCGATTTAATCAGTGCGTTGGTGCTGTCAATACTGCGCGTGACGGCGATACGATCAGACTCCAGCGCCTGGCTGGGAGAAAGTTCTCGCTCTATTCTGACGTTGACGCGATCTTCTATCGAGACTAAACGGCTATTGAGAATCACTAGCTGCTCATACATTCGAGACACAGAGCCATCGATGTGCGTAATACGTTTGTCGCGTGTGTTGATGAGATCACTTTCAAGTGGGAACGCTTTGATCAAAGCATCATCGCGCTGACGCTGCTCGGTTTCAATCTTTGCCAGACGTCTATTTTCCCGCTCCTCTGCCCGACTTGGAATGTGTTGAAGAGTCACACCATTTTTGTTCAGTACCTGCGCGGACTGTTCAGAGTTGGACGGCGGGGGCTGGTCTTGATATGAGATATTGCCACTTTCATCTACCCACTTATACCAACGCGCACTCGCAGGAGTGGCGATCATCGCTAGTCCGACAACCATCAGTAGTGTTGCAGTGCCACGGGACATCCAATGATTGGCGACCTGTGGAGCAGAAAATTCTTGGTCTGGCTTTTTCACATCGAAAACCCGATTCCTCGTTGAGCTGGATCAAAGCCCTGACATTGGTATGAACAATTGTGATCCGGAGTCCTCTGTTTATAGCGGGAGATCTGAAAATATATTGAGCGATGAGGCCAAATAAGAGGTTTGTTTTTGTTTTGTAATGCGCTGTAGCAGACGTTCAGAATTGCAGTGTGGTGGAAAAATCATCCCCTAGTGTGCGAACATCGACATTTCCACGTTCGAAACTGCCCATGAAAATTATTACCCTGAATTGCAACGGTATTAGATCGGCAGCCAAAAAAGGTTTTTTCGAATGGATGGTGCGCCAGCGCGCCGATGTGATTTGCCTGCAGGAGACTAAGGCGCAGGAGCCACAGCTTGATGATGAGCTATTCCATCCTGCCGGCTACCACCGATTCTTACATGATGCAGAGAAGCCCGGCTATAGCGGCGTAGGGCTCTATTGCAAGCATAAACCCCGTCGAGTCATACACGGGCTGGATGATGAGCTCATTGATCGTGAAGGTCGCTACCTTGAGGCTTGTTATGGCAATTTATCGGTGGTGTCACTGTACATGCCGTCGGGCTCTTCCGGTGATGTTAGACAGGAGTTTAAGATCAGAATGATGGATATTATGCTGCCGCACCTTTTAAAACTTAAAAAAAGAAAGCGTCAGTATATTATCTGTGGGGACTGGAATATCGCTCATACTAACGAAGACATCCGTAATTGGCGTGGCAACAAGAAGAACTCGGGCTTTCTCCCTGAAGAAAGAGAGTGGCTCACTGCGTTGTTTGATAAGCATCGTTATGTTGATGCTTTCAGAACACTTGAGCAAAAAGAACACGAATATACATGGTGGTCTAACCGGGGCCAGGCATATGCCAACAACACGGGGTGGAGAATAGACTATCAAATTACCACCCCGGGATTGAAAGAGGCGGTGAAGAAGACGTCAGTGTATCGGGATCAGCGTTTTTCCGATCATGCCCCGCTTTGCATTGACTATGATTTCAAGATCGAGGTATAGGTTAACCTGTACGGGTGGCCCATAAGAACATAAGAACTATTTTAACGATGGCAAGTACAGGTGCTCATCGTTAAGAATCGGGCCCGATCCATTAACTCCCTCGGTCACTATTCAACATCAGGTTTTCATGGTCACTTTATCGTTGAATTTATTTCGCATGATGTAAATCAATACCAATACAGGCAGTGTTAGCAGTGCCGTCATGGTGAAGAAATTGGCATAGCCGATCGACTCTGCTATCGAACCTGAATACCCACCAAGAATTTTTGGAAACAGTGTCATCACAGAACTGAAAATCGCATATTGCATGGCGGTAAAAGAGATATTAGTCAGGCTTGATAAAAATGCTATGAACGCAGCACTTGCTAGTCCTGCGGAAAGGTTGTCCGCACCGATAACCGCTACTAACATTGCAATACTTGGCTCTGACTTAGCTAGAACGATAAACAAAAGATTGGTGATCGCAGAAAGCACCGCGCCGAGAAAAAGAATGCGCATCACACCAAATCGTACGGCCAGGAAGCCGCCCATGAGTCCTCCGGCGATTGTCATAATGAGACCGAAGAATTTTGAGACCGCGGCGATTTCCGGTTTGGTGTACCCCAGGTCCAGATAAAACACCGTAGCAATTACGCCCATGACTATGTCAGACACCCGGTACAAGCCAATGAGCGCGATCAATAACACTGCCAAGCCCATACCGTAACGGCTGAAGAAATCCCGTATCGGGTCAACGTAGGCCTCGGTAATCATTTGTTTATTACCTGCACCTGCTTTGACAAGCCCGAACGCGACCAGCGCACATACGCCCGCTGCCGCAGCTAATCGCACGGTGGCGACGATAAAGCCGGCTAGATGCTGATTGCTGAGTGCCTCTTTAAGGTACGCTTTTGAGTTACTGGCAATCTCGGAGCTGAGCTTAAAGGTGGCGATGAATGCAATGACAGCCACAACAAAGATTGCTAAAAATCGTAGATAGTCAGAAGCTCGATATTTATTAGTATCATTGCGATGGTTAGCAGGCTCTTGAATAAGCAGTGTTGTAGCCACACCGACTAACATGACTGCAGCCATTGCTGCGTAGGTATACATCCAGGCTGTGTAGCTATATGACTCTTTAGTTGAGCCGAGCTGAGTCGCAAGTAATAAAGCACCGGCGCTTGCGACGATCATACCGATTCGGTAACCGGCAATATAGGTTGAAGATGTCATCGCTTGCTCATCTGCTGGTGCACTCTCGATCCGATACGCGTCAATAACGATATCTTGCGTTGCGGATGAGAAACCGAGCGCCACCGCAGCAAATGCCATCATTGTCAGGCCGGTATCGCCTGCTATGGGATCAGTAAATGCCATCATCAGTATTGAACCGATAACAGCCAATTGAGATATCAGCATCCACGCCCGCCGTCGTCCAAGCCAATTGGTGAGTAAGGGAATGGGGAGTTTGTCTACAAGGGGGGCCCAGACAAACTTGAACGAGTAGCCTAAAGCGGCCCAGGAAAAGTAGGTAACGGCCGATTTTTTCAAGCCGGCTTCTGTCAACCAGGCGCTAAGTGAGCCGAAGATGAGTAAAATGGGTACACCGGCGGAGAAGCCGAGAAAGAGCATGACGATTGCGTTCGGTGTAAAAAGCACATGCACACAGTAAATGATGGCGGCTACACATGCCCCCCGAAACACCCACAATGGTGTGCCGGCGAGCATATCAAGTAAGGGGTTAAATGCAGATAGGCTCAAGAGCAAAAAGCCGATGATCAATGCAATGCCGGCGATTCTATTACTCGGTTTGCTCCAGTCAACTTCACCCGCCATATTGCACCTCGCCACATTGTCTAGATAGCTTAATCAGAAATAGTTTACACGTTTTCGTATGTAAGACTATTAGCTGAATTTGCTTGAAGAAGAGGTTGGGCAGGGATTTTTGTGATGAATGAGGGGCTCTGATGTCGATGCCTTTACTGGCTGGTTATGAAGGAATCGGAGTACTGTAAAGCCCGGCTATTGATAGCTGTCTGTGACAAGCTTTAGCGCTGGTCGATTGGCAGTATCCGCTGCCGGAGCTGTATCGTCAGCAACCTGGGCGTTGTGGTCAGGCCACCAGGATTTACCCGATAAGGCCTGATTCATGGCTTCTGCCAGTGCGTTCATGAAGTCTTCGCGTTTATTGCTGCCGAGTATGCGTTCTCGAAGCATGGGTTCCTGGACGATCTCGCCATAGGTCAGGTCACTCATTCTCCAGTGAATAACATACCTGGGTTTCATGTCATTCCAAACCTTTACGCCAAGGACAATGCTTGCCAGCAGAGGCATATAAATTAGAAAGAAACCGCTTGAATTGCTGTCAAGAAGATCGATTGTGAGAATGATCAACAGTACCAGTAAGCTGATTATAAGCAGCCCTTTACAAAGCCTGCGATTAAAAAGCGTGGTTCTATAGAATTGCTTGTGCACACTGATCATGTGTTCAAACATATAGGTTTTGAGCATTCGATCAAACGGGTCGATGTAGGCAAGCCGGGTGTCGGTAACCAGTATCAGTCCTTTTCGAAATAATTCGATTTCGCCGGGGAAGAGTTTGATTGCTTCGGGCTTAGGTGACAGCCAATCTGAAAAACGTTCTCGTCTGTTACGGGTGGCTGGTTCTGCCGGGCTATTGGTTGCATGCTTATTATCAGCCGATTTTTGCTTAGACAGATGCTTCAAAAGAAAGAGGGAGCGCAAGTTAAACGACATGATTTATTTTATGCAGCGGTAAACTTGGCTGGGAGGTAAGTTACGCCAAACAGTGGGTGTACTTTTTACCAAAGAGAAATGTGCCGGCAGTTTACTAATAAAGTATCTGCCGCGTGATCTGAATTTAGCGCCGAGGTAAATGATTGAAATAAAAACGCCTCCCGGCTTTAGTGAGTCAGAGATAGCGTTGAGTATTTGGTCTTGTTCTTCTTCATCAAAGATTGTCCACGGCAGGCTTGAGACAATGCAATCCGCGTGTAATCGGTCATTCTTCTGAAGGTATTCAGGCAGGCTCGTGGCGGCATCATGATAAACCCGCGCTGTCGGGCAGCGATTCTTGGTTGCCTCCACAAATGTCGGGTTTAGCTCAATGGCAAAAAAAGAAGCATCATGCGAAAGCCGCTTAATGATTTGCTCTGTGAATACTCCTGTGCCCGGTCCGAGTTCTACCACTGTTTTCGCTTCAGAAAGCGCTGCCTGTTGGACGACTTGTCTGGCAAGCAGTTGTGATGAAGGGGCGATAGCGCCCGTTGAGAGTGGCTCCTGGGCAAGCTGTTTGGCGAAGTCTGCGTAACTGAACCTGGTGCTTTTGAGGTCGTTACGTCGTCTCTGGACGGCACGTTCAGGCTGGCTGACGTTGGCTTCATTAATTACGGGACGGAGCATATTGTTATCGTAAACCTATTTTGTATTTCCGCGGTGCTCCCCTATGGAGTGCTCACGTTCGCCTGGACCTCACTATGTCTGATAGCCGGACACCGGAATCTTACCTGTTAGGTGTCTTTCACGTCCATTGCACCTATTACATCAAATGGGATGGGCGTGGGCCAAGTCGATACTTTAACTGAACCGGACAGCTCGTATTCCAAATTAAGAGATTGTCCCTGCAAAAGGGTTGACAGGGTGCTGGCCAGTCGATCAACCCCGGCGGTAACGTCAAGTGACAATATGGCGTCACTGTTTGCACCGACAGTCACCGATTGACTGCTCTTTCCGCTGGCGATGTTGGTGTTGTTAAAGCGAGCGATAAAGTCGACCGTTTCGATGGGCATGTCAAACGCGTTGGGATTGCTCACTTTGAGCTCGAAACGCAATTTTTGGTCGGTCAAGCTAATGTTGAGTGGCCTGACACTAACCAGTTCGATGGTCGGTTTAAGTGGCTTTGCGAGGATGCTGGCGCAGCCGGAAACCAGCAGCCCAGATGCAACCAAAAGAGTGATGACGAATCTGAGCCGGAGCCAGCTCCACCGTTTAATGTGCACTTGAAACCCCTCCTGTAAAAAACGTCGTCAAGATTGCTGAACATGCCGTCTGCGGGTCATGTGATGACGCTGGCAGTGGATAGTGATCAGGTCTGAAAGACAAACCGAGGGGATTTTAACATGAAGCCCTGCTGGCAGGGCGTTTGAGCGTTGTGGCTTGCACACCCCGCCTGCGGCGGGGTTTGGTCATCTGGGAGTATTTGGGTGGGTTACCCGCAATACAGCGATTTACTGAAGTAGTTGCTGCAGGCCATTTAATTCTGCTGCTGCTTGCTGCAGTATGGGCTGTGGATTCTTCAGATCGATACCAGCTTGCTGCAGTTTGCGAGGCAATAACAGGTTCACAACACTTGGTATCGACTTGTTTTCACCTTCCGGCAATTCAGTCTCAATGGTCAGTAGGGCAGCAGTTACCAGATCAGCGTAAGTGATATCGCCAGTGTGATTTCGGTAGAAATCACGCGCTGACTCAACAGCTTCGATGAAGTTTTCGTTGAAACCCCAGGCGCTTAACAGCCAGGTACCTACCAGCTCGCGAAGATTACGCGCTGAATTCTGCAGAGCTTCAGCATCAGCGAATTGTTCCGGGTGTTTGTTGGCATGGCCTATCACCATCAGTTCACCGATGTCTGCCATCAAGCCAATAAGGTGGGCGCGTTCGTCAGTAAGATGAGGAACTGACTTTGCAAATACTTTACAAATTGCTGCGGTAAGCGTGGCTCTGCGTTGGTAGTTTGTCATCAGCTGTTGTATGACAGGGCTGGCTGCTTGCCATGGTTGCTCGGTGGGGATTTTCACCGCCAGCTGGTTAGCGCTCTCAACACCCAGTCGAGTGATAGCGCCTCGCATGGTTTGGGTCGTTTCGCCTTTTCCTGCCAGTTTGTTCGCTTCGTGCATTGTGTGAGCGGTCAGGGCCGGGTCTGCAACCAGCGCCATAGATAACTCTGGTATTCCCATCGTGCCGAGCTTAACTAATTCACCTATTTTTTTACCGACTGCCGCCTGGCAGCTCAGATTAACGGTTCGCTGTTCAAATGATTCGATGATGCTGTCAAAAATGATGTTGTCATTTTCTGACACCCGCACGTCGTGGACCTTCGTCGCGTTTTTTTGCTGTTCTTTAAGCAAAATTTCGAACAGCTCGCGGCCAAATCTAACCAGCGTGGCTGTTGTTTTGGTTGCGATTGAATGATGCTGGGTAAACTCTTTCAGTACAGGGTGAAGCGAACGGTCGGTATTAGCGTTCACAGAATCTGTTTCGTCTTTGTCTTTAGCGTTACGAACTTCTACCTGGCCTTCAAACAAAAAGGTGAACCAACGGTGCTCTTTGTTTGCGGCGAGGGCAGTCGATCGATTGACATTAACGAGAGTGGCAGACTTGCAGATCGTAATTCTGTTTGCTTCGTTCAGATCGGAGATCGGGGTTAGACGGGCAGCGAGTGCCAGTAACTCACCAATGTCATTTGAATCGGTGTCGGCTGCAGCTGAAGATTTTGAGTCGAAATTGAACACGTTTCACGCCCATGATTATTTTAGTGATGCTATGGGATTCCATCGGCGGTAGTGATTGAAGGTTTAGGGGTTTGTTACGTAACGTGTCGTACAACACATTGCTGCAACGTTTTGTTTTGAAAGGACTGCCGGTAAATAGCACTAGGAGCCTGTCCGAGAACTAGGATCTTAGCGAGGTCGTGAGATTTTAGGTCAGATATTTCGATCGATAGAGGCGAATAGACATTCTTCTTTAACGATATGGATCGAAATAGCTGGCCAAATATCGCGACCGCAGTAGATCCTGGTTCTCGGACAAGCTCCCAGGTAAGCGACAATCGGCGCTTTCAGCGACCAGATGTCGGTAAACTGCCGGGTTTTATGACCGGGAGTCAGTTTTACGCAATTGCCTGGGAATACTGAAAGATATTGTTTCAACGACGCCTTCAACTTCATTTACCACGCTCGCACCACAAGATTTCAGGTGGCCAATAACCTGCTGTACGAGCTCATCAGGGGCCGAAGCACCCGCAGTAACGCCGATTTTTAGATCCTCTTTGAGCCACTCTGCCTTTATTGCGCTTGCGTCGGCGATCAGATAAGACGGTATACCGGCACGTTCGCCGAGTTCCCGAAGGCGATTCGAGTTTGAGCTGTTCTGCGCCCCGACAACCAATAAAAGATCGGCATCACGGCAGAGAATTTTCACTGCGTCCTGTCGATTTTGAGTGGCGTAGCAGATGTCGTCTTTGCGTGGCGCTGCGATGTGTGGATATCGTTCTTTTAAGCGTTCAATGATGTCGTGGGTGTCATCAACGGAGAGTGTCGTCTGTGACACAAACGCAAGTTGTGCCGGATCTTCAACTTTTAATGACTCGACATCCTCTGGTGTTTCGATCAATAAAATGCGACCGCCCCATTGGGTGTCGTAGCGCCCCATGGTGCCCTCAACTTCGGGGTGCCCGGCGTGGCCAATCAAGATGACTTCGCGGCCTTCTTTAGCGTACTTAACCACTTCGATATGGACTTTTGTCACTAGAGGACAAGTGGCATCAAACACCTGGAGTTGGCGGGATTGCGCTTCTTGTTCCACCGCTCTGGATACCCCATGAGCAGAGAAGATTACCGTGCTGTCGTCGGGGACTTCGTGAAGCTCATCAACAAAAATAGCGCCTTTGTCGCGCAGCCCGTCAACCACATATTTATTGTGAACCACTTCGTGACGGACATAGATAGGTGCGCCAAATAATTCCAGCGCCCGCTCAACGATTTCTATGGCGCGATCAACGCCTGCACAAAACCCTCTCGGGTTGGCCATTAAAATTTCCATTGAGCACTCGCTTTAATATGTACGACTTAAGTGTTGTGTGTGACAGAGGGATTTTGGGGATCATCAGCGATAAAAAAAGAGCTAATTAATATTAAGGCGGTTCCCATCAGTATAGCGGCATCAGCTATATTGAAAGCTGGCCAGTAGTAGGTGTCACCTCCCCAGGTGCCAAACCATTGAATAAAGTCTATCACGTGGCCGAAGCGCACCCGGTCGATCACGTTGCCTATTGCACCACCCAGAACGAGTGCCAGGCCAATACCCAACCACTTTTCGTGAGCTTTCAGGCGCAGTAGCCAAACGATAAGAACGATACTGATCACCACAGCCACAATAGTGAAAAACCATCGCTGCCACCCACCGGCATTACTTAAAAAACTAAACGCTGCGCCTTTGTTGTACATCAGGGTGAAGTTAAAAAAGGGCATCACCGGATTCTGCTCATGCATGGTGAGCTGCGTGTTAGCCATCCACTTGGTGATTTGATCAAGCAGAATAACCAGTGCTGTCAGACCAAAGTATATTTTCTTCATGAGTTGCCAGGTAAGTCGTGGGGTAAGTTAGGTAAATTGCCGGGGTTCGCCGTCACCATCAACGTTTTGCACACAGCGTGCACAAAGGTCCGGATGACTCTCCACTGTGCCTACGTCGCTTCTATGGTGCCAGCAGCGATCACACTTAGGTTGTTCCGAAGCCCTGGCGCTGATCCACAACTCGCCTGTTTCAAGTTCAGCCTTCTCAGCGGTATCGGGTTTGTCAGCCAAACCGTTAACCCCCGCTTCAGAGGTGATCAGTATAAACCTGAGTTCATCACCAATCCGCTTTAACAAGGATTCCGTATCAGCGTCGCAATAGAGGTTCACTTCTGCATCTAATGAACCACCGATTAAGCTTTCTACTCGAAGCTTTTCAAGCGCTCGAGATACTTCAATACGAATCTGCACTATGGTGTCCCATTCTTCTTTGCTGTAGATCGAGCTGGCAGCGAGTGGTTTTAGTTTGTCATAGTAAGTTTCAGTGAAAATAGTTTCACTGTGTTCACCGGGAAGGTGTGTCCAGATTTCTTCAGCGGTAAAACTCAGCACGGGGGCTATCCAGCGCGTCATTGCCTCGGCGATATGATACATCGCAGACTGTGCAGAGCGCCGTGCATGGCTGTCAGCTTGTGTGGTGTACTGTCTGTCCTTAACGATATCCAGATAAAAACCACCTAGTTCCGTGGTGCAAAAATTATGCAGCCGCTGATAAACCGTATGAAACTGATAGTCGTCAAATGCGACACGTATTTCCTCTTGAAGTGACAGTGAGCGATCAACAGCCCATTGGTCCAATGCCAGCATGTCTTCAATCGCGATTAGATCGGTACCCGGATCAAAGCCGTTGAGGTTGGAAAGAAGGAAACGCAGGGTATTTCTGATGCGGCGGTATGAGTCAGACATGCGATTAAGAATTTCATCAGAAACGCTCATCTCCCCGCGGTAGTCGGCGGAACACACCCACAGGCGAATGATATCTGCGCCAAGTGTCTTCATGACTTTTTGCGGTGCGATGACATTGCCGACTGACTTAGACATCTTGCGACCTTTGGCATCAACGGTGAAGCCGTGCGTTAACACTTGCTTGTAAGGTGCAATGCCATTAATTGAAACGCTGGTCAGCAGTGATGAGTGAAACCAGCCGCGGTGTTGATCTGAGCCTTCCAGATACATATCGGCAGGGTAGGGCTGCCCACGTTTTTGAAGCACGTGTGCGTAAGTGGTGCCGGAGTCAAACCAGACGTCTAATACGTCAGTTGATTTTTCGTATTGATCGGCATCTTCTTTTATAAAATCTTCAATACCGAGATCAGACCAGGCCTGTATGCCACCCTTCTCAATATGCTGTGCCGCCTGTTCAAGCAGTTGCAGTGTGTCAGGATGCATTTCACCGGTTTCCTTGTGAATAAACAGTGTGATGGGTACACCCCAATAGCGTTGCCTTGAGATACACCAGTCAGGTCGCTTGTCGATCATGCCGTTGATTCTGTCTTCACCCCATGCAGGCACCCAGCGAACGGTTTTAATTGCCGCCAGTGCATCGGCTCTGAGGTTCTCTTTTTCCATACTGACGAACCACTGCGGCGTGGTGCGAAAGATAATAGGTGTATTGGTACGCCAGCAGTGCGGGTAACTGTGTTCGAATGATTCGCTCAGCACGAGTTTGTTGGCAGCTTTTAACTCGTCGAGAATATGTTCTTCAACCTTGTACACATGTTCACCGGCGAACTTTTCAACCCACGGTTCATAGCTTCCGGTAGCGCTGACATTATTCAATAAGCCGAGCTCGTATTGCTTGCCTACAATAAAGTCATCTACACCATGGTCAGGTGCTGTGTGTACCGCGCCTGTACCAGCCTCGGTAGTGACATAATCGCCAAGTACAATGAGCGAGGTGCGCTGATAAAAAGGATGTTGGAGTAACAACTTTTCAATGGCGCTGCCAGTAAATACGGAAACCGTCTTGTATGACTCGCACTGGTACCTTTTCATGCAGGTATCAACCAGTTCAGTGGCAAGCACCAGGCATTCGGCACCTGATCCCAGGTCACACTCGACCACCGAATATTCAAGCTCAGGGTTGAGTGCAACGGCGAGGTTACCGGGCAGAGTCCACGGTGTGGTGGTCCAGATGACAACAGAGAGTGGCAGTTCAGTACGCGAACTGTTACAGGCTTTGTGTAGTGTTTCGTTGTCTACCGCGCTGAATCTGACATCGACAGAGGTGGATTTTTTGTCACGGTATTCAACTTCTGCTTCAGCCAGTGCCGAGCGTGCGCCGATACTCCAGTACACCGGTCTGGTGCCTTTGTAGACGTGACCGTTTTCGATCATCTTACCAAGCGCTCTGACGATTCCGGCTTCGTTTTCAAAATCCATCGTGAGATAGGGGTTGTCCCAATCGCCAAATATACCGAGACGTTTGAAGTCTTCGCGCTGGCCGTTGATCTGCTGTTGTGCGTATTCACGGCAGCGCGCTCTGAAAGTCGCCTCATCGACTTTTTCACCCGGTCTGCCAATTTCCGATTCCACCTTATTTTCAATCGGCAATCCATGGCAGTCCCAGCCCGGAATATACGGTGAGTTATAACCATCAAGCTGTTTGCTTTTGATGATCATGTCTTTTATGACCTTATTCACCGCGTGACCAATGTGAATGTCGCCATTGGCATAAGGAGGACCATCATGAAGCACAAATTGCTTTTCACGATCGGCAGAAGCTTCTCGAATTTTTTTATAAATATCGAGCGCTTGCCAGCGGGCAAGGGTTTCGGGCTCGCGATTGGCCAGATTTCCGCGCATCGGAAAATTGGTCTTCGGCAAGTTTAACGTGTGTTTGTAATTACTCACTGTGGAGTCTCTGTGTGTACGCACTTTTTACAAAGCTGCATAGAAAGCGGGATGCTCACTTGGTTCTTAATTAAAAAATTTATTTGATGAATTATTTTTGGGTAAACCATTGTCGGGCGTTTTGCTCATCAGTTGCAATAGCGGCCCTCAATTCATCTAAGCCGTGAAACTTTTTTTCATTTCTGAGTTTGTGCATAAAGTTTACTCGCAACTGTTGTCCATATAAATCAGCAGCAAAATCCAGCAAATGCACCTCAAGGCTCAAACGCATTCCATTGACGGTGGGCTTAACCCCTATATTGGCAATGCCATTGTGAATGTGGTCTGGATGCTGGCCGCTGGTGACTGCTACCGCAAATACACCCCGCAACGGTGGATTGTGACCCCGTAGCGCTATATTTGCAGTCGGGAAGCCCAATGTCCGGCCAAGTTGAGCGCCGTATTCGACCCGCCCCTGTAGAGAATAGCTTCTGCCCAGCAGTTCTGCAGCTGAATCGAGGTCACCATTGGCCAGTAGTGCCCGGACTCTGGTGCTGGATATCCGATCATTTGCAGCCATCAGGGTGCTCGCCTGCTGGAGTTCAAATCCGTATTGCTCGCCGGCAGTTTTTAGCGTGCCGAAGTTGCCTTCGCGGTCTTTACCAAATTGAAAGTCATCGCCGACTAATAAGTATTTCGCGTTCAGCCCGTCTATCAGGACTTGCTTGATAAAGTCAGCGGCGGTGGTGTTGGCGAGGCTTTGGTTAAATCTTAACAACAGGAGCTGTTCCAGCGGGTGTGTGCCAAGTACCGATATTTTCTCGCGTAGCGATGTCAGCCTGTGCGGGCGTTTGTCTTTGGCCACAAAATACTCAACCGGCAAAGGCTCGAAACTAACCACACAAGCCCGAAGCTTGTTGATGTTTGCGTGCTGGCAAACTGTGTCAATCAGGTTTTGATGACCAAGGTGTATTCCATCAAAATTGCCAATAGTCACTGCACATCCGCGATGATGTTCTCGCAGGTTGTACAGTCCGCGTATAAGTTCCACTGGTTTAGATTAAATCCTGAAGTTGATGCCTGTGCTTACTGACACAATACCTACACCCTGTAGCTGGTGGGTCTAAAGCCTGTAGCAAGCAGAGTGGTGCCATAAGCCAGTATTGCAGCCAGGATTATACCGGCTAAGTGGGTTGCCCGTTCGATTGCCTGCATTGCCAACCAGGCATCGAATGCAGGATTGATCAATAGAATGACCACCGTCATCACGGCAGTTGCGATCAATACCCGCTTGATGGTGGCCGTATCAACACTTTGAAGATGGTAGATGTTGTCGTGCTTTAAACGTCGATACAGCATGAACGCATTCTGGTTGGCAGATAAAGCGGTCGCCAATGCCAGGCCTGCATGTGCGGCTGGTAAGGCAGCCAGCATCATGGCGCCGACAAATATGATGTTGTAGGCCATGTTGCTGATCATAGAGATAATTCCAATGCGAACCGGAGTGCGGGTGTTTTGGCGAGCAAAAAAGCCGGGTGCAAAAATTTTCACCAACACCAGGCCAGGCAGTGCCAGCGCGTAGGCGCGTAAGGCCCAGGCAGACATTCGCACATCCTCCGGTTGGAACTCACCGTAGCCGAAAAGTGTGGCGATCAATGGAGCTGCCAATACCAAAAGCGCTGCAGCGGACGGGAAGGCGAGCAGTGTGGCGGCCCTGAACCCCCAACTCATCGTGTTATTAAAGTCACCTGCTTTGTCTGTTGAGTGTGCTGCTGATAGTCGCGGAAGAATGACGGTCGCAATGGCGATGCCAAAGATTCCCAGTGGAAATTCGACTAATCGATCTGCGAAATAAAGCCAACTCAAGCTGCCAGCGACCAGAAACGACGCGATAATGGTATCGAGCAGTAAATTGATCTGACCGACTGAGGACCCGAGTATCGCCGGCAGCATCAGCTTTAATATTTTTTGCACGCCGCTATCTTTCCAGCCCCATTTCGGCATCGACAATAAGCCGAGTTTGTACAGTGATGGCAACTGAAAAAGGAGCTGAGATAACCCTGCTGCAAATACACCCCAGGCCAGTGCAGTGACTGGTACGTCGAAAAATTTTGAGCCCCACAGAGCGGCTGTGATCAGGCAGACGTTCAGCAACACTGGTGTAAAGGCAGGCACCGCGAAGCGCTGAAATGTGTTGAGTACGCTGCCGCAGTAGGCGACAAGAGAGATGAAGAACAGATAAGGAAAAGTGATGCGCAGCAAAGCCGTTGCCGTCACAGCGCGCTCGCCGCCGTTTTCAAAGCCCGGAGCGAACAGGCTGATAAGGGCCGGTGCGAACACACTGCCCACAATGCTAAGTACTAATACTATCCAACCAAGGGTGCCGCTGACCTGTGCTGCCAGGGCTCTTAGTGCATCCGGTGATCGAGTCTCTTTGTATTCTGAAAAAACCGGTACAAAAGACTGTGCGAAAGCCCCTTCAGCGAATAGACGGCGCAGAAAATTCGGGATTTTGAAGGCCACCAAAAAAGCATCGGTCAGTGAGCCTGCGCCAAAAATATAGGCAAACACCTGGTCACGTATGAAGCCCAGGATTCGTGACAACAGTGTCATGGCACTGACCACAGACCCTGAACGCAGCAAGCTGAATTTACCGGTTGCCATTAAGCCGGGGTCAACATTGCACAACTGATAATCGCGCCGACAGCTTGAATACTGCGAATCAAAGTCAAATTGGCCGCCGAAATTGGCTGCAAACGGTTGACAACAGAATGAGCACGAACGATACTGCTTTGTTGCATTTGCAATTCTTCTAGGAGACTGACTTGGCGAATTCCCTCCAAGCCAAAAAACGCGCCCGTCAGGCGGAAACAAGACGTACTCGAAACGCAGGTATGCGTTCGATGATGCGTACACATGTAAAGCGAGTGGTTAGCGCTATTGCTGCTGGCGATAAAACAGCGGCCACTGATGCCTACACGGCGGCAGTGCCTGTGCTCGATAGCATGGCGAGAAAAGGCCACGTTCACAAGAACAAAGCCGCACGATATAAAAGTCGTTTGAACGCGCAGATACAAGCGCTTTAAAAAACTCAACGGTTTACCGGTGGCGGGCATTGACCGCCACCATGTTGTCCCGGTTGACCAGCTCTGGTTCATGTACGTAACCCAGACGCTCATTTATCATATCGCTCTGACACCCCATTAGCAGGGCTGCCTCTGTGGCGTTGTAATTGACCAGCCCGCGTGCTATCTCAGTGCCGTCAGCCGAACAGATAGAGACTAATTCGCCACGCCGGAACTCTCCGTCCACGCTGGTAACGCCAACCGGTAGCAGGCTGCATATACCATCATTCATTTTTTCCTGTGCGCCACTGTCAATGTGCAACTTGCCGCGTACTTTGAGTTGATTGGCCAGCCACATTTTATGCGCCACCAACTTCTTGTGGGTAGCGAGCAGTTTTGTGCCGATCGATTCACCACGGTGCAATCGAATTAGTACATCCTGCTCTCGCCCTGATGCGATCACAGTGTCTGTGCCGGAGCGTGCAGCACGTTCTGCCGCAAGAACCTTGGTGCGCATGCCACCGATTGCCAAGCGGTTGTTGCTCGGCCCCGCCATATCAAATAATTCCGGATCACCGGCGGTGGCCTCTTTGATGAGTGTCGCCTGTGGGTTTCTGGTCGGGTCGGAATCGAATAGACCGGTTTGATCTGTCAATATAATCAATTGATCTGCAGAGATTAGATTGGCAACCAATGCGGCGAGATTGTCGTTGTCCCCGACACCGATTTCATCGGTGGTGACGGTATCGTTTTCATTGATTACGGGTAGCACGCGAAGCGCTAAAAGTGTCGCCAGAGTGCTCTTGGCATTCAGGTAACGCTTGCGATTGCTAAGGTCATCATGGGTTAACAGTATCTGCGCAGTATGCAAGCCATGTGTTTGAAGCTCTGATTCATAGGCGCGGACCAAACCCATCTGTCCAACAGCGGCTGCTGCTTGCAGTTCGTGTAGCGCCGTAGGGCGCTCTGACCATTGCAGCCGATGCATGCCCTCGGCAATAGAGCCGGATGACACCAGAACCAATTCAACATGGTCATTCATTAGTGCCGCAAACTGTCGCGACCACTGATGAATGTTGTCCAGATGCAGCCCGTTATCGGCCGTGATAAGCGCACTGCCAATCTTCACTACCCAGCGCTTTTTTGGCTTTTTTTGAGCTGCGGTGGAACCCGTCGTGGTTTGCATGATGATGGTGTGAGCCGATGAGTTTATCTGGTGCGTTAAGTCGGGTGATATTGCCTGAATCGTGGAGCAAGGCAATACCAACCAGTGTTCTTACTGGTCGTTGTCTGGCGCTGTATTGATGGCAGGTTCATTGGTGCTGTCAGATAGAGGCTCCGAGGCTTGTGAGGCGGCTTGTGCCGCCAGTTCTTTTTCCAGTGCCTGTTGCTCTTCGACGTACAGCATAATGTCTGAACACAGGGCGTCTGTGCCACGCCCATCGACTGCTGAGACGCCGTACCATGGCCCTTGCCAGTCAAGCGTTTTCAGGGTGCTTGCTATTTTTTCCTTCCACTCATCTTCTGGCATTAAGTCCATTTTGTTGAATACCAGCCAGCGCGGCTTATCGATCAATTCGACATCAAATTTTTCCAGTTCGTGCATCAGTGCCAGCGCAGCTTGAGCGGGATCGTGTGCGTCAAAAGGGGCGAGGTCAATGATGTGCAGTAGCAAGCCGGTGCGTGTCAAATGGCGTAGGAAGCGAATGCCAAGGCCTTGCCCTTCCGCTGCGCCTTCAATCAAGCCGGGTATATCGGCCATTACAAAACTTCGGTAGGCCTCAATGCTAACGACACCCAGGTTCGGGTGAAGAGTAGTGAACGGGTAGTCTGCCACCCTCGGTTTCGCGCTTGATACTTTGCGAATCAGTGAAGACTTACCGGCATTCGGGTAACCCAGTAGGCCGACGTCGGCCAGCAACTTCATTTCCAGCATCAGCTCGCGTCTCTCACCCGGTGTGCCGTTGGTGGTCTTGCGCGGAGCTCTGTTAGTGGCAGTTTTAAAGCGTGCATTGCCGAGTCCGTGGATACCGCCTTTGGCGACGAGCAGTGTTTGCTCGTCAGTCACAATGTCACCAATGATTTCATCGGTATTGCGGTCACTCGCTACAGTACCGATGGGTACAGCGATGTATTTATCCTGTCCCGCTCGGCCGGTGCAGTTAGAGCCTCCGCCGTTGCGCCCGCGTTCAGCTTCAAAGGTTCGGTTGTGGCGAAAATCCACCAGTGTGTTGATGTTGGCGTCGCCGATCAGGTACACGCTGCCGCCGTTGCCGCCATCACCCCCATCAGGGCCTCCTTTAGGGACATACTTTTCACGACGAAAGCCCAGGCGGCCGTTGCCACCGTCACCGGCGATCACTTTGATTCTTGCTTCGTCGACAAATTTCATGATTAGGTTCTGCTGATCAGCAATCAGGATCAGGCTGACGTGGCTGATTAATTAGCTGGAGTCGGACTTGGTCAGGCTAAATCCAGTGGTACAAATAAAAAACCCCGCCAAGTGACGGGGTTTGGTCAGTGCGGTTGCGATGCCGTTTTACGACGCATCAACCACGCTGACGAATTTACGATTTTTCGGGCCGCCGGTGTGGAACTTGACCACGCCGTGAGCTTTGGCAAATAGTGTGTGGTCTTTGCCAACACCTACGTTGAGTCCAGCGTGTACTTTAGTACCACGTTGACGAATCAATATGTTGCCAGCCAGCACTGCCTGGCCGCCATATTTCTTGACGCCGAGTCGTTTGGATTCAGAATCGCGACCGTTGCGTGTACTACCACCTGCTTTTTTATGTGCCATGTTGCTACTCTCGGGCGAATTACTCGCCAACGTTGAAACTTTTGCTAGCGTCTTAGAGACGATAGACCGATAATTTGGTCTGCCAAACCTTTAGCTGCAGCATCAGCTATTAAACAAAGATAGCCGTTCTGCTAAATGATTTCTCAAGCTCACCTAATACAAGACTAAGGCAATGCTTAAGATCTCAAGCTGGGGAGCGACTCAGGAAGCGCTTTTAAAGTCGCCGAAAACCCTCCAATGATAGTCCGACCCAAACAATGAGTCAATTAGAAGCGCCTCTCAACCCTGAAAATCTGCGTACCAGTACGTCAGTAGATGCGCTTGTATCGCAGGCAATGCTAGAGGTGAACCAGAGAATTCAAACTGCCCTGCAGTCAGATGTTGTGCTTATCAATCAGATGGGCCACTACATCATAGGTGCCGGCGGAAAAAGGCTCCGGCCAAAGCTGGTGTTACTGTCTGCTCTGGCGCAGGGTTATGAAGGGAATTATCACACCAACATTGCCGCCATTATCGAATTTATTCACACCGCAACTCTGCTGCATGATGATGTGGTCGACTCGTCAAGCCTTCGGCGGGGACGTGAAACAGCCAATACAGTGTGGGGTAATGAGGCTGCTGTATTGGTCGGTGACTTCTTGTATTCACGCTCATTCGAAATGATGGTTGAAGTAGGCCAGATGCGAGTGATGGAAATCCTTTCGGCCGCTACCAACACAATTGCAGCGGGTGAGGTAATGCAATTGATGAATATTGGTGAAGCTGAAGTGACTGAAGCGCGTTATATGGAAGTGATTTCAGCGAAGACGGGAAAGCTATTTGAAGCCGCCACTCAGCTCGGTTCAGTGCTGGCGGAGGCAGATAGCGAACGTGAACATGCCATGGCAGATTATGGCGCGCGTCTGGGCATTGCGTTTCAGTTAATAGACGATGTGCTCGACTACACTGCCGACAGCGATGAACTGGGCAAGAATGCCGGTGATGATCTCGTCGAAGGTAAGCCAACGCTGCCTTTGATCTATGCACTTCAAACGGTTGGCCAATCAGAGTGCGACGAAATTCGTGCTGCCCTGCTGGCAGCGCAACAAAGCGGGCAGTTATCTGAAGAGCGTGTGCAGTTAGTGGTTAAACTGGTATGTCAGTCAGGTGCGATTGAGCGCACGGTTGAGCAGGCGCAACAGCAGGTAAAGTTGGCAATACAGGCGTTGTCGTGTTTGCCTGAGAGTAAGTATAAGGAGGCGTTGGTATCGATAGCAGCTGCTTCTGCTCAGCGTCGCTTTTAAGGGGACATTGGGTGTCTAGCTCCTCCGGAATAACAGAGGAGTGTGTTTTAGTTGAGTTTGCTACGGCCGTGGATGCCAAAGTGCCTGTAAAAAATGCAGGGCAAAAGCAACCACCACAACCATGGTGCGAAGCTCCCACCACCACCGCTGCCACCGGTCGCTACTGCGCCGCTTGTTCCGTTGCCTGCGCCACTTCCACCAGCCCCTTGAACAGTGATTTCGCCACCGGTACTTGCCAATGGTTCCGGTTGTTCACGTGGGATGATCAGTTCAACCGCATTGTTAGCATCGGTAAGATCGAAAAAACCAACAGGGTCGAGACGTACGTTAACTGTGCGCGCTTCATTTGGATCCAGTCGCAACTTCACTGCCAATGCTTGCTCGTCGCCTGCATACGTCGCTGCAATTGTGCAGATGAGTTTTGTTGGTGCTTCCAGCACACAACTCGCTGGTGCTTCAGCGATTGTCGCGTTTTTCAGGTCTATCTGTAATTTTGCTGCGGGAAAAGCTCGTTCTGTATCATGGTTGGTCACAGTCGCGAGAATTTGATTTGACTCGAGTTGGGTGATCGCGAGCCCGATATCGATAGCTGCTTCGTAACAGGCGCTTTGCTGCAAACGGTTGTTTATTGCAGTGGTGCTGCAGCTTGAAAACTCCTGTGTGGTCGTTGAATTAATTTCAGAAAACATCAAATTGTCAGTGAGGCTCTGGCAATCAGTGGTCTCGTCATCGTGCATAGCACCGAGGTTATGGCCAATCTCGTGCGCCGCTAAAATGACCGGGTAGCGAAATGGTCGAGACATACTGACGTCGTAGCCATCGGTTCGACACGCTGCACCACTATAAGCAAGGCCGATTGAATCGTCGCTGGTCTCGATACCGGTAAAAAGATGCACCAGCCCGAGGTCGGCTGGTAAGAGGTCTGATTGAATTCGGTAGTCGCGAAACAGCCCCAGATTGTCTTCAAGCGAAGCGCCGTTCAAGACCAGGGTTTCTGTATCTGTGATCAGCACAACCACATCAACTTTTAACGCCAGACCGAATTTTTCTCGGTATAACCCGTCCACCGAGTTAATGGTAGCGATCGCTTTGCTCAAGCCTCTGCCGCCTATCGCTTCCTCGTAAAGAGAGTCGACGACGACGCCGATTCGGGCCACTGTGGACACCACCCCTTCCCGGTCTAGAAACGGTGTTAGTACGGGGACTGCTATCTGTTCAAATAATTCCGCCTCTTGTATTTGCCGTTTTGGCGGGAGCGGCGGCGGCAACAGCACTGAATCGTGGCCGAGAGTTTGTTCTACATCTGCTGTGTTGAACACTGAGCCATCAGATGAAAGGTGTACGCTCTGGCCGTTAGTGTTGACGGTGCCAGCGACGTAGTCCCCGTCAATGACGATTCTGGCCCATGAAGAAGCCGGTAAGGATTCCACGATTCCAGTGTAGGCAATGCCGTTTTGTTGATGCGTATTGCCCTCGGTATCTACGATCAGAAGTTCGTTTAGATGAGGGTGTGCATTGAGCAGTAAGTGCTCTACACGGTTGTTGAGTTGTACAGATACTCGATGCGAGTGTTGGCCGGAGTCGATTTGTTCGACAGCCACAAGGGTTGCGCCGTAAGTTTCATCCGCAAATATCGCTGGGGGCAAAATCAGCAGGAGAAATGAGACGAGCGCAGCTATTCCTTTTGCCGCGATGTTCTCTGGATACATGAGCTTCTACATTACCGAGTTACAACAAGCCGGAACCTGCTGGTGGTCCGGCGCTTACCCATAGTGTAACAATATAATGACATTTCAAAAGGTTAACAATATTAAAAAAAAACCCGCACCGGATAACCCGGAGCGGGTGGAGTACAGCTTGCAGCGTGAGACTTGCTGCTAATTGGCCCTTACTTGGGCCAATTTGACTACATTTACGGTTAAGTTCCGCTTACTTCGGTGACACTCCGAGCGCCTGAACGGTGGCGATATTCAGGTATCTATCAACCGGCAATCCTTTCTTACGTTGGAATGCGTTGACAGCTTTCATGGTGTCACCACCAATGACGCCATCGATTGTGCCAGGGTTGTGGCCAGCAGCTTTCAGTGCAGTCTGGATAGCAGAGATGCGATCGCGAGTCATGTTGGTATCGCAAAGAATCTCGCGCCAATCCATCATGCCGTCTTTAACCAGCTTTCGCTTGGTGACGGTGGCATATTTTGCAGGAATCTTGATTCTGCGCTCTTTTGGAGGGGTCGCTTCTTCGGTCACGGTAATGGTTTTATAAACCGCCGGGATTGCCACTTTGCGTGTGGTTGGAGGTGTTGCAATGACGCTCTTATCGACTGTGTCATAAACCGCTGGAATGTCTTGCACGTTGGTTGAAGCTGGCTTCTTCAAAACACGCTTCTTCACGGTCTTGAAGGTTGCTGGTACTTCTACCAGACACATGATCTCACCGGTAGTTTCATCAATCTTCTGGATAGGGCCTGTGCCTTTCTTCCAGGTAGTGTGAGCTGGCTTGTCCATCACTCGCTCAGTGACAGTTTCATAGACAGGGCTCACCTGTGAAATTTTCTTCGTCGCCTGCTTTACCATAACCCGCTCTTTCACAGTTTTGAATGTGGCAGGAACAGTAACGAGCTTTTCAGAAGCTTCTTTTACCAAAACACGCTTCTTCGTCGTTTTGAATGTGGCAGGAATGATTTCAATTCGCTCGCCTTCTTCTTCAACCAGAATTCTTTCAGACAGAGTCTGATATTGAGGTGGTACCCAAAGGCGGGTGAAGCACTGGCCAGGTTTAGCACCCGGTGGCAGCAGGTCACCGGCACCGTAGTTTGAGCCGGCAGGAGTTGCACTGGCAGCAGCCATGGCGCTGGACTTTTCGGCGAGCATTGACTCTCGCTTGTCCAGTTCTGCGGCACGTGCTTCTAACGTCGCAGCCTGTGATTCAAGCATTTTGCTTTTTTCGGACATGGCATCATCGCCGCCATCCATTACTTTTGCAGCAGTACCAGTTACACCGTCCTTCATCTTGCCTGCAGTGGAACATGCAGACATTGAAGCAGCGATAACCGCTGCTGACGCGAGTGCTCCAATATTTTTAGCTAGTTTCATTTGAATAAGTCCCTCCGGAGGACAATTCGCCAGTAAGTAAATTGAGAGCCGCTGCCTTTCTGGCGGGGCATTCGGCGTCGGGGTAGTAAAAAAATTATTGTTTGAAATGCTTTCTTTAGTTCGAACGTTGCTAAAAAACAACACTCTGCTTTGACAGTCTTCGTACAGGCTACCGTTTTGAGCCGCTTACGACTGAAAACACAGGTAAATTGTCAGGAGATTGGCCTAAGTTGATGCAATTCAAGCAAATTCAAGCGTATCGTGTATTGTTTGAACTGACAAATCAAGGAAAGCAGGGCTTGAACAGGCAAGATTTACATTAAAATCTGCCAATACTTTGAAGGAATTACTGGTCTAGCAGCGCCCTCAGCTGAACCTCAGACAAGTCTAATGTCTGATATTTACCACTCAATATGTTGGTAATTTCCCACATTCCAATCCGATGTCTGATCAGTCTGAGTGTTGGAAAACCGACTGAGGCAGTCATCCTTCTCACTTGTCGGTTGCGGCCTTCGCCGAGGGTTATGTTGATCCAGCTGTCCGGTATGGTGGCGCGATAGCGCACCGGCGGATTGCGCGGCCAGAGTGTTGGCGGTTCGATTTTTTCGGCTGATATCGCTTTGGCTGGCCCGTCTTTTAATGCAACTCCCTGCTGCAATTGCTTTAACGCATCGTCAGTGATCAAGCCCTCCACTTGAACCCAATAGCTCTTTTCCCATTTCATCCTGGGGTGGCTAATGCGATGCTGCAAAGGACCGTGGTTGGTCAGCAGAAGCAACCCTTCACTGTCTTTATCTAGTCGGCCGGCCGGATACACTCCTTTGACTTTGACAAGGTCTGCGAGGGTATTGTCTTCACCACTGAACTGGCTCACCACGCCAAAGGGTTTGTTGAGCAAAATGACTTTGCCACCCGTGTTGGTCTGGTTCTGATTTGTTACGCGCTTGCGTTGTGTTGGTTTAGGAGGTCGTGCCATCGGGTTCGGCGCTTATCGTTAAAGCCTAGTTGGTCGAAGACGGTTTCCATCGCCTCAGTGTCTGGCGTGATGCGGTAGTCGGCGAGTGTGGGGTTGACGCTGTGATCCGGAATTAGGCCAGTGAGTTGCCGGGAAAGCCAAATGGTATCGGCATGCTCCTTCAATAACGCCGCAACCCGGCTGGCACCGCGAAATTTCATTGCAGCCACTTTGTCGGTATTGTCCAGCAGGGCGGTCAAGTTGCCCCATTTTACCAACAATCTGGCGGCTGTAGCGGTGCCGACGCCCGGGACACCTGGAATGTTATCTACCTTGTCGCCGGTGATGGCCAGCGAATCCGCAATTTGCTGGGGCCGCACGCCAAAACGTTTTTCAATCAACCGCGCGTCGAGCCAGAGATCTCGGGCAAAGTTCCATACCGCATCGCCTTCACCGATAAACTGACATAAGTCTTTGTCGGCGGACACGATAACGCAATGGGTGCCATCCCTTTGAGAGATTCCGGCTAATGTGCCGATGATGTCATCAGCTTCCAGAGTGCCGCTGGAAAGTGAGGTGAGGCCGATGGCCTGGCTAAATGCCTTGCACTGTTGGAACTGGTTTTTTAAATCGGGTGGGGCGCTGGTTCGGTTGGCTTTGTAAAGCGGGTAGATGTCGTTGCGAGCGGAAGTATTCAGGCTTTCATCAAACGCGCAGGCGACAAGCTTTGGCTTTCGGCGTGACAGCAGTTGATAGAGAAATTCAATGAAACCGAAGGTGGCGTTGGCTGGTCGACCGTTGTTGTCGGTCATGCTGGCGGGCATGGAGTGCCAGCCGCGAAAAATATAAATACTGCTGTCGATCAGATAAAACGCATCCGGATCGGATTTCGCAGCAATAGATGGCTTCATAGGCCTGCCAAGTGTTGCCGGCGCTTGGGAAGTCCGGTACCTGGCAAGGTAAGTTGAATATTGAGCGGGTCAGCCAAATTGGCTGACCCAAACAAGGGTTTACTTTTTGCCGAAGCGACGATTAAATTTGTCAACCTGGCCGGCTGAATCGAGAATCTTCTGCTTGCCGGTGTAGAACGGGTGGCAGTTAGAACATACTTCCACATTCAGATCCTTGCCGATAGTTGAGCGGGTCTTGAATGCGTGGCCGCAGCTGCATGCAACAGCGATTTCTTCGTATTTTGGGTGTGTATCTGCTTTCATTACTTAATCCTTAGCCTTTCCGCTTGTTGAGCTGACCGGCCCGCGGTGCGGCGGTCGAGCTGGCGTGGCGGGTGAAAAATTCACTAATCAGCCCGCCAGTGTAGTGCAATATGGGGTCTTATTCAATCGAAACAAGCGTGGATGCCTCAAACCTTGTCGGTGAAGCCAGTGGCGATTTCACCCATGCCCGTTTATGCATACCGTAGAGGGCATAACTGGAGGACGTGTTTTCATGGCTATGTTCACATTGGGTTTAGTTTTCGTTGGATGTGCATTGAGGCTGCGCAGGAAACTATCGGTACGCGCGGCGATGTACAGGTCGCACGTACATAACTATCGTAAAACGAATTGGAAATTCCCCCTGACAGGTCACTCGCACACGCGCCGGGTTTCTGCCCCCTACTCATTTTCTTGTCGGATGGTGACTTCAGAAATCTCACTGTCTGGCGTTGTGATCACGTTCAGTAATATGGGTGAACAACAAACCTGGCAGTCTTCAACATACTGTTGTTCGGGTACGGAGCAATCGATCAGGATGGTGATGGACTCGCCGCAGTAGGGGCAGTTGATTTCGTACTCTTCCATAATGACCAGGTGACTATTCTGTTGGGAGGGGCTCAGCTCAGTACAGACACTGCGCGGAAAACGCTACGCAGAACTAATGGGTATGACTCTTCTGTTACTTTGTTCTTGTGGCATAAAGAGTTGTAGCAGAGTGTCGAGATACTGAGCGCCATGCTCTGTGGTCTGAATATGCTGCATGGTGCGTGTCAGCAAGCCTTCGGATTCAGCTTTATCGAGTGTCGCTCTGATTACCGCGATGTGCTCACCGGTGCGTTGCTCAAAGTCATGAGTTGCAAACCCGTCTGTCAGGCGCAGTGCATTCATCATGAATTCCAGTCGAGCATCTTCTTCGGTGACGGCTTGCATACCCCTGATGCGCTCGGCACTTGACGCGGTTTTCATATAATCGGTTGGGTGGCGTGGTTTGCTATGTCTGACAATTGAATTGTCAGCTGGAAAACTCAATTTGGAATGTGCACCTGCGCCAATGCCAAGGTAGTCACCGAATCTCCAGTAGTTTAAGTTGTGGTGACATTGTTTGCCGTCCTGTGCGTAGGCCGATACTTCATACTGTGAAAATCCCGCCGCAGTGATTAGTTGCTTACCGTGTTCCTGAATGTCTGCCAGTGTGTCTTCATCCGGTAGCGTCGGAGGATTAGTGGCGAAAAGGGTATTCGGTTCAAGTGTTAGCTGATAATAAGACAAGTGCGTAGGTTGCAACGAAATGGCCTGCTTCACGTCTTGTATGGCTTCAGCAGCAGTTTGGTTCGGCAGTCCGTGCATTAAATCAATATTGAAGTTGTCAAAGCCGGCGTGCCTGGCTGTTTCACAAGCTGCTATCGCGTTATTCGCATCGTGAATTCTGCCAAGTGTTTTTAAATGATCGTCGTTAAAGCTTTGTATGCCGATAGAAAGCCGGTTGATGCCGATGGTGCGAAAGTCTTGAAAGCGTTGCTGTTCAAACGTACCCGGGTTGGCTTCTAATGTGATTTCTGCGGTCGGCTCTAATTTGCTAAGTGCCCGAACTTGCCCCAAAAGCCTGTCAATACCTTCAGCTGAAATCAGGCTGGGGGTGCCGCCGCCAATGAAGATCGACTCAATTGATCTGCCCCATATGTCTGGCGCATGTTGCTCTAGATCTGCTATCAGGGCATCGATGTATTGCTTTTCAGGTATCTCATCACGCGCGGCGTGAGAGTTGAAGTCGCAATAAGGGCATTTTTTTACACACCACGGAAAGTGGATGTAGAGAGTTACCGGTGGGTATTCAGTGAAGTGTCTCACTGTGAGCGATCTGTCAGCTGTTTGTTTAATGCCTCCAGTGCGATGGCTCGATGGCTGATGCTGCTTTTTAATTCCTTACTCATGGACGCGGATGCCATTTTGTTTTTTGGACAATAAAAGACCGGGTCATAGCCGAATCCATTTTCCCCCTCTGGTGTATGCAGTATCCTGCCATGCCAGAGGCCGGTGCTGATTAACGGTTCCGGATCATCCGCGTGGCGCAGGTACACCAGCGCACAAACAAAGTAGGCGGCTCGCGCTTTGTCATCGCTGTGCGACTGCAGTTGCTCCAGAAGCTTGTTGATATTGTCTGCGTCTGTTGGTTTTCGGGTGGTGTTCGGTTGCATGGCGTACCGGGCTGAGAAAATGCCCGGCTCGCCGTTTAGCACCGGCACAACCAATCCGGAATCGTCCGCCAACGCACTCAAGCCTGTCACCTGACTGGCATGCCGTGCTTTGATTAGCGCATTTTCAATAAAAGTGGGTGCGTCTTCAATGGCTTCGCTGACATTGAACTCTGATTGTGAAATCAGCTCAATGTTGTGGCCCGCCAGTGCATGGGAAAGCTCAGCGAGCTTGCCTTTGTTGCCACTTGCCAGCACGCATTGGCTGGAATCAGTTTTTTGTATCGACATGGTTGAAATCTGGATTAGTTCAGTGCTGCACGCTGAGCGATAACAATTTCATCAACGCCTTTTCGTGCCAGCGCCAGCATGGATTCTAGTTCCTGCGCATGAAATGCATGACCTTCAGCCGTGCCCTGCAGTTCTATGTATGCGCCGGCTTCATTCATCACCACGTTCATATCGGTTTCTGCGTTTGAGTCTTCCGCGTAGTCGAGATCAAGCACAGGTTTGCCGTTATATATGCCAACTGACACCGCTGCCACTTGTCCATGGAGCGGGTTTTTCTTGATGCTTTTTTTCTTCATCAGGTGATTGATTGCATCACTTAAAGCCACATACGCGCCGCTGATAGATGCGCAGCGCGTACCGCCATCTGCTTGAATGACATCGCAATCGATGGTGATCGTTTTTTCACCCAGTGCTTCAAGGTCAATAATGGCTCGCAGTGAGCGACCGATTAGGCGCTGGATTTCCATGCTGCGCCCGGATTGTTTACCGCTGGTGACTTCCCGTCTTGAGCGTGTGTTCGTTGCTCTTGGCAGCATGGAATATTCTGCCGTTATCCAGCCGCTGCCTTTGCCCTTGAGAAAAGGGGGGACACGGTCTTCGATGCTGGCGTTGCAAATAACTTTGGTGTTACCAAAGCTTACAAGCACCGAACCTTCGGCGTGACAGGTAAAATCTCTGGCAAATGCTACTGCTCTGAGTTCATCGTTAGCACGTTGGCTGGGGCGCATAAATTTCCTTTGTTTTTTTTCGAATTGTGGGGCTCGTGTCCACTTCGAATAAGTATCGGTATAGATCGCATGATACAGTTCTCTGCCCGCAAAACCGAGTCATCTCGCAGGATAGTTTCATGTTGAAAAGTATGACTGCTTTTAGTCGTAAGGAATCGGTTAACGACTGGGGTGCATTGGTGTGGGAAATGCGATCGGTCAACCATCGCTACCTTGATGTTTCACTGCGATTGGCAGATGAGCTCAGACTGATTGAGCCTCAAGTGCGTGACAAGCTGACTTCCAAACTCAGCCGCGGCAAGGTAGAGGTTTCACTGCGTTTCAAGCCATCGCAAAAAATCAGCAGCCAAATCGCTGTAAATGAAGCACTTGCAGCACAGGTTGTCGAAGCGGCAAAGTCGATTCAGTTGAGTGATTCACAACCAATGTCAGCGCTTGAAGTGTTGCGCTGGCCGGGTGTGGTGGGGCAGGCCGAGGCAGATTTTGGCCCGCTGCAGCAACTGGCACTGGAACTCTTTGATATCACGCTCGCAGACTATATTGAAACCCGTGAGCGTGAAGGTGATAAGACAGCGAAAATGCTTACCGATCGATGTGATGCGATCGACAAGATTGTTGAGCAAGTCCGAGTATTGAGGCCAGTTTTAATTGAGCGGCAACACGCCAAGCTGATTGCCAAAATTGAAGAGTTAAACGTTGAGCATGACACCGGCCGGCTAGAGCAAGAGCTGGTATACATCGCACAACGCCTTGATGTTGAAGAGGAACTTGATCGACTCACCGCACACCTGAGTGAGCTGCGCGATATTTTAAAGCGCAATGAACCGGTGGGCAGACGGCTTGATTTTCTGGTGCAGGAGTTTAATCGCGAAGCGAACACACTGAGCTCAAAATCATCCGACGCTGAAACGACCGCACTGTCTGTTGACCTTAAAGTAATGATTGAGCAGATGCGTGAGCAAGTGCAAAACATTGAGTAGTATCTTTAACTTATTACCTGGCTATTGAGAAAGTAGCTTCTGGAAAACTCATTTCCTCTTCAAAAATCCCAATTAAAAAACCACCCTTAAACAAGGTGTCAGCTGAGCATACGGTTCATAAGAAGAATCCAATCGAATCAGTGTTAACTGCTTTACCAATGTTGATGCTTGTGGTCGGTTTCGGATTTTATTATTTTAGCGACAGAGAACCTGCCGACGGTCCGTTGCTGATCGAGCAATCGGAATATCTGCAAGGTCAGTTCGATGGATTAAGCGAGCAAAATAAAGGCGTTAATGCCCGCCGTATTCTGTTGATAAAGGTTGATGACAACGACCAGAGACGTGTTCGCATCACCTATCAACAGGCCGCTGAAGTCCGTGAGCTGAGCAAAGGATCGCAGATAGAAGTGTGGACTGCACCGCGGGTATCGGGTTCTACAAGGCGATGGGTGTATAGATTAGTCAGCGGCGATCAATTGATCCTGGATGACACCCCTGAATCTGATCAATAGATGGGTAACGGCATGTCAAATTTTAGAGAGTGTGAGTTAAGCTGCGGCTGAGTTGATTCCACGACCTCTAAAGCCGAGACTTACTGCGAGGCCGGGCCGATTGTCTGCCAATCTCAATTCGGCACCGTGCATACGTACTACGGCTTGTACCAGACTCAGACCCAGACCGTTGCCGGGTGACTTGCGTTCGTTTTCCAGTCGCACAAATCTTTGCAGCACCCGGTCGCGCTCATGGCGTGGAATACCAGGCCCGTTATCGGTCACAGTAATGGTGAATTCCTGATCGTCGCCTGATAAATAGATACCTACCAGGCCACCGACGCGGGTGTATTTAATAGCATTATCAAGCAGATTAGTAATTGCCTGCGCCAGCAAATGGCGGTTGCCATAAAACACCGGGTTGGAATTAATTCGTTCAACGAAAATCAAATTGGCATCTTCGGCGACGGCGCCATAGAGTTCGGCCAGCTCACCGGCCAATTCGCCCATATGCACATTTTCCCATTCGGTTTTATCAAGTCCGGCTTCAAGGCGTGCGATGGAGAGCATTGCGTTGAATGTGTGGATCATGCCATCGGCTTGAGTAATAGAGTATTCGATGGTTTCTCTGTACTCATCGTCACTGCGGTTTTCCAGCAGCGTCACTTCGAGACGATTGCGCAGACGCGTTAAAGGGCTGCGTAAATCGTGCGCCACGTTGTTGGTGACTTGTTGCATGCTTTCCATCAGATCTTCAATACGTGTCAGCATTTGATTGATCTTAACGGCGATGGTGTCGAATTCATCGCGCCTTTCAGTCACCGGTATACGTCGGGAGAACGTGCCACTCATGATTTCTCCAGCGGTTTCACTGATGCTGGCGATGCGTCGCAACACGCTCATGCTCATCCAGATGCCACCGAGAACTGCAAAAATCAGGGTGATGACTGTGCCGCCGACCACCAGTGCAAAGGTGTAATCGAGCAGTGCTTTCTCGTCACTGATCTCATGGCCAATGGTGAGTTTTAATCCATTGGAAAACTGAGTTTGCGCCACTCGCATTGGCAGTGTGGTTCGAGGGTTGTCTCTGGGCAGGTCTTTGTCGACGTCACCCATGGGTTGAGTGCTATGGGTGCGGACCGACTTTATTTTTAATGGCCACTCGGTCTCGTTGCCTTCATTTAGCTCACTGCCTTCACTTTCGAGTTTATAAAAGCGACCGTAGGAATCTACTTCATTACGCTGCTGAATGGCATCCAGCAGCTCATTTAGTGCACCTGATTTGTACAGGTTCACCAGGAAGTCGGTTTCCAGGCGAAGACGGGCATCTACCTGAGATTCGATCTCATCGCGCAGAGACCAATAAATGAAGCCAAGCGTGACAGCCGAGAACAGACTGAACAACGCAGCGTAAATAATGGTGAGCCGAAAGGCGGTGGTGCTGAACAGCCTGATATTCATAAGGCCAGAGTATAAATTAGTGGAGCTGCGGAAGGATCAAAGTTGTGTTGCATCCTGCTAAAACAAATGTAGCCCGCGTCGCGGGCTACATTGAATTTGACATTGAACGGTACAACGATGTTGTACTTACGGTGTAAGGGCTAGCCTTCCACCAGTTTGTAACCGGCGCCGCGTACTGTGTGCAGCAGGGGTTGTTCAAAATCTTTGTCTATTTTGCTGCGCAAACGACTGATTTGCACATCGATGACATTGGTTTGCGGGTCAAAGTGATAGTCCCAGACGTTTTCAAGCAGCATGCTGCGCGTCACCACTTGCCCTGCATGGCGCATTAAATACTCCAGCAGGCGGAATTCTCTCGGCTGTAGGTTGATGTTGTTGCCTGCACGAGTGACCTTGTGCTTGAGTAAATCCAGTGTCAGGTCTGCAACGCGCAGGGTAGTCACTGCATTTTCCGGCTGAGCCCGTCGCGAAAGTGCTTGCAGGCGTGCATTTAGTTCTGACAGCGAATAAGGCTTTGTGAGGTAGTCGTCACCACCGGCCCGTAGTCCTGTGACTCTTTCATCAACGTCATCAAGGGCGCTGAGTATAAGTACTGGTGTGTTGTCTCCGCTTCGACGCAGATCTTCGATCATTGAGATGCCATCTTTGCGAGGCATCATCCGGTCGATCACCATGCAGTCATAGGCGTTGGTTTTTGCATAGCTTAAGCCAGACTCCCCATCGTCTGCGTGGTCAACGGCATGACCTATTTCATTGAGTCCCTTGACGAGATAGCCCGCCGCCTCCATATCATCTTCAACTAGTAGTATGCGCATGTATTAAACTCGTACTGATTGCTGCTCAAAAGACAAAGGTGGTCTCAGGCGCAACGTGCGGATCGGAGGTATCCAAAGTTTGATACCCAAACGATTAAATTACTGTAACAAGTAAGACGTTCCCAAGTAACTAACAACAAATTAGCTAACAATGAGCGACTATCCTTTCCGGGCTTTACCGTCCGAACGATTGCCGAACCATGCTAGGAGCCAACAATGACAAGAAGCAATAAGGTGCCACAGAGTTACGCTTCATCATCCCACATTGCGTCCTCCGCTGCCATCACAACCGCCAGATTTAGCCACATAAGTTTGCTTTTCAAACTGATGCTGTTGATGCTTTTTGTCACGACAACAACACAGACTTTTGCCATAGATTTACCAGATTTTGAAGGATTGGTAAGGGATCAGGGTAAGGCGGTCGTCAAAGTGACCGTTTCTTCCACGCAATTGCCAGATGGTGAAATACGTAGCTTGCCAAATTTTAATGAAGAAGAGCTGCCGGAATTCTTCCGTCGCTTCTTTGAAGATCTTCCCGAAGGGTCTGGAAATCCTCCAGGTGCTATTCCGTCATCGGGCTTTGGCTCTGGTTTTATATTGAGCGAAGATGGCTATGTGATTACCAATGCGCATGTGATTCAGAATGCCACCGGCATCACTATCGGCTTGCCGGACGGACGGGAATTCGATGCCGAAACCGTCGGTTCTGATGAGCGAACTGATGTAGCACTTCTTAAGGTCGACGCCGAGGGATTGCCGACTCTGGTACTTGGTGATTCAGACAAATTGAAAGTGGGGCAGTGGGTGTTGGCCATCGGTTCGCCGTTCGGTTTCGAATACACTGCTACCCAGGGAATTGTCTCTGCGTTATCGCGCAGTCTGCCCACTGAAAATTATGTGCCTTTTATTCAGACCGATGTGGCCGTGAATCCGGGAAACTCCGGCGGTCCGCTGTTTGATCTTGATGGCCATGTGATCGGCGTCAATTCGCAAATCTTTTCGCGCTCAGGCGGCTACATGGGATTATCGTTTGCGATACCTGTAAATGTGGTGAGATCAGTTGCCGACCAGTTGCGTGAAAAAGGCTATGTCAGTCGCGGCTGGTTAGGTGTGTCAATTCAAGATGTTAATCCGCCGCTTGCTAAGTCTTTTGGATTAGATCGCCCGACAGGCGCATTGATCGCCCAGGTGACCGATGGCAGTCCGGCGGCGGATGCCGGGCTTATCGTCGGTGATGTGCTTTTGGCCTTCAATGGTCAATCGATTGATCAGTCCTCTGATCTGCCACCGATGGTAGGCAATACCCCGGTCGGAGAAGTAGCCACTGTTGAGCTGATTCGAAACAAAGAACGGATGAGTCTTGAGGTTCTGATAAGAGAGCTTCAGGAGGATCGTAGTGAGAAAGCTGATCCTGCAGACAATATGAACCAATTGCTCGGGTTAACGGCCATCCCTCTGAATGAAAAACAAAAATCTGCACTTGAGGTCACTAACGGTTTGTTGATTGGAGAGGTGGATCCAAACGGGCCAGCGGCACTGGCGGGCATTATGAAGGGAGATGTGCTGGTGTCCTTTAATCAAGCGACCGTGAGCTCTAACTCGCAGCTGCGACAGTTAGCTGAAAGTGCTGATAAGGGGGCTACGGTTGCCGTTTTGATTCAGCGCAAGAAAAAACCTGTGTTTATTGCACTGGTGATGCCGCGTTAAGAAAATAATTGCTGTCGTTGAATAACACACAGGAGCATCATAGTGGAGCTGCCGTACAGTCCATCGGCTGATCGCAACAAGGAAGCGATAGGCGACGCATTGGCAAATTATCTGTCACAGGCATCCACTGTGTTTGAGATTGGAAGTGGTACCGGTCAACATGCCATTTACCTTTGTGGCCGTTTTAAAAACCTGCAGTGGCAGCCGACCGAGCAGGCACTTCACCTTGAATCATTGGCTTATGCGATTGAAAAAGCACCGGTCAATAATATTGCAGCGCCTGTAGAGCTGGATGTTGCCGAAAGTGTTAAAGACAAGGTAAGCGGCGGTACTTCGCATTACACTTTTGCCTATTCCTCTAATACTGCACACATCATGTCTATTGATGAGGTGGCTGCGATGTTTCAAGTGATAGCAAGCAGGTTAGACCCGAATGCATTTTTTGCACTCTACGGTCCGTTCAAAATCGATGGTAGCCACACCAGCGATGGCAACGCTGAATTTGATGCCAACCTGAGAATGCAGCAATCCCACATGGGAATCAGAGACAAAGATGAACTTGAGTTTCTGGCCAATAGTTGTGGCTTGGAATTGCACAGCGACAACCCTATGCCTGCCAACAATAGAATTTTGTTGTGGCGGGCGAAAGGCTAATTCTTTTCAAGGCTGTAACGCCGTTGCAGACGACATGACAGGTCTTCGCAGGGCGGCTGGTTAAAGTACTTGATGAGCGTCAATTTCTGCAAAAGCCGGATGCCATGGTGAATCACTATTCAGTTGCAAAGAACGGAATTCAAATATTCAACGGTTTGCAGTCTTCTGTAGCTTTTCAGGGTGGGTCCTGAAAATAGTTACTATAAAAACAGGCACTTTAATCAACCGACTCATATGAGCATTTGTATTTGAATCGATGCACTAGCCTGCATTATTCACAAGGCGACGAGGAAAACTAAGGCAAACACCTGTAAACATAGGTCTGAACTGTCATTGGAGGGCTACTTTGAAAATAGCAGTGTGTCTATTCGCCATCAGACGAAAATATCGCGTCACATCTCGCATGATCAAGCTCGGCACGTGGCGGGCCACGTTTCTCACTCGATTATGC
>CALISD010000020.1 GCA_938041955.1 uncultured Granulosicoccaceae bacterium | reverse complement strand
ATGGACTCACTATCAACTTCCACTTCAATAACCCGCTCCGGATACTGCTTAATTAAATAGCGCGCCCCGCGATCGCCTTCGTTTTGTAGTAATGAGTCGAAAAAGGTTCGCCCAACCAACACCGGATTGCCTCTTTGCTTTTTATATACCGGTACAACAATATTCTCTGCAACTCTATTACCCGCAGCAGCAAGTATTTGATTAATTACATCACTACTTACATGGGGCATATCAGCTAAGCAAACCAACACAGCATCATAAGACTGCAACTGCGAAATTCCAGCAGCCAACGAATGAGCCATACCATCGGTATGTTTAGCGCAGTGACAAACTTCAATATCATATTGCTCGATAGCAGATTCTATCAGCTGTTTTTCATGTCCGGTGACAACAAGACTGGCTGCCGCCGAACTGGCCAAAACTGATTCTATGACAGACCCAACGATCACTTTTCCACGGTAACGATACAACAGTTTATTAATATCTCCTGCACGGCGCGACGAACCGGCTGCCAATACCAAGGCCGCTACATTGTTAGTCTTCTTGGCCGTCACCCTTGGTTGCGGCCTATCGTGCAATTCTCCCAGCAGCCCGCCGATACATAAGCTATTCAACCACGACTCGGTGATCAGTACATCACAGGCAATTCGATCAAGCAGCATGTCCAGACCATTATGCTTAGGGGATCTTGCACACCCGGGCAATCCGAGCAACGGCACATTGCCCACACTGGCCAACATCAGTAAATTACCTGGATCTACCGGTAAACCCACACGCTGTACTTCTCCATCGCAATTTTTCACTGCGGCCGGCAGCACGTCAAGCCGATCACTGATCGCAGAAGCACCAATAATAAGTATCAAATCAGGGGAGTAGGAAATCGCTTCGGTGAGTGCTGCAGTCACCGCGCTAGTACTGTGATCACATCTGATTTCCTTTGCGAGATCACATGAACGAACCTGCAAACGTTGCCGGGTAATAACTGATGTCTTATCCAGCGTGGTGACTTTAACTGACGACAATGTTGACTGAATAAGAACAACTTTCTTATTCGACGGCTTGTGAACAGCCAATTCGGACGCATGCGCTATTGCATTGTTCAGATCTTTTTCAGGTACGGCATAGGGGATAATTTTTGCGGTACCGATCATTCGCCCTGCAAGCACCCATTGGTTTTCCGCAAGCACCGAAAAAGTTATTCCCTCACTCACACTGTTAGATGCAACGATTGACTCTCGCTGATAGGTGAACAAGCCATCACATACAGCATAGAGATTTACTCTTCCGGTATGAGCATTTTCTACTCGAACACCCACCCCGCAAACTGCAACAGCCAATCGATTGGCAGCAAGATTTTCTTCTACATCACCTGCTTCTAGGCGCGCAACGGTGATTTGCAAAATACCTTGTTCCACCAGTTCATCTGCTACGAACTTGTCGATCAGTGTACCTTTGGAAATTCTTCGCTTTTCAGTCCGAATGCTATGCGCAAGAATGCATCCGATACTTTGTTCTGTACTGAGTTCACCAAACCACACGTAAGATATTCCTGTCACAGAAGTGGGAAGACATAGATGCCACATCGATATTTTTAAAATTAAACAAATGCAATTTCACAAGCCACACAGTTTGCTCTGTGCACCGAGTTGGCATGTCTGTGTTAATTTACGGCATTTTTGTGTACCGTAAAGACTATTGGTATAAAAAGTTTGTCGTCAGTGGCACAACTTACCGCTACTACAATCAATGATAATTGAAATCCGCGTCAAAGATTCTAACCTGTCCCGGGAATTCGCTTAGCTCGAACCACAAGCTTCTCACTTAAAACAGATACCTCACAATGGCCAAAAAATTCAATACCCTAATTCTCGGTGCCTCATACGGCTCACTTCTCGGTTGCAAGCTTGCACTGGCCGGGCATCCAACAACACTCGTATGCACTGCACCGACTGCAGAATTAATCAACGCATCAGGCATCGTGGTGCGATTTCCAGTTCGCGGGCTGGATCAACCAGTAGTTGTAGAATCCAGCGGACTGGCCGGTAAAATTACCGCAACCACTCCCTCTGATGTAGACGTCGAAGACTATGATCTTGTTGTACTGGGCATGCAAGAACCTCAGTACCGCAATCCGGAGGTCCGCGCTTTGATGGACAAGATTGCCGCTGCACGCAAACCATGTATGGCGATCATGAACATGCCACCGCTGCCGTATATCAAAAGACTACCTGGGGTTGACGCCAACCTCGTCACCAGTTGCTACGCTGACCCAAGTGTCTGGGATAAGTTCGAGCCAGGCCTGGTCACACTAGCCAGCCCGGACCCACAAGCCTTTCGTCCACCGGATGCTGAAAAAAATATCCTGCAAGTCAGCCTGCCCACCAACTTTAAGGTGGCGCGCTTCGAGTCAGATGAATACACCGCTATGTTACGTACGATGGAGTCTGACATTATCAATGCTCGATTCCCTCATGATGGCGGTGAAACGGAATTACCGGTCAAAGTAAAAGTCCATGACTCCCTTTATGTGCCACTGGCAAAGTGGAGTATGTTGATGACAGGCAACTATCGCTGTGTAGAGAAGGATGGCATGGTGGCTATTCGCGATGCAGTGCACTCAGACATTGAAAAATCCAAAGACATTTACGAGTGGACAGCAAAACTGTGTGTAGACCTGGGGGCAGACCCAGGTGATCTGGTACCATTTGAAAAGTACGCTAACGCGGCAAAGGGTCTATCGCAACCATCATCTGCTGCAAAAGCGCTGGACCGCGGTGTAGCGGCGATCGAACGTGTAGATAAGCTGGTTAAGCTACTTGCCGATCAAAGAGGCATTAAAAATCCAATGGTTGATACCATTGTCGACAACGTTGAATGGTATCTGGAGAAAAACGCTAAAGCCTAACAGCTATTAAAAGTATGCGGCGTTAACGCCGCATACCTGTCTTACTTCATTTAAGTCAGCCGATCAGCGGCTAGAACAAGCCTTCGATCTCACCCGCTGCATTTAGCTTAATCGCTTCCGCCGCAGGTACTCTGGGCAACCCGGGCAAGGTCATAATAGAGCCGCAAATCGCAACAATAAAACCTGCCCCTGCAGACAACCGCACTTCACGAATAGGAATGTTGTGACCCGTTGGGGCACCGCGCAAAGTTGGATCCGTGGTGAATGAGTACTGCGTTTTTGCAATACATACCGGCAAATCGCCGTAGCCCGCCTCTTCCCATGCTTTGAGTTGATCAACAATCGCCTGATCGGCAATCACTTCGTCAGCGCGGTAGATTTTCTTGGCAATCGTTTCAATCTTCTCTAGCAGAGGCATGGCATCCGGATAGAGCGTTTTAAAATTCGCTTTGCCTTCATCAATGATGCTGACCACTTTCGTTGCCAGATCTTTGGTGCCGTCCGAACCATTCGCCCAATGTTTACACAGAACTGCTTCAGTGCCTTGCGTCTTTACAAACTCTTGTACTGCGGCCACTTCAGCATCGGTATCAAGGGTGAAGTGGTTAATCGCAACCACCACAGGCACACCGTATTGATTGAGGTTTTCAATATGGCGACCCAGGTTTGCACAACCTTCCTGAACGGCTTTAACGTTCTCGGCATTTAAATCTTCCTTCGCCACACCACCGTTCATTTTCATCGCGCGAATCGTCGCGACCAATACCACCGCTGACGGTGCAATGCCTGCCTTGCGGCATTTGATATCAAGGAATTTTTCAGCACCCAAATCTGCACCAAAGCCGGCTTCTGTCACTACATAGTCAGCCAGTTTAAGTGCCGTCTTAGTGGCGATTACAGAGTTACAACCGTGAGCGATGTTTGCGAATGGTCCGCCGTGTACGAACGCCGGGTTGTTCTCGAGTGTTTGCACCAGGTTCGGTTGCATCGCATCTTTCAGCAACACCGTCATTGCGCCATCAGCTTTAATGTCACGGCAGTAGATTGGAGACTTATCCCGACGGTAGGCAACAATGATGTCACCGAGTCGCTTTTCAAGATCATCAAGATCATTAGCCAGACATAAAATTGCCATCACTTCAGAGGCAACCGTAATATCGAACCCTGCTTCGCGTGGAAAACCGTTGGTAGCGCCACCGAGACTTGTGGTGATTTGTCGCAGCGCACGGTCATTCATGTCAACCACCCGACGCCATACCACCCGACGTGAATCTATTTCAAGCTCATTCCCCCAATAGATATGGTTATCAATCATCGCAGACAATAAATTATGTGCAGAGGTTATTGCGTGGAAATCGCCAGTGAAATGGAGGTTCATCTCTTCCATTGGAACCACTTGCGCATAACCACCACCTGCAGCACCGCCCTTCATACCAAAGCACGGACCAAGTGACGCCTCACGAATACAGATCATGGCATTTTTACCAATCGCGTTAAGTCCGTCACCAAGACCCACAGTTGTAGTGGTTTTACCTTCACCAGCCGGCGTCGGGTTTATAGCAGTGACAAGAATCAGCTTGCCGTCGTCTTTGCTTTGCTGTGCCTTGATAAACTCCGCTGAGATCTTCGCCTTATCATGACCATAGGGCACGAGAGATTCAGAAGGAATGCCCAACTTTTCGCCAATTTCCAGAATAGGACGTTTGCTGGCTTCACGTGCAATTGCAATGTCTGTTTTAACTGCCATGATTTTTCCTGTGTTATGCAACTAAATATTGAGAGATTATCGTTGATCGATAAGCTCGCGGAAGCTATGCGCTAGTTTATAGAATAATGTACACAGCCTTTACGTTGTACTCGTATAGTCGTATCCGACTGACGACGTGTTAGTGCTCGTCAGTGCGATCTATATTTTTACTTCACCTACAGCACCGGAGTCAGCGATGCGCTTAACGTCTTCATCGCTATAACCCAAAACCTCACTTAAGACCTCTTGAGTGTGCTCACCTAACAGTGGCGATCGCTCCACTTCTACATCGCTATCAGATAACTTAATGGGACAACCTACGCTTAGGTACTCACCACGCTCAGGGTGGTCAACTTTAACCATGGTACCAGTGGCATATAATCCCTCATCTTCCGATATCTCTTTCATCGAAAGTATCGGGCCGACAGGGATATCCAGCGGGTTGCAGATATCCAGCACTTCAAACTTTGATTTTGTTTTGGTCCACTCTTCAACCGTCGAAAAAATCTCATTGAGTTTATCCAGCCGTTCAGGCGGCTTGGCATAACCTTCCTGGGTTTTCCATTCCGGCTTGCCTATCACATCGCAGACTTTCTGCCACACCGCCGCCTGGAGAATAAAGTAGGTGTAAGCATTTGGATCTTGCTCCCAGCCTTTGCATTTAAGAATACGGCCCGGTTGACCCCCACCAGAGTCATTACCCGCACGAGGCGTAGAGTCACCGAATTCAATACCTTCACCAAACTGTGAATACTCGGTCAGTGGGCCTTTAGCAAGTCGCTGCTGATCACGCAGCTTTACGCGTGCAAGATTTAATACGCTGTCTTGCATCGCACAGCTGACCTTCTGACCTTTACCCGTTTTCTCTCGCTGGAATAATGCAGTGACAATCCCCAAACATAAGTGCAAGCCGGTACCCGAATCACCAATCTGCGCGCCGGTAACCAATGGCGGCCCATCAAGAAAACCGGTAGTAGATGCTGAACCACCAGCACACTGAGCAACGTTCTCATATACTTTGCAGTCTTCGTACTTACCTGGTCCAAACCCCTTTATTGACGCCATGATCATTTGCGGATTGATTTCTTGTATGCGCTCCCACGTAAATCCCATGCGATCAAGCGCGCCGGGAGCAAAGTTTTCAACCAGCACATCACACTCTTCAATAAGTCTGGTAAGCACTTCCTTGCCGGTTTCATCTTTAGAGTTCAGTTCTATCGAACGCTTGTTGTGATTAAGCATAGTGAAGTACAAGCTATCGGCACCAGGCACATCGACCAGTTGCTTACGTGTTGCATCACCCACACCCGGGCGTTCAACTTTAATAACATCAGCACCAAACCAGGCCAGTAACTGCGTGCAAGTGGGCCCGGACTGAACATGTGTAAAGTCGAGTATTTTTACGCCTTCTAATGCTTTCATCGCTTCATTTCCAGTGGATCAATGTTGGCGTCATAGTTTACCTGGAACGCCATCAACACCGATCAATTTTGCCGTTAGGGTTGCTTGTTCAGATCTAACTCGCCTGATCCATCACTTTCGACTTAGCTATACGGCAGGCACTGAATTTAAATTCCGGAATCTTGCCCACCGGATCTAAGCTCGGGTTAGTCAGAGTGTTTGCTGCCGCCTCTACATAGGCAAATGGTATGAAGATCATGTCTTCTGACACGGCACGATCCGCACGGGCCATAATATTGATCGCACCACGGCGCGTCTCAACCATGATCATTTCACCAGGCTCAACGCCCATCTTACGCAGCGTTTTTGGATGCAGTGACGCATTCGCTTCCGGCTCCGCCCAATCAAGTACTGCCGCACGTCGAGTCATCGAACCCGTATGCCAGTGCTCAAGCTGCCGCCCGGTAGTAAGAATCATCGGGTAGTCAGCATCTGGCACTTCAGCCGGAGCGGTCACTTGCGCAGGGGTAAATCGTGCACGACCATCAGGGCGTGGAAAACCATCTCCAAATACAATCGGCTGCCCCGGATCATCTGCCGATAAAGAGGGATATGTCACTGCCGTTTTCTCAAGCCGCTCCCAGGTGATATTGCTGAGAGAGTTCATTGACATCTTCATCTCTGCAAACACCTCCTTTGGATGCTGGTAATTCCAATCAAGCCCAATGCGCTTGGCGAGTTCCACCAGAATCCACCAATCTTCTTTTGCCTCACCGGGTGGTGGCAGCGCCGGGCGCCCCATCTGTACTTGTCTGTTGGTATTGGTGACAGTACCGGTTTTCTCGGGCCACGCAGATGATGGAAGTATGACGTCAGCGTAGTTAGCCGTTTCGGTTAAGAAAATATCTTGTACTACTAAGTGCTCAAGCTTGGCCAGTGCATCACGGGCGTGTTCAACATCCGGATCAGACATAGCGGGGTTTTCACCCAGTACATACATGCCACGAATGTCGCCGTCATGCACGGCATCCATAATTTCAACGACGGTCAATCCGCGTTCGCTATCGATACCTGTTGTGCCCCAGATATCATGGAATGCACTTCGCACACCTTCATCTTCAACCGACTGATAGTCAGGCAGGAACATCGGGACCAATCCTGCGTCTGACGCACCTTGCACATTGTTTTGACCACGCAACGGGTGCAGACCTGAACCCGGACGACCCACCTGACCGCACATCAACGCCAGTGATATCAGGCAACGAGAGTTGTCTGTACCATGAATGTGTTGCGATATACCCATGCCCCAGAAAATCATAGCGGCCTGAGCGCCAGCAAACGTTCTTGCCACTTGACGCAATGTATCTGCATCAATGCCACACAGTTCGGCCATTTTTTCCGGTGGAAAACCTTTCAAATGCTCCTTCATGGCTGGCCAGTTTTCAGTAAAGCCTTCGATGTACTGCTTGTCGTACAGCTCCTCTTCAACGATCACATGCATAATCGCGTTGAGCATGGCAACGTCAGTGCCCGGTCTAAACTGCAGCATATGCTCTGCATGACGCTTAAGCCCCTGACCCCGTGGATCCATAACAATCAGCTTGCCACCGCGCTTGGTAAATTGCTTAAAATAGGTCGCTGCAACCGGATGATTCTCAGTCGGGTTAGCGCCGATCACAATGGCAACATCTGCATTTTCAATTTCATTGAATGTCGCAGTCACCGCACCGCTACCTACGTTTTCAAGCAGTGCTGCAACCGATGATGCGTGGCACAAGCGAGTGCAGTGATCGACATTGTTATGCTCAAAGCCTTGTCGAATAAATTTCTGGAACAAATAGGCTTCTTCATTGGAGCACTTGGCAGAACCAAAGCCTGCGACCCGCTTGCCGGTATCCTCACGCAAACGAGACAAGCCACTACCTGCAGCCTCCAACGCCTCTTCCCAACTCGCTTCACGAAAGTGCGTTAACGGATTGGCAGGATCAACATTGAGACCTTTGGCAGGCGCATCATCACGGCGGATCAACGGCTTGGTTAATCTGTGCGAGTGTGCAATATAGTCAAAGCCGAAACGGCCTTTAACACAAAGGCGATTTTCATTTGCAGGGCCATTGATTCCATCAACCCAGGCAATCTTTTCATCTTTCACTTTGAAAGACAGCTGACAACCGACTCCACAGTAAGGGCAGACACTTTTCACTTCACGGTCAAAATCCTCACTGTCGCCAACGCCTTTATCATCCAATATTGCAGCCGGCATTAAAGCACCGGTCGGGCAAGCCTGAACACACTCACCGCAAGCAACACAGGTTGACGCACCCATCGGGTCATCAAAATCAAAAGTTATCTTTGCATCATGACCGCGGCCTGACATTCCAATCACATCATTTACCTGCACTTCTCGACAAGCTCTCACACACAGATTGCAGTGAATACAGGCATCCAGGTTCACACTCATCGCTAAGTGCGATGCATCAAGTAATGGTATGCGTTCGATTTCTATCGACGGGAAGCGGCTCTCTGATACGTTTTGCATCTCTGCCATCTTCCAGAAGTGGGAAGATTTATCGTGCGCAGACGCTTGCTGTGGCTGATCAGCCACCAACATTTCAATCACTACCTTGCGCGCGGTTTGAGAACGCTCGTTCTGTGAGTTAACTACCATGCCTTCAGTGGGGGTGCGAATACACGATGCCGCCAGTACACGCTCACCTTCAATCTCAACCATACATGCACGACAGTTACCGTCAGCACGATAACCTTCAGCATCTTTGTGGCACAGGTGCGGTATTAACGTACCCTGTTTCTTCGCCACTTCCCAGATTGACTCACCAGCCTCAGCGGTAACTTCTTTGCCATCAAGCGTGAATTTAATTTGATCACTCATCGCCTATACCTCGTCCGGAAAATGTTTCATTGTTAGCAGTATCGGGTTGGGAGCTGCCTGCCCCAGACCACAGATAGAGGCATCCACCATCACATGACATAACTCTTCAAGGAGGGGTTGATCCCATTTATCTTTTTCCATTAACTTCACAGCTTTTTCACAACCCACGCGACACGGTGTACATTGACCACAACTCTCGTCTTCAAAGAACCGAAGCATATTAAGCGCTGCGTCTTTAACGCTGTCTTTATCAGACAATATAACAATCGCGGCAGAGCCGATAAACGAACCGTGAGGCTGCAAAGTATCAAAGTCCATCGGGATATCATTCATTGCAGCAGGCAGAATTCCCGCTGACGGACCACCGGGTTGGTAAGCTTTAAAGGCATGCCCGTCTGCCATTCCACCACAGGCTTTTATCAAATCCATAATGGTAGAGCCGGCGGCAAGTAAATAGACACCCGGGTTTTTAACCCGCCCGGACATTGAAAACGATCGTAGTCCGGTACGACCGTTTTTCTCAGTCGAGCTAAGAATCTCAGGCCCTTCTCTGCAGATTCTCGCGACCCAGTGCAGAGTCTCAATGTTGTGAACCAATGTAGGCCTGCCAAACACGCCCACTTGTGCAACATAAGGAGGTCTGTGGCGTGGCAAGCCGCGCTTACCTTCAATGGATTCGATCATGGCGCTTTCTTCGCCACAGATATACGCACCTGCTCCGCGCCTTAACTCGATGTAGCCTTTATCGACAAGACCTGCAGACTCGAGTTCTGCAATCTCATCGTTAAGTATTTTTAACACCGCAGGATATTCATCACGCATATAAATGTAACAGCGACTGGCATCAACCGCCCATGCCGCGATCAACATGCCCTCTAAGAAAAGATGAGGGGTTCTTTCCAGATAATACCGATCTTTGAAAGTACCTGGCTCACCTTCGTCTCCGTTAACCGCCAAATAACGCGGACCTTTTTCAGCACGTACAAATGACCACTTTTTACCTGACGGGAAACCGGCGCCACCCAGGCCACGTAAGCCGGATGAGTTAATCTTATCTTGCACTTGATCGGCTACGAGTTTACCGCCGCGCAGTGCCTCAAGCTCTGCATAGCCACCTGTTGCTTTATAAGCTTTGAACTTTTCATAATCAGGCATCCGTGCGTGAGTGTCTTTTTTGGCAATCGCATCATTAACCAGTTCGACTGTGGCGTGATCAATATGACGATGGCCAATCTCGAGCGTCGGTGCGGTATCGCATCGACCCATACACGGCGCACGCAACACCCGGACCTCTGAAGGATCCATTCCATCTTTCAATGCTTTAAGTAGCTGCTGGGCACCTGCCAATTCACAGGCAAGCGAATCACACACTCTTATCGTGGTCGCTGGTGGTGGCGCCTCGCCTTCTGCAATCACATCAAAGTGGGCATAGAAAGAAGCCACTTCCTGCACTTCAGCCTGAGACAATCGCATCTCATGCGCCAGGGCGTACAAATGGGCAGAAGATAAATGACCGTATTTGTCTTGAATCAGGTGCAAGTGCTCGATCAGCAAATCGGCACTGCGAGGCTTATCACCCAGAAGCTCAAGAACCTCAACCAGCGCAGCATCATCAAGTTGCCGACCTTTCGGGGTTACACGACCCTTGCCGCGGCCGGATTTCCAGACCCCCGCTTTCGGTTCTGCTACTGCCATGTTTTTTCCTGAATTCTGTAGATGGGAAACACTGATTTTTGTCAATTGACTTGACCACACAGTATTTGACAGCACATAGACAATAAAAACAAATCGCATTTTTCTATGTAGCGATTTGTTTTGACTATGATGGAATTTCGGCTGTTGTCTTCACCTGCACGCTACGCATTGATTGCCCACCGCCAGTGCCCGTGACACTTGGCTTAGAAATTGTTCCCGTTTCCTAATCTACACAGAAAAGCATCTCGTTACCGCCTTCCTGAATCGGGGTTTCCTACTAACCCATTGAAGTTTGCGTCATGGAACAACTTTATGCTGGCTGGTTACACCGTTAGGACGTATGAGCAAAAAAGGAAAGCTTGGAATTTTATAAGTAATTGATATAATTAACCATTTCTATCAAAAAATAAGCGCGGCCATCATCTTAGTAGCGTCCACTTTTGCCGCCAATAACCACTCACTTTAACTCTGGGCAAGACAAATCAATTGATTGCATTGACTAATAAAGCCATAAAAGCTGCATGCACCGTCGTTATTCTCGCCATTCCCGCCATCGATGTTATTGCTGACGGGAATCATGACGATACAGGGGCACGCGACACTTTTCGCAATGCGGAACCGTTCACGCAACCCTATATGCCGCGCACCATTCGCGCTGCCGAAACGAACCTTGGCCAACCCGCCCAGTTTGGCCAATGGTCCGATGTATCGTCATGGCCCTTGATCGCCGTACACGCAAACCTGCTACCGAACGGTAAGGTATTGGCCTGGGACGCTACCCCCGACGATTTTGACGAAGATCCCCACACCGCCGGTGTGTTCACCACACGTGTGTCATTGTGGGATCCGCAAACCAACTTGCACATACCGACAATCAACGATACCAACGGAGACTTGTTCTGCGCCGGGTCCGCCCAGCTCTGGGACGGCAGGGTGCTTTTTGCTGGCGGCGACAGCGGCACCAATGGCGCTAATGCACCTCTGTCAAACACCAATATATACGACCCGGATACCAACACCTGGCGCCAGGTAGAGAATATGGCAGCACCACGCTGGTATGCTTCGGTGGCCGCACTGGCCAATGGTGAAATGCTCACCTACGCCGGCAGATACTATCCGACCCCGATCGCCGAGGTGTTTCAACTCAATGAAACCTGGCGCACGCTTGGCATAACCGAATCACCCGGAATGTCTATCGACTACCAATGGATGCAGGCAACACCAGAGGGCAATGTCATGTCTTTTGGTCCCCAGAACACCCTGACAACCATTGATCCTGCCGGAAGCGGTAGTCTCACACTAGGCCAGCGCCGTGATGATTTTGCAGAGCGACGCTATGGCAGCTACGCCATGTTTGACATTGGCAAAGTGCTGGTATCGGGCGGAACCATAAAAGACGGAGGGGCGCCTTCATATAAGTCATCAGTGGTTATCGATACAGCCACCCAGCAGACCACAGATACCGGCGCCATGGCATTTGGCCGAACGCAACACAACCTGACTATTTTGGCTGACGGCAGCGTTTTAGCCACCGGTGGCAATACCGATGGTGCAGCGCTTGTCAGTGTGGATGCGGGTGTTTACCAACCAGAGATATGGTCGCCTCAAACCGGCATATGGCAACCGGTTAACGATATGCAGGTTGACCGGCAATATCATTCCATCGCGCTGCTCTTGCCAGATGGTCGGGTGCTGTCCGCCGGCGGTGGCTACTGCGGTACATGCAACGAGATCGGCTATGAAGAGCAAAATGCCGAAATTTTTTCACCACCGTATTTGTTTTCAAGCGGCAGCACGCTGGCTACACGACCGGCAATTACAACATTTCCACAAACAATGGACTACGCAACCACCTACCCGGTAACGACAAACCAGTCAGGCACCATTACTAAAGTACACCTGATAAAACCCGGCTCTGTCACCCACTCGCAAAATCAGGATCAACGACTGGTACCACTGGCTTATACCGCCACAGGCAACACGCTGCAAGTCACCTCACCTGACAACAGAAACATCGCACCTCCCGGTTATTATATGCTTATCGTTGTCAATGACAGCGGCGTGCCATCGGTAGCGAAGATGGTTAAGGTCGGACAACCACTACTGAGTTCGGGAACCCAGGTGACGAACTCAATACGCCCTAATGAGGTTGATGAATACGTCATAGAATCAGGAAATCAAGACAAAGTTCTGGTCGTCAACGTTTCTGATCTAAGCGGTGAGTTGCACGTAAAAATCACCGGTAATTCACAAAACGATTCAGCCACTGCTGAATGCGATAAGCGCTCAACAGACGTACTTGAATGTCGGTTATCAAATCAGACAGCAACACGATGGACGATCACAGTAGAAGGAAAAGGTGAGACTCCCTACAATCTGATAGCCAATCTCAGTACAGAGGCAGACCCCAGCGCAATACAACCGACGCTGAAACCGTCGACTATCGTGGTCGGCAGAAACGGCGGGGCACTCGGAATCGGGTTTTGTTTCAGCCTGCTTGGTGTGGCAATTCTGCGACGCTACAGCAACCGCTCCGGCGCGTTACATCGCTAATCGTGTATAACTAAAAAAGTAATCGACAAACACCATGCTTACGAATCGACTGGAACACCAATCACAATAAGCACAGCGTAGTCTTGCTTCAAACACCCGCGTACTTCCGGCATTTCGCTGCCGGGTGCGACTTTAAACCTGGATTTATCGGCACTTGCCGGTGAACATGACCCGCCATCTGCAGCCGGCGTATAACGCGCTGAGCGACACGGCAGGTGTGTGACCTGATGTAGCTTCGCGCCATCTGCCAGCTCCCATCGTTGCGCTCCATTCGCATCCTTCGGGTGCACGGTTAGCATTGTGGTCACTTCACGCTCACCGGTGACCAGATATTTGCCAGCGGGCATCGGGAACTCCGGCGGCTCCATAATGAGCCCGTTTTCATCGAGCCACCAATCGTTTTGATTAAACTTCCAATTGCCCGGCCCGTATCCACCAGAGGCCTTCAATACAGGGAAAAGTCGCAGCCAGACACCCTTGGGGCCCGGGTCAGATGTCCACAAGCCCCAGGTCTCAGCGCCGGTGCCATCAGTCGCATTCGGATCCCCAAGGGCAGCAATGAATTGTGTGGGTATAAGCTTAAATTTTACCGGCTCTGCAAAGGCGCGCCCCGACAACAACAATCCGAGAACTACGGCAACTACAACGGGTATTAAACGAAGGGGCTGAGAATGCATGGGAACGCCTTGTATAAATGTATCCAGAGAGTACTACCAGCCAACACACCCGCTGTCAATTTATCGCTTTTTTTGCAGGAGCCAGACTCATCAACTAAGCGCTGGCAGCAGTTTAGCTAGACAACCCAATCACATCCCGAAGTGCATCAATCGCCGGAAGCGCCGGCTTGTGATCAAGCGTTGCCAGCCCGATCGTTTTTTCAACCGAGGGATTTTCAAGCTTAAGACTGATCGAGTTTTGATCCAGGAATAAACTATCAACCAACTTCTGCGGCGCGATAGTCGCAGCAGAGCCATTACTTACCTGCACCATGGCCGCTGTAAACGCATTGGTCTCCATCACAGGCTCCGGCATCACACCGGCCAGTTGAAATACTTCATCAACAATCTGTCTGAAGCGCATATCTTTACTTAGCAAACACAACGGCAGTTCTGCGGCTTCAGCCCAACTCGCGGTGCCTTTGGTTCGTGGCGCCAGATGCAACGGTGATAACAACACGTAGTGCTCTTGATAAACACTATCAAATCTTAAAGAACTGTCTTTCTCATCACCGTAGGTAATGCCTGCGTCAATAGCGAACTCATGCAGTGCACGGGTAATCTGTGTGGAGCTTAGCGATTGAATCTGGATAGTTAAGTGTTCATGGCGAGCACGAAGTGCTGTAGACACGGAGGCTGCGTAGGGCAACGCTGTGGGTACAACACCCAGAGCAAGCACACCTCGTAGATCTCCCCGTGCATTTTCTATGTCCTGACGCATGCCTTCTGCATCAGTAATTACTTTTCTAGCCCACTTAAGTGCAAGCTCACCTTCCTTGGTAAAGCCTAAAAACTTGTTGCCTCTACGAACGATCGGTACGCCCAATTGTTTTTCCAATTGGTGAATGCGTGCAGAGAAAGCTGGCTGTGATATGCCACAGTCCGATGCCGCACGAGTGAAATGCTTTCTTTGCGACAGAGCAAGCAACAACTGCAAATCACGTATTTCAGGGTATCGTCCCACCTAGGTGACCATCACTTTCACACCGCAAATACAAAAACTCACTATTGAACCTCAAGCACAATTTTTCCGAAGTGGGTTCCCAGCTCCATAGCTCGATGCGCATCTGCCGCCTGGCTGAGTGGAAACACATCAGAGATCAAAGGAGCAATAGTTTGATCGTCAAAGAACGGCATGACATTATTTTCAAAGTCGGCAATGATTGCCGATTTTTCAGGCACTGGTCTTGATCGAAGCACTGATCCGATAATCTTTTGTCGCTTAACCATCATGGTGGCGAGGTTCAATTCTGCTTTAATTCCGCCCATTAAACCGATAACCACCAGTCGGCCACCAAGCGCCAGGCTTTTCATATTATCTTTTAAATACGCCGCACCTATATGATCCAGGATCACGTCAACGCCGCGCCCGTCAGTGAGTGTTTTAATTTCTTCTGCAAACGATCGGGTTTTGTAGTCGATCACATGATCCACACCGAGCGCCTTAACACGCTCTACTTTTCCAGTTGAAGCAGTCACCATCACCGTGCTCTTGGGGAATAAGGCTTTGCAAACTTGAATAGCAGCGGTGTTAACGCCACCACCGCCACCGTGTAACAAGAAGGTATCTTCGGCTTTGGCCTCAGCAAGCACTACCGCATTTAAATACGCGGTGATGTAAGTCTCACAAATACAAGCCGCCTGGGCAAAACTGAGATTTTCCGGTATCGGCATAGCATGGCCTTCATAGGCAACTGCGTATTCTGCGTAACCACCGCCACCGACGAGCGCAAATACCCGGTCACCCACCTGATGGCGTGAAAGGCCGTCACCTACCGACTCTACAGTACCGGCAACCTCAAGCCCCAGAACCTCAGAATCACCTTTGGGCGGAGGGTAGTTTCCTTCACGCTGGACAATATCAGGTCGATTGACTGAGCTTGCATGCACCTTTATCAGGATCTGATGGGGCCCTGGCGCAGGCTTATCTATTTCATCAAGAAAGAGATTTTCAACACCACCAAACCCTTTAAGATTAATTGCTTTCATTTTAACGAGCTCTGTTGCGATGCACGCTGCCGTGCCTCAATTTCGATGCTTTATCTTATCACTACCGGTGATATTAAGCGTCCATCCGGTTTTATCAATTCAAGTGCTTAGCAGAAACGCTTGCAGGTGATAAGCTGAGGGAAAACAAAGGGACTCTATGAAAAAGCCACTTCTCCTTGGTTGCATCGCCGACGACTTCACTGGTGCAAGCGACCTTGCGAATACGCTGTGCCGCGAAGGTATGCGCGCAACGCTCTACATTGACATACCACAGGGTGACATTGACACTGATGGCGAATCGGCCACAGAGGTTGCGATCATCGCACTAAAGAGCCGCTCAATTGACGCTACCGATGCGGTACAACAATCTTTGGCCGCATTGCGCTGGCTGCAGGACCAGGGGGCGCAACAGTTCCTGTTCAAGTATTGCTCTACTTTCGACTCCACACCAACGGGCAATATCGGCCCCGTAGCAGAGGCATTGGCAGCCGAACTTGACACCAAAGGCGTAGTGGTTTGTCCGGCCTTTCCGACCACAGGAAGGACGGTCTACCAGGGCCATCTGTTCGTAGCCGATACACTGCTCAATGAATCCGGCCTACAGAACCACCCGTTAAACCCGATGACAGACGCAGATATTCGTCGATGGCTCAGCCTGCAGGTATCATCAGAAGTTGGCCATATAGCGCAAGCTATTGTCTCTGACAGTTCAAACGCCATTGCCGATTCACTGAAAACTGCAGCCAGTAATGATCAAACCCTTGTCGTGGTTGATGCAACAGCAGACGTTGACCTACGCACCATCGGTACAGCCTGCGCTGATGCAAAGCTGATCACTGGCGGCTCAGGCATTGCCCTGGGTTTGCCTGAGAACTTCCGAATTCGCGGCTTACTTTCTGATGAAGGCCAAAGCTTTAAACCACAAAAAGGGCCAGCCATCATTATCGCTGGCAGTTGCTCTGAAGCCACCAGACAGCAGATTGCAGCCTATAATGATGGCCCTAGAATAGTCGTCGATGTAGAGGCGTTAATGGCAGACGAGCTAACGCCTGCACATATTGTGAAATCACTGCCTGATGATAATACAGTAGCACTTGTCTACTCGTCAGGTGCACCGGATGAAGTCAAAGCCTTACAGAAAAAATATGGCGTGGAAACAGTTGCCAATAAGGTAGAAAGCTTCTTTTCATCCTTCGCCAGACAACTACTGGACAATGGCTATAAACGATTTGTTATTGCCGGTGGTGAAACATCAGGCGCGGTCGTTAGCACACTTAACATAGAAGCTTTCGATATCGGCCCGGAGATTGACCCGGGTGTTCCAACCCTTAGCACCATCGCAGAAGGCACAACAGGAGGCAACTCTATTGCGATGGCACTTAAGTCTGGCAACTTCGGCGCAGAAGATTTTTTCGCAAAAGCTTTGCGACAACTGGAAGGTCAATCGTGAAGGACCGACAATGAAGGCGACGCGATGAATGAAATAAAACTAAGGGACAGCATCTGTCGTTTCGGCAAGTCACTGTTTGATCGCGGCTTAACCACCGGCAGCACAGGCAATATCAGCGTGAAGCACGGCGACGGATGGATTGTCACCCCGACCAACGCATCGCTTGGCAACCTCTATCCTGAACAACTGAGCGTATTAGACAAAAACGGCAAACTGATCTCAGGGGACAAACCCACCAAAGAAGTCCCGCTACACACGGCAATGTATGACACTGTTGCAGACTGTGGCGCTGTCGTACATTTGCACTCAGTACATTCAGTGGCGGTATCACTATTGCCTGAAACCGATCCTCAGGATGTACTGCCACCATTGACCGCATACTATGTCATGAAAGTCGGAAAAACCGCTCTTGTGCCTTACCATAAACCGGGTGATCCGTTAATCGGTGATGCCATCAGAGGGCTTGCGGGTAAATACACCTCGGTGCTACTTGCTAATCACGGTCCGGTCATGGCTGGCAAAACACTCGAGGCCGCAGTGTTTGCCACTGAAGAATTGGAGGAAACGTCCAAACTTCACCTGCTCACCAGAGGGCTTAATCCCCGGGTACTTACGCCTGAGCAAATCGCAGCCCTTAAAGCGTAAACCGAATTCGTTTATGGCATGGCAATTGAAGTTCAATGCTATGCTTACGCGAGTAAAAAGATAAATAAAAAAATGCTTTTAAAGTCACTCGCGCTACGAATTTATCGAGTCCTGCCAATCGTCGTACAACGACGAATCGTTCGAACCTTGTATCCCGGCTACGTGGTCGCTGCCAAGGTGCTTGTTACTAATCCTGAAGGTAAGTTTCTCGTTGTAAAAACCACTTACAGCCCGGACTGGGACATCCCCAGCGGTCACTGTGATGCACGCGAAAGCCCCGATCTTGCCGCCGCTCGCGAGTTATGGGAAGAGACAGGACTGAAGATCGAGGGTATGCAGCAATGTGGCGTTATATTCTATCCCCAGCTCAGAACACTGCAGGTGTTGTTTGCACATACGTTGAAAGAATCACTTGAACCTGTCGCAGATAACGTCGAGATATCAGACATACGCTGGGTCGCAAGAGACGAAGTAAAGCTCAACCCATACGCATTGGAAGCCGTCGCGGTTATTCTAGATCACAAAGCAAGTTATTGGGTCTCAACCATGTCTTGATTCCCGGGAGCCTGTGCAGCAGAACTTCTGCTACTGCGAGAAGACGGCGGACTGTTTTCACTGCCTGTTTTTGGTGGCTTTCTGCAACAGCATTTCAAGTCGACTCACGGACACTTTATCTACCGCCCCAAGCTCTTGTGCATAAATAGACACGCGCAACTCTTCCATTAGCCAGCGAATAGACGACACATCGGCTTTTGTACCTTCCAACGCTTTGATCTGCTCCCATACAGGCAGCAACTCTGCACGTCGACGACGATCCCGATCAGGTTCACGGTCAAGGCTTTCCAGCCTTTTGGCAATCGCTTTAAAATACACTGGTAGTCGCTTCACTCTATTGGCGGGTGTATTTACGACAAAACCTGGATAGATTAAATGAGCAATCTGATCTTTGATGTCACCCACTGCCTCAACCCAACTCAGTGATACCGAGCCACTCATTCGCCTTGCCACCTCTCTATGTGTTTCGAAGGCCTGCGCAAGCACCGCGCATATCGCATTCGCATGCACCACCAACTCGCTTTTATTGGTATCAAGTATGTGGTTAAAGTCTTCTCTTGTACGAGGCGTTGGATGGTCATTGATTAGTGCCATATCAATGCTGGCATCGACAATGTCCTGCTTTAACACCTCGGTTTTACCAAAGGCTGCAAAACGCAGACACAGTACATCAATGCCCGGTAGGTTGCGCACCAGGTACTTTACTTCTTTTAGCAGTCGTTTTTTATACAAAGCGCGCAGCCCGGTATGCATGGCAGCATCCGCCGCCTCTTCAGTGGCAAACAGACGCAAGCTCACCACACCGTCTTCATCTACCAGCGCCGGATAACCCTTCATCTGCACGCCTTGAGTAGTTACCTCAACCCACTCCGGTAAGTCTCCAAAGTTCCAGTCTGTCAGATCAGTACGTTCAAAGGCATTACTTTCGTTGGTCGCTAAACTCTCTTCAATCTGATCAATGTATTTCTTCTGCAAGCGCTCAATGTTTCTGCCTTCATCGATGGTTTTGCCATCGTTATCTAATACTTCAGCACGCATTAGCAAATGCACTGGCCATTGCTCAGGCTGCCAGTCGTCGGCTTCAACCCTGATACCGGTTAATTGATGAAGCGCTCCCGCCAATGCATCTTGAAGCGATTTACCGGTATCGCTTTGTATGATCGCAGTCGACTTCGATGCATAGTCAGGTGCCGGGACAAAATTCCTTCGCAATTGCTTGGGCAAGGACTTGATCATGGCCACGACCTTCTCTTCCAGCATGCCGGGCACCAACCACTGACAATGCCTGGCATCAACACGATTCAGCAAGCTCGCAGGCACGACCAAAGTCACGCCATCATCACCAGCCCCGGGTCGAAAGTGATATTTAAGCGGCAACACTAAACCCGAAAACTCTATTTGATCCGGAAAGTCTTTCTGATCAAACCCAGGATCATCATCTCTGAGTAAGTAGTCTTTTGACAGGTACAACCCTCGTGGCGCTTCCTTCTCATACTCTACCCGCCACTTCTCAAATTGTGGTCCCGAGTAAATACCTTCAGGAACGATCTCATCATAAAAGCGGTAGAGCTCCTCAGGATCCACCAATATATCTTTGCGACGACTTTTGTCTTCCAGAGTGACGACTTCATCTACCATCTTTAAATTGTGCTGATAGAAGGTGGCCTGAGTGTTGTAGTTTCCATCTACCAATGCTTCACGTATAAATATTTCCCGCGACTCAGTGGGATTGATCGGGCCATAGTTCACCCGACGTTTTTCGGCGATCACTAAACCGTACAATGTAGATTTTCTATAAGCACCGACTTGAGCGCGTTTCCTCTGCCACGCGGCACCAGAGTAACTGTGTTTTAAAAGGCTGTCGCCAATGGACTCAGCCCAAACCGGATCGATGCCAGCCACGCAACGCGCATAGAGGCGAGTGGTCTCACTGACCTCCGCTGCCATAATCCACTTCGGGCCTTTACCGAATACCCCGGAGCCCGGAAACAGCATTAACTTTCTGTTGCGTGTGCTGTGATATTCATTGCGCTCTTCTTTAATAGCAATATTGCCAAGCAAGCCACTTAGCAATGCGCGGTGAACGTTATCGTAACTGGCCTCTGATGTGTTCTCTTTGCCGTCAATGGTCTTCATTGTCTGTTGTAACTGGCGTCGTATATCACGCCATTCGCGCACACGCATATAAGAGATAAATCTCTGCTTGCACATTTTTCGAAACTGGTTTGATGACAGCCGTTCACTTTGAACCCGGCAAAACTCCCATAGATTCACTATCGCTAAAAAATCGGACTTTTCATGGTTAAATTCTGCGTGTTGTTCGTCAGCTGCCTGCTGCTTGTTCATCGGACGCTCACGCGGATCCTGCACAGAAAGCGCACTGACAATCGTTAGCACCTCTGATAAACACTTCTCATCATTGGCCGCAATTAACATTCGTGCAAACCGTGGATCAACCGGAAAGCGCGCTAACTGTCGACCTAGTTTCGTCAGCTTTCTCTTGCCGTCTACTGCATTGAGCTCAAGCAATAACTGGTAACCATCATTAATCAGCCTGCCATCAGGAGATTGAACAAACGGAAAATCCTCAACATTCCCAAGGCGCAAGACTTCCATCTGAAGAATGACGGATGCCAGGTTGGTACGTAGTATCTCGGGTTCAGTAAATTCTGTACGTTGGTCAAAATCATCTTCAGCGTAAAGTCGTATACAAACCCCTGGCGCTTCTCTACCGCAACGTCCTTTGCGTTGATTAGCAGATGCCTGCGACACCTTCTCAATTGGCAATCGCTGTACTTTGCTGCGCACACTGTAGCGCGAGACACGCGCCGAACCGGTATCGACCACATAACGGATTCCGGGTACGGTAAGCGAAGTTTCCGCGACATTGGTGGCAAGTACTATCCGCCGCCCGCTATGCGGTTGGAATATCTTCGCCTGCTCTGCGGCCGAAAGTCGCGCAAGCAGCGGCATCACTTCAACCCCCCTTAGCAAACGACTACCGCTGCATGCTTTACCGATATAATCCGCTGCTTCTCGAATATCTCTTTCACCCGGTAAAAACACCAGAACATCACCGGGCCCGACTGATGCCAACTCATCGCAGGCATCAAATATTGCCTGCGGCTGGTCGCGTTCGTCATCCTCTTCCTCACCCCATGGACGATACCTCACCTCTACCGGATAGCTGCGGCCTTCGGCAAGAATGATCGGTGCATCATTGAAGTGCTTTGAAAAAGTATCCGGATCTATAGTGGCTGAAGTGATAATGATTTTCAGATCACGACGTTTTTCCAGCAACTGTTTTAGATAACCGAGAATAAAGTCGATATTGAGTGAACGCTCGTGAGCTTCATCAACAATGATCGCGTCATATTGATTAAGCCAGGGATCAGATTGAATTTCTGCGAGTAGGATCCCGTCGGTCATCAGTTTGATATAACTGCCTGAGGACACCTGATCTGTAAAGCGAACCTTGTAACCCACCACCCCGCCAAGCTCTGTTTTAAGCTCGGAAGCAATTCGGTTGGATACGCTTCGAGCCGCTATACGACGTGGCTGCGTATGACCAATCATGCCATCAACGCCCAAGCCAGCTTCAAGGCACATCTTCGGAATTTGAGTGGTCTTGCCAGAACCGGTTTCACCACAAATTATCGTCACAGGATGATTGCGTATGGCATCGATGATCGACTCACGATGCTGAACAATGGGTAAGTCCTGCGGATACTCCGGATTGGGTACAGACGCCTTTCTACTGCTGCGACGCGCGGCCGATGCCTTTATATCAGTTAAAAGTTTTTCTTTGGCTTCTGCAGCTGGCGGTTTCTGACCCGTCGTGGCCTTGCTCAGTCTTTTCAGTCGATTGCGGAATCTATGCTGATCACTCCGCATGCACGAGTCTATCTCGCGATGAATAGCACGTGCTTGTTCCTGGGTATGTGGCTTGGCATCCATAGTGGCGGTGATCCAAAGACAGTCTTAGTTTACCGCGCGCAGCTTCCAGAGAACGCCTAGGAGCTTGTCCGAGAACTAGGGTCGTAGCGAGGTTGTGAGATTTCAGGTCAGATATTTTGATCGATAGAGGCGAATAGTCATTCTTCTTTAACGATATGGATCGAAATAGCTGGCCAAAATATCGCAACCGCAGTAGATCCTAGTTCTTGGACAAGCTCCTAGGTCAGGCTAGCTACGTACTCTGATCACCAGATAGCTGATCCCGGTCCGACCCAGCTTGCTCTGGGCCGTATTAAGACTTTGAGAATCATAGAATGGACCGATTCGAACACGGTGCCAGTGCTTACCCTCTATCGCGACTTTCTTTACAAAAGCATCCATACCGGATTGGCTCAGTTGCCGTCGTAAACGCTGGGCATCATCACCCTTGGCAAACGCACCGGCTTGCAGATAGTAAGAGGTAGATGGTTTGTTACGATCCTTTTTAACCGTTGTCGGTTGGCGAATCACTATTGTCTTGCCCACCTTGTTTTCGGCAGGTGAGGGAGACCGGTTAGCTGCCGCTATTTCTACCGGCGCAACATCAGCACCAACAGTGAGATCATCAGCAATTTCTACCGCAGATGGCCGCTCATTGGCACCTGCGCCGTATTTACCAGCACTGCGATTACGAGTAAACGCCGGCATTTCATCGGCCGCTGCATTCGGTACCGTACTTTTGCTTTCCGATAAACGATCGTAAAAAGCGTACTGGTCAGCTTCTGTGGTTTCGTACTGCTCAATGCCACTTTCAGTCTCGACCAGGGTGTAATGCTCATCAGGCAGACGCGATAAAAAAAGAATAAACCCAAGGATAAACCCGACCATTATCCCGATGGTCAGGACCATCCACAGTTGGCTGATACCGCGTTGCGATGCATGGCTTTTAAGGCCATTCATGATTAGCTTCGGCCTATCATTGCTACATTTGGAAATTTGTCGATAGTTCATTCGGTTCACTTCATTCAGTTGCCTGCGGATCCACGGGCACCGTTACTGGCGCAGCATCCATACCGACTCAAGCGACCCCATGTTTCAGTTGGTCGCACTCACCGCTCTCAACCAATTGATATAGTTCGTTTTCTGCAAGCTGCAGGCCTGAAAGTCACGTCTTGTATCAGATTCTATAAAAAATAATAATCTCAGTTTCAGGAACTTTCAATTATTCGTCAAGTAGTTAGCTTAGATTCTTATTCTAACGCTTGAAGTTGTGTTGTGAAAGCCATTGACTGCATTGATAATAAATAATTTTTACAACACAAACGAAGCATTTTTTGCAGAAACACAACATGTGGTGAATGATGCCACAATACTTACAACATATCGTGGGGATCAACATCTAGCGACCAACGAATTTTTCTCGACATCGGATGGCTTTCAAGAGCCGGCCTGAGCCAGGCCAACATGTGATGCAACGGTTTACGCACAGGCGCCAAGAGAAGTAGCTGTGACCTGTATCGACCAGCCAACCTTTCCATCGGCGCGTGCGCCGGACCAAGCACAGACAGCTGCACCTCGACCTCCGGATTGGCATCAGTGTAGATTCGAATCAGGCGCTTAATTTCAGCCAGGTACTGCCTGGCTGCATTTTTCGGTACGGCTTCGGCACGCAGCAGCGCAACATGCACATACGGCGGCCAGTTGGCCAGCTTGCGCTCGTCTAATAACTGCCTGGCAAAATCGACATAGCCTCTGGAAAGCAACAGCTCGAGCAACGGATGCTCCGGATTACGTGACTGCACCAAAACCACACCCGGTTTTTCTGCACGCCCCGCCCTTCCTGCGACTTGCAGGATCAGCTGCCCCATTTGCTCCACAGCACGAAAATCTGCTCCGAAAAGCCCTCTATCGGCATCAAGTACTCCGACCAGTGTTACCAAAGGAAAGTTATGACCTTTCGCCAACATTTGGGTTCCAACCAAAATGTGCGCTTCACCGCTGGCGGCAGATGCCAAATGCTTTTGCAATTCGCCTTTGCGTCGAGTGCTGTCACGATCAATACGCAACACTTTATAGTCCGGAAATTTTTCACTCAGAAATTCATCGAGACGCTCAGTACCAACACCGACATAAATCAGCTCCTTACTTTCGCAGGTACCGCAAACATGCGGCACTGCCCGCTCTGCTCCACAGTGATGGCAGCGCAGGCGTCCGGAGTGCGAATGCACTGTCATGTGTGCATCGCACTGATTACAGTCGGCTATCGATTTACAAGCTTCACACATCAATACAGGTGCATAACCGCGACGGTTTATAAACACCATCACCTGCTCTCCACGCGCCAGCACATCATGCATCATAGTAAGCAGACGGCGCGACAGCCCTTGCTCTACTTCACTACCTCGGCTGTCAACCAGAATCATCTTTGGCAACTTCGCACCACCGGCCCGTTGACGCAGATAAAGTGTGTCAAACAAGCCTTTTTCTGCGTTATTCAAAGACTCAAGTGATGGTGTGGCCGACCCCAGCACGATCGGAATTTTGGCTTTTCTGGCTCGTACCAAAGCCAGATCACGAGCTTGATATCTAAAGCCGTCTTGTTGTTTTAACGACCCATCGTGCTCTTCATCAACAACGATAAACCCCAATCTTGGCATGGGTGTAAATACCGCCGAACGTGTCCCGATCAAAACATGCGCACTGCCATCTGCTGCAGCGTGCCATGCCAACATACGTTCGGTGTCGTTCAGACCGGAATGCAGCACCTCAACATGGCAAGCGAGCGCCGCTCTAAAACGCGCAACCAGTTGCGGGGTTAAACCAATTTCAGGCAACAACACCAACACCTGCTTACCCGACTGAATAACCGTACGGGCAACGTCAAGATAGACTTCAGTCTTACCACTGCCTGTGATGCCATCAATTAACGCACAATAGTAGTCATCCAGCTTGGTATGCAGTCTCTCACTGGCGAGGCGTTGCTCTTCATTCAGGGTTACCACAGGGGTTGATGCGTTCGGGTTGTACTGCGGCCACACTTTTTCAACCAGCTCTTTTTTTAACAAAGGCTTCATGGTTGCAGACCAACGGCTATCAAATAGCCGACATTCCGGGGCACTGACCTCGACGGCGCTTTCACGCAAGAAATTCAACAGTGCAGTTTGGGCCGGCGCGCGCTTTACTACCAGGGTAGATCTGCCAGCTTCGGTTAAAACATAACCACAAGGTCGCTCAATATTGGTATCGGCACCCTTGCGTAATACGATCGGCAGCGCTGTAGCAAAGGTCTCTCCCACCGGATGGTGATAATAGGCCGAGGCCCAGTGAATCAGGTCAAGAATCTCCGCTGACAGCACCGGCTCATCATCGAGCAACTCAATCACTGCTTTAAGCTTGGCTACGTCAATGGTAGAAGGCCCGGTGCCAATCACCACACCCACCTTCTGTGTTCTGCCAAACGGCACTCGAACCCGACACCCGGGCTTGTGACTTTTTATTGACCCACAGGGCAGGTAATCAAAACTGCGTGATAATGGAACTGCGATCGCGACTTTTACTATCTCAAGCTCGACATGACCTGCGCTTTCGGGCAAAAGTGCACCGCTATTTTCTTGCATGGCCAAGGATTTGCCTGTGGATAACTCTGTGGAAAAATCTCAAACCGACCCGGTAATACCGCGCCGCCATCATCATACTAAATATTCTGACGATGCTTTGTTTCTACATATAAAGACAATGTTTACAGAGACTTAGCATAATTTTAAAGAAAGCTATTGCTTTGCGGATCAAGTTAAGTTAGGCAATCTGACCAAAAATTTAGAATGTGCATAAGTCACGTATCAGCAATTGCACGGTGATTAACTATTGCAACACATCTGTGTCTGCTGAAAGACAACAGCAAACACTGTTTAGATAGGAGTTCAGCCACCCAAAAGCTGATTTTCCAGGCAGATTCACGTATCAGAACATCTATCGTAAACTGAGTTGGCGTCAATTTCCCGACAACCACCTTTCATTGTTTACTGCCCATATCGTCACCGATGCACGACAAACCAAACAGTTGCCTTTATACGATTCGCCGACTTCAATGTCAGATAAACTATCGCATTAATTTAATAAAACGAGCAAAAAATGAAATATATAGGAGATTCGGATTACCAGCACGGCAGCCCTTCACGCCTGGGTGTACTGCTCGTGAACCTGGGCACTCCAGACTCTACCGACGTGCCGGACGTAAGACGCTACTTAAAAGAATTCCTTAGCGATCCGCGAATCGTCGAAGTTCCGCGAGCCCTATGGTGGTTAATATTAAACGGCGTAATTTTAAGGGTGCGACCGGCAAAAACAGCCGAGGCATACAAATCAGTTTGGGATGAAAAGGAAGGCTCACCGTTGCTCAGCATAAGTAAAAAGCAAGCTGCAGCACTCGGCATAAAGCTCGCCAATACAAGCAAGGCAAAAGTAGTTTTAGCAATGCGCTACGGCAATCCATCTATAGCCGACGCATTGACCGAGTTGCGCGGCGCAAACGTCAGACGCCTGATCATTGTTCCCATGTATCCACAATATTCCGGATCGACTGTTGGCTCAGTATTTGACGAAGTCACACGGCAACTGAGCAAGCTGCGATGGCTGCCAGAGTGTCGATTTGTTAATCAGTACTTTGATGAAAAGGCCTACATAGAAGCACTGGCACAAACCATTAGAGAGCACTGGCAACAACACGGCAGAGCACAACAACTGGTGATGTCCTACCATGGCATACCTCAGAGATACAGAACCTCAGGTGACCCGTACTTTTGCCAATGTCAGGCGACCTCACGTCTTGTTGCCGACGAGTTGCAGCTTACGCAAGATGACTACCGGGTAGTTTTTCAATCACGCTTCGGACGCGAGCCGTGGTTGCAACCGTATTGTGATGAGACGCTGAAAAGCCTTCCCGCCCAGGGCATCAAGAGCATCAATGTGGTCTGCCCCGGCTTTGCTGCAGATTGCCTCGAGACTATTGAAGAAATCGATGAAGAAAATCGCGAATACTTTATGGATGCAGGTGGAGAAGAGTTTAGCTATATACCGGCCCTGAACGACCACACCACCCATATTGATATGCTCTCATCACTGATTGAGCGGCACACTGGTGGATGGCCGGAAGCACTGCAGATTGATGTGAATAAAGCAGATGTTCTGGCCGCCTCAAAGCAGAGGGCGCTGGCACTTGGGGCGAATGCATAGACTGTCTTTCTCAACTCGCCCGCTGTTTCAAATAGTTCATCACAGCGCTTGTCATGTGTCGGCCTTTACTCAGCAACCAGGGCATCAGCTCGCCGGCAATGAATGCAGCCTTACGAGCTGCTTTGCTACCGTTGGACAAATGCCGAGCCCCCGAAGAGGCGGCTGAATAGAGCGCAGACGACTTTGCACAGTTACGTATCTTCGGCTCAGGTTGAACGTATTTTTTAAAATGAATCGCCCGGGTCAGTCGACTCATATGAGTACATCGCTCGAAACAATATACGAGCATTTACCTGTGGTGCAGGTCTTACTGACTCTTATCGGCGCGCCTGGCGCGCTTCCAATTATAAACCCGATAAACAAACAACGGATTGCCCACAATGTAGCGTCGCCATAATCGCCCGGGCTCAAGGTACAGTCTGTACATCCATTCCATACCGGACTTGCGCATCCATACAGGTGCACGCTTCTTATCACCTGAATAAAAATCGAATAATCCACCCACACCAATCAAGAGATTACTGCTTACCTTATCCTTGTTTTCATAAATCCACTTTTCCTGGTTTGGCGCACCAAAAGCCACAAGCACTACATTCGGTTTAGTGGCGTTGATTTTTTCAATCACCGCATCCGATTCGTTTTCGCGGTCAAAGAAACCATGATGCTCACCAACCACATCAATACCCGGGTACGCCTCTTCCAGCTTCGCCTTCATCCGTTCGGTCACACCAGGAGCGGCCCCAAGAAGGTAGAATCGATAACCTTTGGTTCGCCCTACATCCCATAGCTCTGGCATTAAATCAGTGCCATTTAGATTCGCAACCAGTCTTTCACCGATCATGCGACAGGCTATGTTAATACCTGCGCCGTCAGGCAATACAAAACTCTGGGAATTGAGGATGTTGCGATATATCTCGTCTTTACAACTTATATTGAGACAGTCAGCATTGATGAATGAAACGGTCTGTTTATCTCCACTGGCGATCACCTGCTCTATCAACGCCAATGCTTCTTCCATGGAAATACTCAGGAAGTCCACATCAAGCACGGTAAGCTTGTTAGCGGTATCCATTGCAGCCATCGATATATTCATTGCTTGTAGTGGTTATTTTTATAAGAGGGAATCCACGCAAAAGACAGGTATTCGCCTCCAGACTGCTCGCAGCCAGATCCAGCACTGCTTGCCTCACTGTTAACAGAACCGGGGCGCAATGCCTCCTTTCCATCATGAGCTTGTCACGCTTCAGACTCATCGCCCGATATTACTCGCCTTGGAACGTCATTGGGCCAACCACACAGGCGACATCTACTCCCGTAGACCTCTCCCTGCATTGAACCATTGAATTACCAAGGTTGGGTATTTTTTGTGAGTGAAACATTATTAACTCTGTATTTAAATTGCCCGACCGACACTCACAAGCGAACAGGCCTTGTAAGCCATGCCCTGCACGTTGCCTTTAAAGGACCCGCATTCTTGAACGGCATTTTCGTGGATTATCGTATCGCATCCGGCTATTCGGCACCATTGCATAGAGGACAACCGATCACGTTACGCGCCACAATTCAGGACGCTGTAGACGAAAAAGAACAATCTGTATTGCCAATCAACTACTTGGAGCAAAACAACACTGGCAATCCACCGCAAAGCACTGGTAATTTAGTGATCGATATCGCTACTAACGTGCGTATTTGACGCAGAGAACTGAATCATGAAATACACCGCAGACAGCCTATTGGCGCTGGCGCAGTCGATTTTAACGGGATTCGGCTGTGATCGTGATGAAACAGCAATTGTTGCCGACCATCTAATCAGAGCCAATCTTGCAGGCCACGATTCACACGGCATCGGCATGTTACCGGTATACGGTATGCAGGTTAAGGATGGCAACCTCATCCCCAATCAAACGCCTGAGTTTTTACCTGATTGCGGTGCTGTGAATGTGGTGGACGCCAGGTGCGGATTCGGTCACCGCATGGCACTGTTGGCACTGGACCACGCGATGAAGACCTGTCGCAAACACAAAGTAGCAGTACTGGGGTTACGCAACAGTGGCCACGTTTCACGAACCGGGCACTACTCAGAATACTGTGCTCGGCACGGATTAATTTCGATTCACTTTGTCAATGTGTGGGGACATGCGCCGCTTGTTGCCGCGCACGGAAGCTGTGAAGCCGGCTTTTCTACCAATCCGATCAGTATAGGCATTCCAGTGAATGGCAACGCGAAACCAATGCTGGATCTGGCCACCAGTACCGTGGCATTTGGCAAGGTACGCGTGGCGCACAATCGCGGAGAGAAAATCCCCATTGGCTGGGTCATTGATGACGCCGGTCAACCGACAGACGATCCCACTCCCATCTGGGAAAACAGAACCGGCGCCCTCACACCGTTTGGTCATCACAAAGGCTCCGGACTGGCCATATTCGTCGAATTACTGGCAGGGGCAGTAGCTGGCAAGCAAACAGTCGCTACCGGAAATCACATACCCAACGGCGTGTACAACAACATGTTTTCGATATTGATAGATCCCCTCGCATTTGACACACAGGAACAGATCGAAGAACGCGTGCTAGAGTTCTATGAGTCAATAAAATCCAGCCAACCCGCAAACGGCGTCAAGGAAGTGCTGATGCCAGGTGAACCTGAGTTACAACATAAAGCAGAGCGAGAGGCAAACGGTATAGAAGTAGACTCCGAGACCGTAGAACAGCTGATTTCAATTGGCACAACCTTTGATCAAAATGGATCAGAGTTGCGAAGCCTGCTGGAACAGGTCTAACTGAATTACGGTGCTTACCTAATTATTCAGAAAACCCGGTAAAACAATCTATTTATCATCGCCTTATGGCCCGCTAACAATTATTGCCTGTGAGACAGGCGCGGGCCTTGCTATTTCAGCTCGGTAAGCAAGCATGTAGTCCACTACTTTTTGTAGGATAATAGGTAGTATGAGTGTCGCTGTCGCGCGTTACGCCACAACGATTCAATTTCGATCAAAATAGAACACTTGAGATTATTCATCGTTTTGGCCATCACAACACTTACAACTCGCTTGTTCAACACTTCGTGCAGAGCTTGATTATGTCTAGCCTCCTATCGGCTTGCCGTTTTTCGGACGACCGCTTGACGGTCAGCCGTTCGAGCGACTGCCTTCTCATCGGCGATATTGCTGCAATGCCGCGACCACAGCAACCCAACTCAATTGGCGTTAGCGCATGACCACAATGTTAGTGGCATCGAGCGGCGGGCACTTTACGCAACTAGCGGAATTGTGGCCACGGATCGAGTCTGTAAGCCAGGACTGCGTGTGGGTCACCTTTGATTCACCGCAAACTCGCTCAATGCTGAAAGATCAGCAAGTTGAATACGTACCGTATATCAAGCCGCGGGGTCTCGCCTCTGTACTGCGCAATGTCCCGCAAGCATTCAAACTCATTAGAAAGTACAACGTAGATGCTGTGATCAGTACCGGCTCGGCAATCGCCTTAGCCTATCTGCCTTACAGTGCAGTGCGCGGAATACCTACACACTATATTGAATCAGCGACACGGGTCGAAGGTCCGTCAGTCACCGGTAAGGCGTTAAGCCGTGTACCTGGCATCAAGTTCTACAATCAACATGAAGCCTGGGCTAACGACCAGTGGAAGTTCCTTGGATCGGTGTTTGATGGCTTTGATGCTGTGCCACTGGCGCAGAAGCCACAAAAAATCAAACGCGCAGTTGTGTCGGTCGGGACTATGGAAGACTACAGCTTCAGAGATTTTTTCGTGCGCCTGGCGGACTACCTGTCAGAGGCCGACTCAGTCCTTTGGCAAACAGGCTCAACTGATGTGTCTGATTTGAATATTGACGGCAAAGAAGTCGTACCGGCGCATGAGCTGGAACAAGCCATGCGCGAAGCCGATGTGGTCATCGCTCACGCCGGAACAGGCACGGCACTCACCTCCCTTCGTATGGGTAAACGGCCCATCTTGGTACCACGGGATAGCTCACACGGTCAGCACATTGACGACCATCAATTTCAAACAGCCTCTTTACTCGACAAAATGGGCCTGGCTTTGAGCCGTAAGGTTGAAGATCTAACCAAAGCTGACCTGCTTGAAGCTGCTGGTTATGAAGTCATTCGCTCAAACACTCCAAGAATGCTGCACCTCTAACCTGCGGACACGCGATATTGCAATCGAATAGACGCTGGCTGACCGTCTAACGCTGCGAGCACGCGGCGCATGAATTGCAGTAAAAAACGCTCTCTAAATGCCAGGTTGACCATGAGTTTCCACTCTAATCACTATCAATTAACAACGCGGACTCTACGCGCTACTCTGGCTCGTGCATCGTTTTGCGCCGCGTTCCTGGGATTAGCAATGACTATTGCAACACCTGCTCTAAGCGCTGTAAAAACCAAACCGTATTCAGAATTTGTCAAAGCACTGAATATTATTGAACAAACACAACTCACGATATTTACAGAAACGACACCACCCAGCAAAGAAGAAACTATTCAAAGATTTAATGCTCAGTTGGAAAGAGCGCGAACCGAGCTCGATAGCACTGATATAAACTACAACAAAGATCTGGAAGAAAAGCGCATTGCAATTATGCGTGAGCTTCTTTTCGAGACCGTCGATCAGTACAATGATCAATACGCCAATTACATCTACCCCGAAGCACTTAAAAAATACAACGCCAGACGCAATGGAAAATTCGTTGGTGTCGGCTTGAAGTTCAGAGCGGTCAAAGATGATTACCCACTCGCTATCGGTCCGTTAACCGGTGGCCCAATGGATGGTAAAGACATCCTGCCGGGCGATAAGCTGGTGAGCGTTGACAACAAACCACTGATAAACCTCAGCTCCAGTGAAATTGTAAAAGCGCTCAAGGGGCCCGAAAACTCTATCGCCACGATAGAAGTACTGCGCGGTGAATCAACACATACTATTGATGTCAATCGCTCGCCGGTAGAGTTGCACTATGCAGACGCCAGGCTACTGGATAGTAATATCGGCTACATCAAGGTGAGTCGCTTTGGTAGTAAAACACATATCCGCGTAGGAAATCTCCTGACCAAACTATTAGATCAGGGCGCTACCGGTTTCATACTTGACCTACGCGACAATCCCGGCGGCTCCACCCGTGCAGCACGAGCCATCGTATCTATGTTCAGCACAGAAAAAGACATGTACTGTGAGAGATATAAAACAGGTGCATTCAAGCAACTACCCAGACACGGAGAACATAAAACCGACCTGCCTTTGGCTGTGTTGATCAACGGCGACAGCATGTCATCCTCTGAAATTGTTGCCGGTGCTATAAAAAGCTACAAACGCGGCGTCATCGTCGGGTCACCTTCATTTGGCAAAGGCCTGGTGCAAAAAGTATTTAATTTAGCGTCACCGCTTGGAGGCGCGGTAAGAACTACCATCGCAGTCTTCGGCCGACCCGACCACAAACTCATTCACGGTGCGGGTATCGTACCTGACTTCTATGTAGAGACAGATAGCGATTTCATGTTTCGCAGGACAGGTTCACTGAACATTTCGGCTGCAGCACGAGCGTTTCAAAGAACACTACTTGAGCGAGATGTAAAAAAAGATAAACCGGAACAGGCAGCGACGTTAATTGCAGCGAAAGACTTGCAATTGCAGACCGCGATCAACAAACTCCTACCCCTGATCAACACGCAATAGAGATCTATCCGGTGGATAGTAAAAACCATGGTAGCTCCTCAGGACACACCTGTCATATCCATGGGCGTTGTCGTTTGTGCTCAAATACACCTGTATGTTGCGCGTGAGCTCCTACCCCAGGAATAGGCCCACCCTGAAGAGCTACGCAAGACTGCAATAGCAGTCAAAATATGAATTAAGTTTATTCCTACTGAATAGTTACAAGCCATGGACATCAAAGACAATCAAGCACCAGAGTCAATCGCCGAAGAGTTAAATGAACAAACTGGCATACTCGGCTGGCAGGAGCTGGTTAAACACTTTGCGCGCGGCGTAGTCATTACCGTCGAAGCAGACCTTGATCTGGTTAAAGTAGCGCACAGCATGTCAGTGGACAATACCGCTGAAATACAACAGTGGCTAGCGGCAGGCACAGTTCGGCGGGCAAGTGATGACGATGCTCGTGAGTGGAATCGCGACAATCCAGAATTCTGGTGCATGGTCGTCGCACCATGGGTTTTGGTTCAGAAAAAAGGCTCACCCACAGAACTGCATTAATCCACCGATGCATTTGGTAGCGGGTGCTATTAACCAGCCGCCATTAGTCTTACACTAAAGCCCAGCTAAACAAGAGCCATATCATGGGTGAAAAAATCCGATGCCACTGGTGTGTGGGCAATGACCTTGACAGAACATACCATGATGACGAATGGGGTGTACCTGTCTATGAAGATCAAAAGCTGTTTGAAATGCTAATACTTGAGGGTGCGCAGGCCGGAGTGAGTTGGCATGTTGTGCTACAAAAACGCGCTCACTACAATAAAATATTTCTAAATTTTGACCCGAACAAACTCGCACGCCTAAGTGATAAAAAGCTGGAAAAAGCACTGATAGACCCTGGCCTAATTCGCAACAGGCTGAAGATATACTCCGTCCGAAGCAATGCCATCGCGTTTAAAGAAGTGCAAACAGAGTTCGGCTCTTTTGCAACCTACATCTGGAGCTTCGTTGATGGCAAGCCGATACAAAACCAATGGAAGAAAAGCAGCCAGGTTCCTGCAAAAACAGATGTTAGTGCAAACATGAGTCGTGATTTAAAAAAGCGCGGTTTTAAATTTATCGGTGAAACCATATGCTATGCCTACATGCAAGGCATCGGCATGGTCAATGACCATACCGTAGACTGCTTTCGCTACAAAGAAGTCAAGAAAATAAAAACGGTGCGGTGACGCTTATAAAAACTTAAGTGGCTCTACTTGTTTCCCGGCATCCGCTGCAGGCTCAAAGTTAAACACTGAACCGTAGAACGACAGCTCTGCTTCAAAGGCTCTTGTGATGGTGGCTGATTTTCTAAAGCCATGCGCCTCCCCTTCAAACGGCAAGTAGGCAACTGGCACGTTGTTGGCGGTTAATTTTTCTATCATGGCTTCGGCCTGACTTGGCGGTACTACCTTGTCGTCCAACCCCTGTAGAAACAACACAGGGGATTGTATTGCACTGGCATGATTCAATGGTGAGCGTTGCTCATAACGCTCTTTTTCTTGTGGGTAGGGACCGATCAGGCTGTCAAGATAGCGCGATTCAAATTTGTGAGTATCTGTTGCCAGGGCGGTTAGATCTGTCACGCCGTACAGGCTGGTACCTGCTTTGAAAGAATCTGTATGAGCCAATGCGGCCAGCACAGTAAAGCCACCCGCGCTGCCACCACGTATCGCTATACGGTCTTTATCTACCAAGCCACGCTGGATAAGATACCGCACACCAAAATCACAATCTTCCACATCAGCAACACCCCATTGAAGCTTGAGTCCCTCACGGTATTGCCGGCCAAAGCCTGTGCTACCGCGGTAGTTTACGTCGAAAACCGCAATGCCACGATTGGTCCAGTATTGAATCTTTAAGCTTAGACTGTTGGCAGTGGCTGATGTAGGTCCCCCGTGAATCATCACCAGCAGAGGCGGCAACTCGTTTTCTAACCCTTGATACTCGGCATGTGCAGGCGGGTAATAGAAACCGTGAGCGATTTGCCCATCACCGGTTTTATAACTGATCGATTCTGCGATCGAAAAATGTGCTTTTTCAATGGCCGTTGCAGATGACACACGCACCAGCATCTCACCACTCACATCCCCGACATAGACTGCGGGAAATTCAACAGCAGACTGACCGATGAGGCAGTACTTTCCGCCCTCTGTACGAATAGAGTGGTAATGACTGTGGCGCCGGGCAAGGTTACTCAATTGACCAGTCTTCAGATCAACGGTTGCCAGGCTTTCAGCACCGGCCTGGCTGTACGACGTGAGTATCGTATCAGCATCAAGAAATCCATAACGCGTCATGCCGAACTGCCACTGAGGCATACCGAATTCAGCATCCAGAGAACAAACAGGCTCTACCACACCGCTCTCGAATCGATAAAGATTCCACCAATTAGATTTATCAGAGACAAAATACAGCTCACCGGCCGGGCACCACTCCGGTTGAAAAACAGACTCCGCATTTCCACCTGCAACTACCTGGGCACCACTGAGTGTTTTGTCATTTTTAAAATCTGCCTGCCAGAGACTGGTTTCATCCCATGGCATATTGGGATGCATCCACGATAACCAGCAAAGCGTTTTACCGTCTGGTGAAAAAGAGGCAGATGCGTAGAAGTCCTGACCTTCGTGAAGATTGGTAATTTCACCACTGGCAGTATCAACTGCGACAAGACGATTAATCGGTTCGTCCAATACCTCACCATGCTCTTCACTAATAGCCAGTAGTGTGGAATTAGCATTGTTGTACGCAAGGTCCGCAAACCGAAACGCCGATGCATTGGTTAGCCTGGAAATTTCAAGCGCCTGATTAACCCGGTAAATCTGCTGATCAGAGTGATTTACAAAAAACACCCCGATCGGAGTCGGCAGATAACTCGCTCCTCCATACTCATGAACCCGGCTACGACAACTATAGTCTGCAGGCAGGAGCTCTTGCTTTTCACCTGCCTTATCCATGCTTACTATAACAGAGCGACCTTGCTCTTCAGGCCGTGACTCAATCCAGTAAACATTTCCTTCGAATAGTCTTGCCTCTGACAAGCCAATCGTACCGGCTGTCATTAATTCTGTGGTTATTTCAGAAGGCCACGATCCATGCGACGCGTTTTTTTTAATCGCCAATTAATTCACCGGTTAATGGTAGTTAAAATGTAACTACGCAGTCGGAAATGAACTAAATTCAAACTTTCGGCTGCTTTTAACAGTCTTTACGTAGCTTTTCAGGGTGGGTCTGTCGTGCATAGTTACGTCAATATCAACTCAGCGCTGCATCGCCACTGACAAAGACCAACCAGGCTTGCATCTGTTGAAGCATTTCCTCGCGTGGCAATCGCCTGTCTGGCGCCTCATCATCGAAGTTTGCTTCTATAGTTACCGTTTTGGTTGAAATGCTCAATGAATGAGCGTTGCCATTGAACTCAGAGCGAACCCCTTCATCTTCCAGCAAGGCTATTAGATCAGAGATAACCCGGGTTGAACCCTGAAGATCGGTTTGAATAAAAGTAGCCAGTCTTTCATCCTCTCCACGCACACAAGCATTGCCCTCTTCATCACGATAGAACTCGAGATCAGCCATAGTTTTTTCCTAGTAAACCGGGAATGCAGTGTTGATACCACCGCGATTAGTCGTGTATCCCTGAATATTAAATCCGTGACCGGACGGGCCTTGCCAAGGTTGTTTCTTTTTATCCGAGCTTTTACTGTAGGCATTGAGTATTGCCTGTGTCACTTCATCTGCAGACATATTGTCAGGAAAAAAGCTTGAGAATTTTTCTTTCCACTGGCCATTGTCGTTGATAGCAATGATCGCGGTATAGACACCTTGCCGATTGGGCTTATCGCGAATCCTTATTATCTTAGCGCCTGCCGGGTCAACTCCCCCGGGTCTTGAATGATAACCAACCGCCTTACCTTTACGATTGATCTCACCCTCGAAAACATGGTGCAGGTTTATCTCAGGAGACGTCTTCGACCACTTTTTTCCAGGCTGGTAAGCCGCTGGACTTCCCTGCAACGGTTGTTTCTGACTACTTGATGCACTGCTATTCTTAGGGGCGGTGGAGGAACTTACTGTACCGTTCGAATCATCCAGCCCAAGCGCACCCAGATCTATTCCGAGCTTCTCAAGATTTACACCCAGCGCCATTAATACTGCGCCAATAATGGGAAGAAGTAGCTTTTTGTTTAGCATGCAGGTTAAAACCTTAATGAGCAATTAGCTTAACTCATTTCGTCTGAGTTAAATCTGTGGAATCACCGACTCGTGTGCGCACCGGAACCTGAAAGGTATCCCGCGCACAAAACCACGCCCACTTCCGGCGAGTTTACTTCTGGTTTGGTCCGACTAAACGCTGATGGACCCAGCCAATCTTTCCAGAGGTTCCGTAAGCACCTACGTGAACCCACTTGCCCTCACGTTTGAATTCCATCAATTCCTGCCCTTGTTCCAACTGAAGCACGACAGGATGGTCGATCGATGGGCCATCACGCATATTCACCTTATCTTTCATCACAATAAGTATTTCGTTTTCGAGCTGCCCGGTAGAAATTTCAAGCACCTCACTCAACTCTGCGCTCTTATCAACCACCGGAGCCGCAGCTTCTACCGCAGGCACACCGGCGGTTGCAAGAATAGTTTCCGCCAGGGCTACCTGATCATTTCTATCTGTAGATCTCTCCAGATCTGAGTCCGCCGACGCCAGACTGGCGTTTAACGTTTGACCAGCAGAATCGATGGATCCGTTGTCCGCGGCTGGATTCGCTACGACCACAGCGCCTTCGTCCTTCGGCGGGGAAATCTCACCAGCCACGATCGAATTCTCCACCAGAGCATCTTCTACCACGTCATCGTCTACAGGCACATCAGCTACAAGCACATCAGCATCTATTGAAGCCATGGTGCTGGCAATAACATCAGTTTCTGCCACTGCAGGCACCTCAATTTTTTCCAGCGTTGCCTGCACCGGCAGAGCATTGTTGGTCTGATTGAAAAAGCCGTCAAGCGCTCCGCCGCCAAACAGCCCAAGCGCGATAAACCCGACGCCCGTAACACTCAATATTATTCTCAGCATGGTGCCTCTATATACTCTTTTATCTAAGAAGCGAGTGGCGAACCCGCAACGCTACGGCACAACTGTAAACGACAGTGGGACAATGGGCTGGAAATACACCAAGGTGTAATCAACCACCCGAGTTACAAAACCCTAAAGCTGAGGAAGAAACCCACCGGATTGCCGACTCCATAACTCAGCGTACAATCCGTCGCCGGCAATCAATTCGGCATGGCTTCCCATTTCAAGGATCCGCCCTGCATCCATGACAATGAGTCGATCCATCGCAGCAATAGTCGATAGTCGATGGGCAATCGCAATCACAGTTTTGCCGTTCATCAGATCCTGCAACTTCTCCTGAATGGCCGCTTCCACTTCAGAATCGAGCGCCGATGTTGCCTCATCAAGTATTAAGATCGGTGCATCTTTAAGTATTACTCGAGCAATCGCGATGCGCTGTCTCTGCCCCCCGGAAAGCTTCACACCTCGCTCGCCGACGTGAGCGTCATACCCTTGCCTGCCCTCGGAATCAACTAAACCGGGAATAAACATATCAGCCTGAGCCAGCTCAGCCGCGCGCAATATTTGCGCTTCACTCGCTTCGGGTCGACCGTAACTTATGTTGTCACGAATCGAACGATGCAAAAGCGAAGTATCCTGCGACACCATCGCTATTTGAGCGCGCAGGCTAGCCTGCTTGACTGAGGAAATATCTTGCCCGTCAATCAATATACGACCAGCATCGAGATCGTAAAATCGAAGTAACAAATTAACCAGGGTGGATTTCCCTGCACCGGATCGACCCACTACACCAATTTTCTCGCCCGGCGCTACACTAAAAGATAAATCCCGAATGACCCTGCCTTTACTCGCCTCTATGTCGGCAACAACACCTTCACGCCCGGCAATTTCTATTCTTTTGTCACCAGATTCAGGCTCACTATAGCGAAACTGCACTGCATCAAACTTCAATGATGCCGAAGAAACCGATAACTCGGATGCATCGGCTGTATCAGTCACAACGTTGTCGACCGCGATAGTTTCAATGCCGTTTTGTACCGTCCCAATACTTTCAAACAATGAGGAGATAGTTCGTAGAATCCAACCGGACATCTGGTTTAATCGAAGTATCAACCCATTGGCAATGGCGATAGCGCCCACCGATATCGTACCTTGTTGCCAAAATAATATGGACAGCCACGCAGTAGACAGAATCAATAAAGTGTTCATCACCACCAATGAAAACAGCATCCGCAGGATAGCTCTTAAAAGCGAACGAAGTGCATCGGTGTGCCGTTCAAAGCCGACCGATACGAAGTCCTCCTCCCGCTCCGCATGGGCGAACAGCTTTACGGCCTGTATGTTGGTATAACTGTCGACAATTCTGCCTGTCAATGCGGAGTTAGCTTCCGACACTGAACGCGACAACCCCGCCACAGGGGGCATCATTCTTATAATCACCACCAGATAGCCCACGGTCCAGATAAGCACCGGGATCATCAAACGCCAGTCTATATCAAGAAACAGCCAGACGATTCCCGCAAGGTATATAAACAACAACCAGGCGCCATCAAGTACATTCAACACCGTCTCACGAAACGAGTTGCCAGTCTGCATCACTTTCTGAGCGATACGTCCTGCAAAATCGCTTTGAAAGTAATTCAAACTCTGACGCACAACATAGCGATGATTCCTCCATCGCACGGTATTCGAGAGACCCGGAGTCAAAGACAAAGTGATAAGACACCGGGTAATAAACATGCTGCCCGGGCGCACGAATGCGACGATGAAGGTCATCATCAACAAACCGACCCCATGCGCCTGATAAAAATTATCAGGCTCAGTGGTCGTCATCCAATCGACTATTCGCCCGAGGTAGACATATAAGTAGAGTTCAGATATCGATGCGACGCTAGTGAAAAATACAGTTGCCAGTAACAACCATCGCACCGGCCACAAGTAGTGCACGAAAAAATCCCATGTCCCTTTCGGTGGTTGCTGTACCGGTACTTTTTCCAGCGGGTCTATCAGTTTTTCAAAATAAGAAAACAAGTCGATCCTTGAGAAGCCTTATAAAAATGGGCTATTGAACAACCAAATCATCCTGCAAGCGCGGCAAAGGCTTTTCGTTAATAGGCCAATGCACAATGGCAGCTACCAGACCGAAGAAAACCCCGGCCCACCACATGCCATTGTAGGAACCACTTGAATCATAGATACGCCCGCCCATCCAAACACCGATAAAACTTCCAATTTGGTGACTAAGGAAAACAACCCCGAACAACGTAGCAAGATAACGCACACCAAATACCTGTGCGACTATGCCTGTGGTTAATGGCACGGTAGAAAGCCACAACAAACCCATGAGCGCTGAGAACCCATAGATGACAATTTCTGTCTTTGGCAACAACAGCATCGCAGTGATAACTATGGCGCGAGCAAGATAGATAAAACTTAGACTCGATTTTTTACTGAATCTTTGCCCCGCCATTCCGGATAAAAATGATCCGGCAATGTTAAACAAACCGATAATCGCCAGTGCCCAGGCGCCCACATGCGCAGCCAAACCCATATCTTTCACATACGACGGAAAGTGCACCGTAATAAAGGCCACATGAAACCCACAAACAAAAAAACCTAAAGTGAGCAGCACAAAACCTTTATGACTGATCGCCTCCTGCAACGCTCCACGAAGCGATTGTCCGTCATCGGTGCCACCTGCTCCGCTGTTTTCACCAGGCAACATCATCGCAAGCGGAATCAACACCATGACTATGGCGGCTTGCAACAACAACGCATCCTGCCAACCAAAAGAACTGATAAAACCCTGACTAATGGGTGAAAACAATACTTGCCCAAACGAGCCTGCGGCAGTTCCAAGTCCAAGCACCATTGACCTTTTTTCCGGTCCGACCACACGAACCATGGCGGCCATAGCCAATGAGAATGCCGTGAAGGCCACCCCCGTACCAGTAAGCAAGCCGGCAGTCAGGTGGAGCGCACCGGTTGTTTCTGCCACCGACATGCCATAGATTCCCGCGGCATACACCAGCGCGCCTAATAAAATCACTTTTGACGCGCCAAAACGATCTGCTATGGCTCCGGCGATGGGCAACCCTATTCCCCACATTAAATTCTGAATAGCCAATGCGAGAGAAAAGGTCTCTCGACTCCAGCCACGTGCCGATGTCATCGGATCGAGATACAAGCCAAAGGTAGACCGTGCACCAAAACCGACAATGGCGATAAGGCATCCAGCGATTATTACAACAGTCGGGGTTCGCCATGCTGAAGTTAAAGGTGTAGTCATTGCGTTCTCAGAGAGTTTTTAGTGTTGATTTTGCTCCTGTCAACACGCAATGGCAATTGATAAAACCTGTTGCCTGCATCGATATTTTTGCAAGACGAGGCACAACACAAGAGCTCGACATCGCCTTTACTCGCAATAATTTCGAGATTTAAGACATTGGCGACCCTGGAAAATAAAGAAATTCACAGATTGGCCGATACCCGCACGACAAGATACCCGGTCCCTGTAGCGGCTTACAGCCCGGGCCTCTAAAACGTAGTAACTGGTTTTTAATCGTAGTAACGTTCTTAAAATAGAGAAGGCAAAATGCACATCAAGGCTTCTTGCAGGAATCTCCTTCAATCTTTGTCTGGCAAAAAGGTGTCTGTAACAGCAGCGGTCCTGATGACTCTTGCATCCGGTTTTGCTGCAGCTGACGACACCGAAGTGTTCTTCGGTCGAGAATCGGCACAAGCCAATGTGTTGCTCATCATTGATGTCTCAGGGTCAATGGGAAGTTGGGACGGTACGGGTATGTCGAGAATTAATCGACTCAAACTTGCCTTAAACGAACTACTCACCACCACCAATGATATCAATGTCGGCTTGCTTACATACAACGGTACGGGCACTAGCTTCCTGCACGCGGTCAAACCCATAACTCAGCATCGAGACGAATTACTGGCATCAATTGATGCGCTAACTGTGAATCAAACAACACCTACCGTTGCGGCCTTGCATGAGGGGAAAATGTACTTCAGCGGCGAGCAGCTAACCACCGCTAAGCGCCGGTCATTTACCGCGCCTTATACGTATACCTGTACTGACCCCAACTCAATCACAGATGCCTGCTGGGAAAACAGCACATTTGCCAATCTATCAACAGAAAAACGTTTACCTCACCCTGACACTTATACACTCGATCCAAATGCCAGGATTGACAGACATGAGCACTGCACGGATGCGAACTTGAGTCATCCATCCTGCAGCAACGAAGCAATCGACGGAAATGCGACTTTTAACTCACCTATGATCAGTGAATGCCAGTCAAATCACATTGTATTGCTCACAGACGGCATACCCAGTAGTAACTCTGCTCGAGCCGAAATCGTGCGACAAGAGCTGGGCTTAGCTGCTTGCCAGGACATTACAGAGCCCGGATTCCCGACTGGTGGCACATGTGGTGCCGACCTCGCCGCGTATATGGCGAACAATGATCTCAATGACTCAGTGAATGACACAAACACAGTCATTACGCACACTATTGGTTTTGAACTAGATGAAAACTGGCCATGGTTAACGTCCTTATCAACAGCCGGCCTTGGCACTCATCACAATGCGGGTTCGGCCGAATCACTGGTTAGTGCCTTCGAGGCCATCGTTGAAGTGGCACAAAAAGAACTAAACACATTTGTTGCCCCGGCAATAACGGTTGATCGCTTCTCCGGCTTATCACATCGCGATGACGTCTACCTGGCTTTATTCAAGCCAAGCGCTCGCTCCAACTGGGAGGGTAACTTAAAGCGCTATAAATATTCGGGCAACCCACCGGTATTACGAGACTTTAACGGCCAACCCGCCGTAGACCCGGCCACCGGAAAATTCTATGTCGATTCACAAAGCTGGTGGTCAGAGACGGCAGACGGCAACAATGTCGGCAACGGCGGTGCGATCGGCAAGCTAGACGCGAGCCTTCGAAACGTTTACACACACATCACTGGTAATGTATTAACTGATATCGGTAACGTTGTACACGAGAACAATACGGCAATCACGTCATCTATGCTGGGTGTCGCAGATACTGAGAGAACCGATTTGCTGCAATGGACGCGCGGTGTAGATGTACTCGACTACGATGAAGATCCCACGACTACGACCCGCCGACAAATGGGTGATCCACTCCACTCGCAACCCTTGGTGGTGACTTATGGCAAGGTTAATGACGAGCCTGATTCCGTCGCCTATTTCGGTACCAATCAAGGCTACTTGCACGCTGTCAATACTCAAGATGGTGTCGAAGTGTTCTCTTTCGTTCCAAAAGAGCTGCTACCGAACCTGCAAACCTTCTACAACGACGAACGCAGAATAAACAAGTTGTATGGGCTTGACGGCGACATCACCAGCTGGATTAAGGATAACAACAACGACGGCGTCATCAACACCAATGATCACGCGTATCTGTATGTCGGTATGCGCCGGGGTGGTAATAACTATTACGCATTGGACGTCACCGAAAAAGAAAACCCGAAGCATCTGTGGACCATCAAAGGTGGACCTGGCGGTGATGCAGACTTTGCCGATCTCGGGCAAACCTGGTCCAAGCCAACGCTGAGAAACCTCATGATCAATGGCACCAAAACCAAAGTACTCATATTTGGCGGCGGTTATGATTCAATGCAGGACAACAGCAACATAAGATCAGCAGACACTATTGGCAACGCCATATTTATAGTCAACGCAGAAACCGGGGATCTGATTTGGAAGACCACAGCCACTGATTATCCGGAAATGGTGTACAGCATCCCTTCTGATCCCAATGTCATCGACATCAACGGCGACGGAATAGCAGATCAGCTTTATGTCGGAGACATGGGTGGACAAGTGTGGAGACTGGACTTCAACAAAAATTCCACGAGCAGTTCAGATCTGGTCAGCGGCGACGTCATTGCCGATCTTGCAACTAACGCACCCGCGAATTTGCGCAAGTTCTTTTATCGCCCTGATATTGCACTTAATAAAGGAGAAGGGAACAGAAAAAGTTACCTCTCGATTTCCCTGGGTTCAGGTAATCGGGCGCACCCACTCGATGAGACAGTCGACGACAAATTTTACATGATCAAACAGTTCGATGTATTCAAGGCGCCGGAAGACTATGGAATTAAAGACGAGTCAACGGGTACTCCTTTCTATCGTCCGATTACGCAGGCAGATCTCTACGATGCCACCGACAACGATGTCGACAGCAACAACCCTGTGGCGGCGGCAGCGGCCGCCGCCCAACTCAATTCAGCACAAGGCTGGTCGATCGAGCTGGGCGGTTCGGGTGAAAAAGTGCTATCGCACTCACTGACTGTTAACGGTGGTGTTAATTTCACTACCTATCTCCCGGAGGCCGGCCCGGATCTGTGCTCTCCATCCATCGGCAGCAGCAAAATGTACCGGGTAGAAGTTAATGACGCCTCACCCACAAAGGGCACAAGCCGCGAGAGCGACATACCCGGCAGTGGCATCGCCTCATCACCACACTTGTTTTTCACTGAAGAAGACGCGTATATCGGTGAAGGTACACGCACCGTCGAGGGATCGAATCTAAAAAAATTGCGCAAAACCTATTGGTCTGAACAGTCAGATTAACATTCATTATCGCGGTGGCAAGTACCGCCGCGATTCACGAAGGCGCAACTTGCCGCTAAATTAAATTAGCGGCCTTTATCTACAGTCGACTATCTGGTACAAACAAAGCTCTCCCATTCAGGATGAGCACAGTGACAAGCCTGCGATCAACTCTTTTTTACCGTCTTTCTGTCATTGCAAACCAATCCATAGCGGCAATTGTGTTGTTGCTGTGCTCTACCATCAGTCTGGCACAGAACCTCGATCTACAGCCAAGTCCTTCATTAACGCCGAAAGATGTGGTGAATTTCCAGTTAACGGCGTTACAGGACGCGGACAACGGGATTTCCGCCACCTTCAGGTTTGCTTCTCCTGCAAACAAAAAAGTTACTGGTCCGTTGTCGCGCTTTTCAGCACTGTTTGATTCGCCGCAATATCAACCCATGTTGAACCATCGTGGCACCGAGATTAAACTGGTCAGTAACAACGGCCTGACCGCTGAACTGCTGGCAGGTGTTGTAGATCAATCAGGTGATCTACACTGGTACCGGTTCCAACTGTCAAAACAAGTCAGCGCCCCATTTCAGAATTGCTGGATGACTGATGCTGTCATGGCAGTGCCTCACCCGGGCCGTTCCGCTTAACCACTCAATTAACAATGCCCCAGTCGTTGCTTATATTGCTCTCACCGGATCAATTGCAAAACTGACAAGCCACAAACGACTATAAAAAAAATGTCTGAAAAAAACACTCGAATTGCCATTGTAGGCGCATCAGGCTACACAGGCTCTGACTTAATCAGGTTGGCACTGAGACATCCGAATATAACCATCACAGCACTGACTGCCGCGACACACGCCGGTAAAGAGATCGATCAGGTATTCCCTCATCTGTCTGGCATGGGCCTACCGAAGCTAGTCACTAATGACGATGTAGATTGGTCTAACGTCGACGTCGTATTCTGCGGCTTACCCCACGCCACCAGTCAAAAGGTAATTAAAGAGCTACCAAAGCATTTAAAGATTATTGATATGTCTGCAGACTTTCGCCTTCGAGACAAAGACATCTATGAAGCGACTTACGGCAACCCGCACACAGCGACAGAACTACAAAAGGAAGCCGTATACGGATTATCCGAACATTACCGCAACGAGATCACCACCGCACAATTGGTTGCATGCCCCGGTTGCTACCCGACGGCCACCTTACTGCTTCTACTGCCGCTGGTGAAGCATGGTCTCATTGATCCATCAGAGCTAATCATTGATGCAAAGTCAGGCGTTACAGGCGCTGGACGCGCGGCAAAACAAAACACCTTGTTTAGCGAAGCCGGTGAAGGGATGGGCCCGTACGCTGTCGCACAGCATCGTCATGCGCCGGAAATCGAGCAGGAGCTTTCCGTCGTTGCAGGAACGGACATCACAGTCAACTTCACACCACACTTAATCCCGATGAGTCGCGGTGAGCTAGTAACATGCTATGCCAGAGTAAGCGGAGACAACAATGCAGCCAGTTGCAGAGAGTTGCTGCAAAACCACTATCAAAGTGACGACTTTGTAGACATATCACCCTCCGGCGTCTACCCGCAAACGCAATTTGTCCGGGGTTCAAATCGTGTGATGGTCAATGCCTACGATGATCGACTGCCAGGTCGAGTGATATTGATTGCCGCATTGGACAACCTGGTGAAGGGTTCATCAGGTCAAGCGCTACAAAATTTCAATATCATGTCAGGATACCGTGAAACTACCGGACTTGAACAAATTGCACTGTTTCCGTAACGAGTTAGTTGTTAACTAATCTACACGCATTATTACAACAACCACTAATACAGGGCCAATTTACGCCACTTTACACGTAACTCACTTTTGTTCTATTTCTAGTAGTTTACTTGAGCAATAAGCCGGTACATACTCTAACGCTACTTCGCAGTAATAAACTGATTATTCGCACTTTCAATTTCGGGGGGAACTACCATGAAAGAACGAAAGAATAGCAGTGTGAGGTCTAGCGCTTATCTGGCCACGTCAGTCGTGACCATGTTCGGATTTTTAAGTGTTAGTGTCGCTACGGCTCAATCTGATACTACCAAAATAGACCTGGAAGCTTGTCAAACACTAAATGACAGCACCGCACTCGACACGGAATCTATCAAAACACGCATCGCGTGTTATAGCAGAGATGTCGAACATCTAAATCAGCTTGTAAGCCAACTTATGGACGAACGTGAGCAACTGATTGCTCAGTCAGAAGATAGTCTGGCTAAAGACACAACTATTGAAAACTACAAAGAGGAACTCGCACAACGACAGAGTTCTATGCAGCGTCTGGAAGAACGGGCTGTGTCACTCTCTCAGCAAATTGATGAAATCACCGCTGATCGCAATCAGATGCGGGAACAGCTGTACAACCTGATGTCTGAAGGAAAAGATCGTGCGATAGAGGTAGAGGCCAACGAAAGATTATTTGAAAGCTTCTCGCAATCTTATGTCACGCTAAGTGCCGAAATAGAAGCTCTGCGCAATAGACTGCAAGAATTTGAAGACGAAAACTCAGAGCTATCCAATCAACGACTCACTCAGATTGAGCAAACTGAAAAGCTCAGCAGCCAAATAGCGACGCTAGAGCAAACCGTCACTGAATTAAAAGCAGACAACACACGGCTTGAAGCTGACGTAGCCGATGCAAACCAGCAATTGGCCAGCATGACAAGCCAGATGCAGGAGAATGCGGCTATCGCAAAAGATAGAACCGCGCAGATAGCAGACCTTAAAGACTCTCTCGCAAAATCTGAGAAAGACAGACTTAAGTTACAGGCCGATATTGACGCATTAAATCAAAATCATATTGCTGCAATCAGCTCACTGAACGATCAATCAACAAAGCTAACTGACGAAATCTTAAGCCTGCAAATCCGCGAAATGGAGATTCAAGGGCAGTCAAAAGAGCACATCGCCGAGATAGCAGAACTCAAAAGCGCTCTTACCGATTCAGAACAAGACAAACTTACGCTACAAACAGAGATAGAAACCTTAAATCAAAACCACCTTGCCTCTGTAAACTCACTCAACGAACAATCAGCAAAGCTATCAGGCGAAATTTTAAGCTTGCAAGCCCGCGAAGAGGAACTGCAGGGACAGGCACAAGTACAAGTCAGCCGGATAGTAGAACTACAAAACTCTCTTGCCTACTCCAAGCAAAGCAAACTCAAGCTACAGGCTGAGATAGAAACTTTAAATCAAAATCACCTTGCCTCCGTCAGCTCACTTAACGATCAGTCAGCAAAGTTATCAGACGAAATTTTAACTCTGCAAATTCGTGAGAAAGAGCTTCAAGAGCAGGCACAAGCAAACAGCGAAGAAATGCAGGCGGCAGTCAATACCCGTGACGCAGAAATTTCTGAATTAAACCAGGCTCGACAGAAACTCAACGCTGAGCGCGAACAATTGATCGCTCAAGTTGCCTCGCTTGAAAAAACATACCTTGAACAAACCCAGGGTTACAAAGACCAGGCCACCAAATTGGAAGACCAAATCACTGTCCTGACAGATGAAAAATCTTCTCTGAGTGAACAAGTTCAAACTCAAAAATCAGCCAACGAAAAACTCGAAGAATACGCAAGAAAGAGTAACGAGAAAAGCGCTGAACTCAACTTGCTTGCGAACAACTTACGCGGTCAATTAAATGATGCAAACACCGCAACTTCGGAATTGCAGGCCAGCCTTGATAGCGTCGGTAAACAATCAGATGAGCAAACCGCAGAATTTAATGAAAAATTAGCCAACCTGAATACCACCATCGAACAAAATCAGGAAGAGCGCAACGCACTCGCAAGCGAGCTTGAGACAGTCCTGCCCAAACTTCAGACGGCAGAGCAGAACCTGATTACCTCGAATGAGAAAAATGAAGCGCTGACCGGCGATGTAAAAACCCTGGAAATGCAACTCAATAAAGCCACAGAGGAACAAAATAAGCTGCGCGCTTCTTTGGAGGCAACTGAAACTCAAAGTAAGCAAACCACTGAAAAGCTAGCGGCGTTAAAAGGCAATTCGGAGACACTCAAAAGTCTCCTGCACATGAGCCGCACGCACAGTAAAAACGCTGAAGCAACCTTGACTGAGCTACGCAAAGAAATGGATGCCTCTGAGAATCGATTGCGCGCAAAGCAAGATGAATTGCAAACACTTCTGGCTGAAAAAACGCGCATTGAAAACAACTTCAAGGCGCTGGCAACCGAATCACAATCGCAGGCCGACGCCATACAGAAAACCTTGCTCGATGCAGGGCATGAAAACGTTAAGGTTGCCGTCGGTGAGGACAATGTCATTGGCGTATTACTCGGCTCTGGCCAGTTATTTAAAACAGGCAGTGCCAGACTCAGCGCCGAGGGCAAAACAGTGTTAACAGATCTCGCCAGCACCTTCTCGTCAGTAGACAATCGCCGAATAATGATCAGCGGCCACTCTGACAATGTCCCACTGGGTGCAAAGCTCAGTGAAATTTACAAAGACAATTGGGGCCTATCTATGGCGAGAGCACTGGCTACCGCCAACTTCTTTACCGAAGAAGCTGATATTGCTGCTGAGAGAATGACTGTCAGCGGGTTCGGTGCAACAAAGCCAGTGGCGAGCAACGACACAGAGGAAGGTCGGCAGCAAAACCGCAGAGTGGAGATACAACTCACACCGCTCGATGAGCAGGTAGCGAGTACTAAATAAGCACCCAACCAAAAAGAGCTGACCTGGGTCAGCTCTTTTTACATCTGAAAGATTATGGCCCTAAGTTCGGACGGTAGAACGCTCTTTGATATCACTGGTATTGCCCCACATCACCACACTGCCATCGCTTTTCAGCGCCACACTGTAATACTCCCCGGCAGACACTTTAACTGCATTCACCAGGTCAGCAGGAACTGAGCACTGGCCAAATTTGTTCTGCCCCCAGGCGAACACAGTACCGTTACTTCGAAGTGCCAGATTATGGTTACGACCTGACGTTATCATGACGACATCACCTGGCACATCAGGCACTGCAGTTTGGCCAAAACGGTTGCAGCCCCAGGCCAGAACACGTCCCTCGTGAGTCAATGCAAGACTATGGCATCGACCCGCACTAATGGCTGTAATACGATTCAAATTAACAGGCACGTCGCTCTGCCCATAGGCGTTGCAGCCCCATGCCAGCACACTTCCATTTTGTTGCAATCCGAGGCAGTGAAATCCGCCAGGTGCTACAAAAATAACGTTATCAATTTTCTTGTCTGAATCTGCGATCATTAAATTGCCAGAATGCCGTGAACTTAGCCGGGCGCACGGAGGACCGTTGACCAACAGTCTTACGACTGCCCAGCTTCTAGATGTTAACGGCAATCTGCGCGCCAACAACTCGAGAGCGCAAGGATGACAGACCAAAGCCCAATTTATAAGCAATCCAGCCATGCCATCGACATGGTTTACATTAATCCACAGTCGTGCTTATTGAAAAACCACCTCGTCGCGAGACAGCCAATGACCACACCTCGCGAGTACGGCCGATACAATTGGAACGCCAACCAGAAAGCCTTTTAGGTTAGGGCAGAATTCAAACATAAGAAGCAAATTCAACAATCTAATACAATAGTTTATTGATCTATCAACCAATGCTGTCGTCAGTGCTTGCGAGGATAGTTTGAAGAGAATCGTGCTCTGCGACAAAATGTCCCGGCGATATTTCATCCAACTTCGGCACGTACTCACAATGACCTTCAGCCAACTTGCTGGGCAAGAAACGCAAGGCCGCTTTTCTATCCATCGGCGATGGCAGCTCACCGGGCAAACGCAATCGTTCGCGCTGTCTTTCGATCACCGGGTCCGGGATAGGCACTGCCGAGATAAGCGCCTGGGTGTAAGGATGAATGGGATTGCTACAGATACTTGTGCTCTCACCCAATTCAACAATGCGCCCCAGGTAGATCACCATGATCCGATCAGAGATACTCCGCACAACCGAAAGATCATGCGAGATAAACAACATCGACATCCCGAATTCGGATTGAAGATCTTTCAAAAGTTCGATTATTTGTGCTTGTATTGAGACATCCAAAGCAGATACCGCTTCATCGCAAATAATCAGCCTGGGGCGGTTGATCATTGCGCGCGCAATTCCAACCCGCTGGTTCTGCCCGCCGGAAAGCTCATGCGGATAACGGTTGTACATCAATGGCTCAAGCCCAACGCGTTGCATCATGTCTTGAACCATCACTTTCGCTTCCCGGCGGGTTAAATCCGGCCTAAAGGTGCGCAAGGGTTCCGCAATGGAATCTGATATAGTCATTCGCGGATCGAGGCTTGCCAATGGATCCTGAAACACTATTTGCAAGTCCTTACGCGCCTTGATTAATGCAGGGCGATCGAGAGTCGCAAGGTCACTGCCTAACCAGCTAATCGATCCACTATGAAGCTCTACTAAACGTAGCACCGCACGCGCAAGTGTCGACTTCCCACAACCAGACTCACCAACAATACCTAATGTTTCGCCTTCATGGAGTTGGAAACTTATACCGTCTACTGCCCGAAGCGGGATGGTACGCGCAAATAAGCCACCGTCCGCCTTAATCGGAAATTGCACTTTGACGTCACGTGCATTCAGTATTGGCTTTGATGCACCGGTCGCGGTGCGCTTCAATGTACTATCAATCCTTGGCATCGCATCCAGCAGGCGACGCGTGTACTCATGCGAAGGACTAGCAAATACATCTTCAACCGTACCGTGTTCTACAAAAGCGCCAAGGCGCATGACCTGTACCCGGTCACACATGCGAGCAACCACACCCATATCATGAGTGATTAGCGCGACTGCCGTGCCATGCTCACGCTGCATTAAAGACACCAGTTCAAGCACCTCATCTTGCACAGTCACATCCAGTGCCGTCGTTGGTTCATCCGCAATAAGTAACCTCGGCTCGCATAGCATGGCCATCGCAATCATCACACGTTGCCGCATCCCCCCGGAAAGCTCATGCGGGTATTGATCAAGCCGTCGCGCAGCATCTGGTATACGCACCAAAGACAATAGATCAAGGCACTTTGCAAGCGCTGAGCGTTTGGATTGTCCACGATGAGTGACCAACACCTCAGCCATTTGATCACCAATTTTAAGGTGAGGTGTTAATGCGGTGAGCGGATCCTGGAAGATCATGCCAACATCATCACCACGAATTTTATTCAAATCAGATGCGGTCGCGTTAAGAATTTCACTACCTTCTAACTTAACCGAACCGTTCGCGTACCCATTGCCGACAAGCAATCCCATTGCCGCCATAAACAACTGGCTTTTACCGGAACCAGACTCACCCACTATCCCTATACACTCTCCCGGAACAATATCAAATGACACACCCTTCACTGCTTCGACGATGCCTTCGGGAGTATCAAAGTTCACGTGTAAATTATCAACTGATAGCAAGCTCATTATCAATGATCCTTCGGATCAAGGGCATCACGCAAACCATCGCCAATAAAATACATAGTAATGACAATCGCAATGTAAAAGAACAAAGGAAACGCCAGTTGCCAGAGCGTCCCATAGGCCATGGTCCCCGCCCCCTCACTGATTAACGCACCGAGCGATGTATAAGGTTCTGAAATTCCTAAACCCAGAAATGAAATAAGACTTTCAGCAAATATCATCTCTGGTACCAGTAACGAAGCATAGACAATCACCACGCCCATCAAGTTTGGCAGAATGTGACGAAAAATAATCATCGCCTCTGACACACCACCTGCACGTGCCGCTTCAATAAACTCGCGATTCTTCAAAGCAAGTGTCTGCGCCCGAACAATACGCGACATGGTCAACCAAGATACAGCACCTAACGCAATAAACAGCGTCACAAAGGAGCGGCCGGCAACCACGAGTATTAGAATAACGATCAGCGTTAAAGGGATGGCAAGCAAAATATCGACAATACGCATCATGACGCTGTCAAGCCTGCCGCCAAAGTAACCTGCAAGAACACCCCACAGCGTACCGACGATCATGGCCATCGCGGTTCCGATCAAGCCCACCATCAAAGACGTACCAGTGGCCTGAATAGTTCTTGAATAGATATCCCGGCCTAACGGATCAGTACCAAAGTAGTGTCCACTTTCTATCGAAGGCACGCCAAGGACTGCAATATCACCAAGCGCTGCCCAATCTATCTCTTCATTATTCCACTTGGCGAACTGAGGGCCGAACAGTACAAAAAGAATAATCAAAGCAAGAATCACCATACAAACAATGGCAGCCTTGTTACGAAAAAACCGATCACGTGCATCACGCATCAACGAGCGTCCACGCACCACCGTATAGTCTGTAATATCTGAAGCAAGTGCTTCAGTTTTTTTAGATCGACCGAAGATAGTTTTAATCCTTAATATAAATAGTGATCAATACCTGATCTTCGGATCAAACCAGGCGTAGGCAAGATCAGTAATTAAGTTAACCACGACAGTCAGCGTACCGTAGAGGATCGTCACACCAAGCAACACAGCATAGTCGCGTGTCAATGCAGAACTCACATAGGACTTACCAAGCCCTCCGGTTGAAAAATAGATATCAACAAACACCGACCCGGTTAAAACATACACAAACACTGGCCCTAAATACGAGATCACAGGAAGCAAAGTTGGCTTCATGGCGTGGCGCCAGATAATCTTGCGCTCAGGCAGTCCCTTTGCACGCGCTGTACGAATAAAATTAGAGTTCAGAACTTCCAACATAGAAGAGCGTGTAATTCTTGATATAGAGCCCATATATGAAGTCGATAGCGCTATCACAGGCATCACCAGATATTGCCATTGACCACCGTTCCAGCCACCACCGGGTAACCAACCAAGCCACAGTGTAAAGGTCAAGATTAAAATAGGACCCATTATAAAATTGGGTAAGGCTTGCGCGGCGATTCCCAGACTGACGGCAATATAGTCGATCCATGTATTGTGACGGATCGCAGCCACCACACCGAGCGTTACCCCTATGACGGTGGCAACTACAAACGATAAGGAGCCGTAAGTCAATGAGATCGGGAACCCTTGAGAGATGATGTCATTCACATCACGATCTTTAAACACGAAGGACGGGCCAAAATCAAAGTGCAATACAATGTTGGACAAGTAGTCCCACAACTGTTTCCACAATGGTTGGTCCAGACCATAGCGCGCTTCAATATTCGCCAACACCTCCGGTGGCAGCGGACGCTCAGATGTAAATGGTCCACCAGGCGCGGCGTGCATCAAAAAGAAGCACGCCACCACAAGGATCAGAATGGTTGGAATGGCGATTAACAATCGCCGTATGGTATAGCTCAGCATCTTTACGCCAAATAGCTACTGCCCCGCTAAATGCGGGGCAGTAAGCTAATTACTGGGCGACTTTATAGAGGTTTTTTGAGTACCAGTTTTGTTCTACGTTATTCACGGGCCAGTTACCGACATCGCTATCCATCATATAAACGCCGGCATAATGGTAAACCGGAATCACTGGCATTTCAGCAGCAATAATCTCTTCCACCTGTGTATATAGCTCAGATGCATCAGCGCTCGCTTTTGCTTTCTCTAACAAACCATCTAACTCAGGATTGTTGAACTTACCATCGTTATAGCCAGACTCACTATCGAGCAGATCGAGAAAAGTAGAAGCTTCGTTATAATCACCACACCATGCACCACGGGCAAGTTGAAAATCCTGGTTGCCGCGAGTTTCGAGAAATACTTTCCACTCCATGTTAGCCAGATTAACTTTAGCGCCAAGCTTCTGTTTCCACATCTGGCTCAAAGCAACAGCCACTTTCTTGTGTGCCTCAGAGGTGTTGTACATCATGTCAAAGCTCAGTGGCTTATCAGCACCATATCCGGCTTCTGCCAATAATTCCTTGGCCATGGCGTCTCTGTCTGCCTGACTCATTTTTGCCATGTCAGTATCCGGCGGAGTGAAACCGGCAACTGCTGCCGGAGTAAATGTGTAAGCCTCAGGTTGACCACCTGCCATTACATTCTCAGTAATAATTTTACGATCAACCGCCAAAGCTAATGCTTTACGAACACGCACATCTTTAAAAGCTTCCGGTCCTGAATCGCTTAGGTTGAAGGTGTAGTAATAGTTACAAAGACGTGGAAAACTAATGGCCGTATCAGGGTGTTCCTTTTTAAGACGTGGGAACTGCCCCGCCGGCACTTCGGTACGATCAAGCTCACCAGCCAGAAAGCGCGTTAACGCGACGTTTTCATCGTTTATTACCAACGCAATCACCTTCTCGACGGTGGTGTTTTTATTGTCCCAATACATTGGATTCCGCTCACGGACCGAACGCTCATCCGGCAAATGCTCTGTTAGTACATAGGCACCATTGGATACAATATTTCCGGGCTTGGTCCATTCATTGCCGTGCTTCTCTATAGTAGATCTGGGCGCTGGGAATGTTGTTGCATGAGTTGTCATTTGCGGAAAATACGGCAATGGTGCAGACAGCGTGACTTCAAAGGTCAGATCGTCCACGGCACGCACACCTAAGGCATCAATGGGTTTTTCACCTTTAATCACAGCGCTTGCGTTTTCAATCGACATCAACTCAACAAACCACTGATACGGTGAAGCAAGTTCCGGATCAGCAGCGCGCCGCCAACCGAACACAAAGTCATTTGCAGTTACCTGTTCACCGTTTGACCACTTGGCGTTGTCACGAAGCGTGAAAGTGTATACGGTATTGTTATCGTTGACCTTGTAACCGGTTGCTACGCCCGGTACCAGATTGCCGTCTGCATCCTGATTCATCAACCCTTCAAAAAGATCTCGCACCATTTCTGAACCCGTAACATCTTCTACTACCTGCGGATCAACAGAGCTATGTTCATCCAATACTCGGTAAGTAAATGTCTGGTCATCCGCAAGCGTCACGCCTGCCGGAATATGGCCATCTGCAAATGCGACACTGGCAAGCAGTGCATTGAATAACACAGTAAAAATTAAATTGTTTGATCGCTTCATGAGGTGGGACTCCCATTTTGGTGAGTGATGTCCTGCGTTTAGGATCAGGACAGACGCTTCCAGCATATCGCGGTCAGCCACTTGCGGACAAGCAGAGAAACTCATTTTCACCTGTCGAAGTGCCAGTAAAGTCGCCGGTCCTGGAAAATTCGCACCAATCAACTAATATTGCTTTCGATGTGCCTTTCCAGCCACCCTCTGTAGTGCGCAATGCGAGCACCAAAGGGCGTTTTGATCAGCACATCGAATACAAACCTACCTCGCTCATCGACAGATTCATGAGCAATGCTTTTTGGTAAAAACCACTGAGGCAGAGGTAAAAAGCCAAAGAGCTTTGCGCTTAGCACCGGGAAGTGCAGTTCATTATCACGCTGCATCAGTCCGAGTCGTGCAGTCATTACACCGAATCGTTCCTGCGCATACCCGTTGGCGTCTACTGACAAACAGGAATTAAAGGTCGAGTCATTAAATTCCCTTTCCCATTTTTCGCCATGTTGATCAGCGGTGATTGTCACTCTGACGGGGATATCTTCACCCGCCTTCGGGAATCGCACCAGCCACGCCGCCAATCGACCCGACAGACCGGTTGGCCCCATCGATTGAGCAGTGCCGACATAACTAGTTTGGCCGGGTCTGTCGTGCAGAGCACGTACCGCTTTCGGAAGCAAATAAAAAGCCTCGCCTAACACTGTTTTGAAAAGTGGTTGCAGCGATTCTTCGTAGCAAACAGTATGAGCCTCTATTGCCGCCAGGCGCTCCTCTAATTCTCCAAGTGTAATCTCACCCGGTGACGGTCTGGCACCCGGCCGTAACGAATTCCTGAGAAGCTTATCCAGCAAGATAGATACGGGCAGTGTTGGTATCTCCGGACCCCTCCCATCATCAGCGACCAGATCCCAGCTACGGCGAATACTGCCGGTTGACTCTGTCTCGCCCTCCACCCTCACCTGCATACCTCCAATGTCCGAGCCGAGCGACTCAAAACCACTGGCTACCCAACGTGCGCTGGCTGCAAAGGGAGCCAGTGACGATATCAGCCCGTAACGTACAAGCAAGCCCGCAAACTGTAATAGACGATGAAAGGTTTTAATTTCCAGTCCGGCACGCAACGTCACGGTCTCTGCAGCGAAGCGCTTTGGAAATAGCTCGACATCCGGGGTTTGTACCAGAGACGCAAGGCGATTTGTCACAGGGTTTTCAACAGGCAATTTTAAATCAACAGCAATTGTTTCACCCCAGCCATAAACACGCACGGCTTTGCCGTGACGCGTGATCTCAAATGGTTTGCCGATCTGACCCAGGATCGCTCGCATTACTGATAATGTTCGACGCGCACGGTTCCCTGGAATAATCGCAGTATCAATAGAGACCACCCGATACATTGAATCGGTGAGCACATCAGCAACAGCACTTGAAATAGCAGGTGTCGAACTGGCCCCGGCAATGGCCGTGACGCCCTTGGCTTTGGCCAAATCATCAAGCTCACCGATACCGGCCACAAAGGCACTGGCATCGGCGATATCAATATAGTGACTCCCGGACTCCAGCACCTGCCTTGCAAATCGAAAAGGGTCAGCACCGTAATACTGAAAGGGGCCTGCACAGTCAACAACGGCAAAGGGCTTGTACTGAGCGAGTGCATCACTGACCATCTGCACATCGTTTCGATCGACTATCGCGATCTCACATTTTATCTGCTTTTTCAGATCAGTAAGTGCTGCAAGCCCGCGCCCGGCTGCAATCAAGGAAAAACTGTTTTCATTAGCGATACGCCGCGCCAGCAACTCACCGAAGAGGCCCGTTGCACCTAACACCAAAACGCATGGCCTATGAGTCAATGTAGTGATCTTCTGCTAAACAGGATCGGCATAATAAAGAAACCTCTTGATCCGGAATATTGAAGCACGCAGGCGAACATCCCGGCTTATTGCAAATAACCACATTAAACTCACCCGGGTATCAATTCAAACTCACCAGAAACCATGGTACAAATTGTACCGACTAGCGCATCAAATATTTCAGACACTATGGTGGAGAACCGCACCCATGTCGGCTTCAACTATACACCTGTGCAAATATTATCCTGCAGTAATTATAATCATCTATCACGACAATTCTTTTCTGCGCAGTGGCAATATCGTAGATGCTTTCCTGATGCATAGCGCAGACACCTCAATACGTAAATTGACATCCGCTCCAATGACTGCCACGTTCCGGGTCACACACCATAGTAGACAGTTTGTTAAAGCCGGGCGTATCAGCGCACGAAAAGATCACACAATGGAACCGCACTCATTCGGGCTACACACGAAGGCCATGAATACATGGTGCGTCGCCCTTTAAGGAAAATGCAACATCAAGGGCATGAACAACCAATACAAACTGCCCTGCAAATAGCGCAAAAGAAATCACGAAAATATTGAAAAAATGTTACTTCAATCGACGACCACACAATAAATAGCTCTAATTGCGGAGTAACACATCCTTTACAGCCTGAGAATACCCTACAATCCGCTTATTCTCACACCTGCATATACTATGAAAAATTCGTTAACTATCTCCTTGTTCGCATCCCTTTTAGTTGCATGCGATTCAAACTCAAATGGGGCGACTGTTAATTCTGTCACAGGCAGCAGTGAAGGTAATATGGCTGACTACAGTCAGCAAACCGGACCAATAACACTGGTGGGTTTAATAAAAATGGAACCTAACAGTACAGAAGCCGACTTCTCCAGAGCGCTTTTTGGAAAACTAGACACCGGCCTGTCTGCGGACTACATCGAAAGCTACTTTGCTCCTAGCATAGATACTTGTGAAGTCACTAAATCTGACGGCGCGAATAACAATCCTAACTCTAGCTTCAATATTTACGACCGACCGACACAGCTTATTAGTGCCGGAGAAACTGTCATCGTTAGCAGCGCGGGCGGAACCTACGCCACTCTCAATAGAGAATTAAATGACTCCGGCCCGTACTATGAAACCAATGTTCGCCTGACCGGATCTGCACCTAACGGCTTATCGGTTGGCATACCCGGTGAGCAGTTTCCTCAATTTGAGAATATCGATATAGCTGATGTACCTGCTTTGAACGTTACAAATCCAACCGTCACTGAAGATGTGACCGCATCAACCGAATTTAGATGGACACCAAACGACGTTTTTAGATCTGTGATTGAAATCAATACAAGTGGCCCTGGCGCTACTAACAACGAAGTAATCAATGTTAACTGCACAGTGGTTGATGATGGGGCTTTTTCTTTTCCTCTATTCGTTCGCAATGAAATGGGGGAGAACTTTATCGACAATTGGTCTTCTTATCTTCGAATCACCTATAACGTAGTGCAAAGTGACAACGCAATCGTGTTCACAGCGAACAGCGTTCAGAATTGAAAACATAAAAACGCTGAACAGTGAGCTACCCCTGGCCTGCAAACTAAGATGATTTGATAGAGGGACTGCCCAACGCGATACAAAGCTTTGTTTCCGATCGGGCACCCTGCACTCCCCGGGATTTAAAGCTGTTAGGTTTCCTTGAACCACTGCTTCCTATATCAGCCGCCACTAAATACGGGACAGCCAGTCACATTGACTGACTGTCCCGGATGACTTATTCAATCCTCAATACAACCTGGGTGCTACGAATTCCAGCGCCTTGGTGTCTCGATTACACAGATCTTCCCCAACTCGATCCGACACCTCCACACCTGCCCCATTTGCAAAAAACGCCTCTATTGAACTACCCACAGGCACCGCCCGTTTAACGGCCCATTCTGCTCTAGGAAGCACTGATGGGTTAGCGATTCGATTCATCACCCCCCAACCAATCTTACACGTTGGATCGATATCGGATGGTTTGTCATAAAAATACACACCTACCGAAACATCATAGTGATACTTCATCAAAGCAGCCTCAATCAGATTGGCAAAATCTTCGCGTATGGTGGAGTAGCTGTAAAACATCGCAGCACCATCGCTCTCAAACTCTGCACCTACTAACACGGAGGTAATACTTTTCTCAAAATCAGAAGCATCATCATTAAAAAACCGGACGCCTGCCAAACTATCCAAAAGCGCACTCTGGTTCGGGTATATGGCCTGCAACTGAGGCGACAGCCAGTTTGAAGTGTTAGCGCGAATTACACTATTGATTGAATCCTCATAGCTCATATCTGCCAATGTCCATGCCGGTGCAAAGTCGACGGCATGCGCAAGTTCGTGAAAAAGTAACGACACGGCTGGCTCTACAAGATCAGAAAATGTTCTCTGACTATTGTCGGTTAAAGAGGGATAGGATAAGAAGCTCCCATCGGGCTTCTTAAATCGTGTAAAGCGCCTAAACTTAAGATCTGCACCAAAGTTCGATCTGAAATCGTCACCAGGATCAATAGTACGTTTCTCGTCAACTGACATCCAAAGAAAATACGGGTCAATTTTAATCAAACCATTTAGCGTGCTATACGAAGAAGGACGAACATCACTACCGATAGCGATAACCGCAACTGATTGAAACATTCGCAGCATCGTATCAGGA
>CALISD010000019.1 GCA_938041955.1 uncultured Granulosicoccaceae bacterium | reverse complement strand
AACTAGTGGGCTGTGCGGGAAGTTCGGTAACAAACTTTTCACAGCCACAGTCGTCAGAGCAAGGCGGAAAAATGCAGGCATAGCAGGGCCTACGTCGAATTTTTCCAACGCAGCACAGGCTACTGTGGCGAAGATAAAGTGTTACCGAACTTTCCAAACAGCCCACTAGCCTGGATTATTCATGAGGGTAAGGGAGTTGAGGGGTTTTAATGTGTTAGAAAGACGTTACGACACGATATTCCACCACAAAAAAAACCCTCATGACCAAAGATACCACACGACAGAGTGTTCTTTTTGAAGAACTGATTTGCAAGCCCACGATCGTTGTGTTTGATCAGCCAGATAGCAGTTCCGATGGAGGTGCATTGTTGATCAAAGCGTGTGATAAAAAACTCAATCTGAGCGAAGCACTAAGTCAATGTCTTACCGATTCGCGTGAAACGGGAAAGATCAGACATTCGTTGTCAGATTTGATACGCCAGCGAGTATATGGACTGGCCTGTGGCTATGAAGACTGTAACGACGCGAAGAGACTCTCTGACGATCCGATGCAACGGCAGTTACTGGATCGAGATCCAGTAACTGGAGCTTCGATAGCGTCGCAGCCGACATTGTCTCGTTTCGAAAATACTGTCAATTCTCGCAGTCTGGTGAAGATGAGTTATGCGTTGGCAGAAACGGTTATCGCACGACATAAAGAGCGGGTAAATCCCAAGCGCATCACCATAGACATGGATCCGACAGATGATCCAACGTATGGACAGCAGCAAATGAGTTTTTTTAACGCCCATTATAACAATTATTGTTACCTTCCCATGGCGTGCTTTATTCAATTTGATGAAGAGCCGGATCAGTATTTATTCGCCTATGTGCTGCGTCGTGGTGACGTGTCTGCTTGTCATGGGGCGGTAGCGTTGTTGAGCCGCACCATAAGACGATTGAAAGAAGAGTTCACTGACACGATCATTCGGGTTCGGTTAGACGCAGGCTTTGCGACGGCAGAAGTGTTTGATTTACTTGACGACGAAGGAGTTGAGTATGTGGTCGCAATGGGAAAAAACAGTCTATTAAAGGATATAGCAGAACCATTGATGGATAAGGTACGGTGGGAGTCATACCACAGTGGCCAGACGTCGACTCGCTATGGTGAATGTGAGTACGAGGCAAGAAGTTGGGGTAGACAACGGCGAATCATTTTTAAAGCGGAGGTTCTCAGACATGCCAATCGTGAGCCTAAAGACAATCCTCGCTTCGTTGTCACCAATATAAAACGAGTGCCAAAGAGTGTGTATGAAAAAATCTATTGTCAACGGGCGAATATAGAAAACAGAATCAAAGAATTGAAGTACGGATTGAATATTGACAGAACCAGTTGCACGAGTTTGTTTGCAAACCAACTCAGGGCATTACTTACAGCAGCGGCCTACGTGTTACTACAGGAACTACGACTGCAAGCAGCTAACACATCGTGTGCGCATTCTCAGGTCAGCACTTTGCAGATGAGGCTATTGAAGATAGGGGTTTGGATAAAGTGTACCGTTCGGCGAGTGGTTATGCATTTACCTGATTCCTCCCCCTGGGCCAGCGATTGGTGTCATATAGCACGACGGCTCGGAGCGGTTTCCGGATAGTTCAGCGCCCCAGACTGATCACACAAATAAGCATACTAGTAATCGACAGCATTGCTGGTTTACACTCGCCTATATCTCCAAAAATCGATGTCGATAACGGGTAATTCGACCGATTTAACCACCTTGCACAATACCCCAAGCCTTCGTATGTGCATCGCTTTTACAAAACGATCCAATGTTTGTCGAATTATAGTTATTATTCCCTTTGCCGGAAATCTCATGAATAGATCAGGCTAGTACACGGTTAGCAAGGTTTACAAGTAGCTTGTCTTAAGAAGCTCGTTTTATCTTTTACGACAACATATTGGCTTCTGATGATGTCATGGCTTACGGCGGCTAGCCGCAAGAATTTACCTGGAGGAACTAGTGAGAACTGCTTATCGTATGCTTGGAGCTGCTAACAGCTTAGTCAACCATTTCGAACTGAAGTTACAACGACAATCACTTTGGTCCGGTCCGGTCGTGGTAGATGTTGTATTAACAAAGGCGTGTAACTTCGCCTGCAGCTTTTGCAAGGACTACGAAACACCAACCGGTGCTAAACGCGTATCTATCCAGAACTTCGAGCGAATGGCAAAGCAGGTGTTCCCGAAGGCAAGCCGTTTAGACATCTGCTCTGGAGGCGAGCCGTACCTGCACACAGGGTTGCCAGAGATTCTGCGTATCGCAAAGCGCTATGGCTTATACACCTGGGTTCTGTCAAACGGGAGTATCGTCAAACCTTCCGTTGCAGAGGCACTCATATCCGAAGATCTTGTTTCTGAACACGGGTTCTCAGTAGATGGTTGTAAAGCCGAGACAGTCGAGGGCATAAGACTCAATGCGGATTTCGCGAAAATCTTGAAAAACATTCAAATGGTGCAACGCCTAAGAGACGAGCAACGTAAAAAAAACCCGCTCATCACCATCCGTTACGCTCTTATGAGATCCAATATAGAGGAGCTCGCAGATGCGGTAAGAATGTGGGGTGATATGGGAATTGATCGAATTGAATGTGGCTACCTTTCGCTAACCACTACCATGGATAAAAACCTCAGCCTCTACTATCACCAGGATCTGATGCAACGCTGCTTAGAACAAGCGCGAAAAGTTGCGCAAGAGTACCCCGGTTTGAAGCTATCACTGCCGGCTCTAATCTCGGAGGAACGCAAAAGAACACACCCCGAAAACTGCCATCTTCCGTGGCGCTTTATGATGGTTGATACCAATGGCGAAGTTATGCCATGTTATCGTTCATTCGAGGCTATGCGCCTACCCTCCTTATACACTGAAGGTAGTCCTGAGTTGAAAGAGACTTTTAACTCGCCAACATATCTCGAACTACGCCGGACCGTTAACAACGATGCGGTAGAGAAACATTTCTCGTACTGCGAGAAATGTGAAATTCGCCACGGCTGGGCGCGTGAAGAGTCGCACCTCGGGGATGAAACGTGGCTGGAATCACTCAAAGGTTCAGGCAAACTCATTGACATCGAAATCAATCATCAGCGACCACTCAAAGGCACTGCAGCGAAAATGAAAACAGAAGCGTCGCTGTGATGCCCTCCACCATTCGCACAGAAAACTCGTCGCTCGCACTGAGTAACGTCTTCGCCGCAGTCTGCGCTGCGTTGGCAATTTTTTTGTTCGGCCTGAACTTCTATGGCGAAATTAAAACCATGCGACTGGTTGATAACATTCCCTCCTCAGATTTTAAGTTTGAAAACGATATCTCGTTAGACATAAGCGAAACACTTGAGCAGATTAAAAGACGCAAACAGGAAACCGATCTGGAATTTTCATTCAGATTAACAACCGTTGTTCAGCAGTCTATCGGGCATTTAGACACCTGGTTTACGGCATCTCCTGACTACTATCCGCAACGCGTACCTATGCGAGAAAACATATGGCTGCATCTGATGAGCTACCTCTTTAAAGATACAGAAGTAGTGAAGTATCATTTTGCGAATTATCGTAAAACGCTTGAGCGTGGCATCGGAATTTGTGGTGATCATGCCTACATGCTCTCCCAAATTCTTTGGGACAACGACATTCCAAATTCAATCCTGGTATTTACACCTCACAAAGATCATCTAAGTGAGGGCGGCCATGTATTGGTAGAGGTACGGCCTGAAAATGATGCGTCTTACCTGCTTGATGCAGACTTTGGCGTAATTATCCCAAACGAAAAGCTATCAGCTGAATCCAGGCACTCGCTGATTACCCGACAGTTTATGAATGCCGGTTACCTGAAGGATCAATCTACCATGCTGGCAGACATTCTGGGAGGGGAAATGACTGAGTTCTCCAGCACCTGGGACATCATGAAAAAACGCTATATCTTTGAGGTTGCAAGCTACAAAATAAAGTGGCTGTTGCCCATTGTATTGCTGGCGATTTTTCTGTGCAGTCCACTTCGAAAAAAGCTGATTCCCTTAACATCTGTAAAACAGAAGGCTCGCGATTGAGAGACTTTTAAACAGGCACCTAAAAGAAACACAGGAATTTTACCGGTGTAAAGTACCGATAGTCAGTAACCGCTACAACTTGTAGATGTCAGCGCAAGTATTACAAAGGCAACACCCTCACTACCTGGCGATTGTCAGTATCCATTGCGCTATCTGTTTTGTGGTGCCCGATAAGGCTCGAGTCGTTCAACTTCTAAACTGTAGCCCGACACCGCCAGCTCACTTTGAATTGTATCCGTACGAATAATACCTGTCGCCCATACGGGTTCATTCATTCCCTGAAACTTCAAAGGCTCGGGGGATTCAACATGAACGATCTGATTCGAAGGTGGCGGCGGCGTATGCATACAGGCACCGACATAAGGCACAAGCAGGAATTCCTTTATCAACGAACTACCTTCGAATTCCAACGGCGTGACGTATGCCGGTATTCTTACCCGCTTTCCATCGAGTTCCGGCACAACCGGCGCGTAATTCAACTCAGCGTCAATCTCTGCTCGCCTGGCAATAGATTCTTCACTACCGTCCATCAGTTTGTCGATTTCTTCGCGCGACATAGCCATATAGGGATTTTCCGGCTGAACGAAGTCGTCGGGAATAAGATCGTCCCACCGAATTTCTGTTGCTTCGGCAACGGGCTGGCTGTCGTCGTTATTGGAAAATGACCACCATGCGGATTGCGCTGCGAACGTGACTGACATGCCCGCAAAGACGACGATCGTCGCAAAGGTTCTTCTGGATATCATGATGCAATTACTCCCGTTAAAAGTACCGGATTAAAGTCGTTGGGAAAGACCATCAGTAAGTGAATTTCGATAAGCCTGCAAAGCAGGCAAGGTACCAGCCACCACTCCGGCCACTGCAATGGCTACCAGTATTTTCAAATCTGTACTGTCAGGAAGGGTAATTCCTATTGAGACACCAAACTTGTTTTGCATATATACAGATCCGGCGCCGACCAGACCATAGTGCAGAAGCAACCCCAGCAGTATTCCCCCTGCAGTCAATACAGATGATTCAATACACAGCAGTAAAAAGACATGTATCGGCCGCGCACCGGCAGATCGTAATACTGCCATTTCCCGCCGACGCTCGTTGAGTCCGGCGAGTAATACTGAAATCAGGTTCACCAGTCCAGCAACCACAACACAGACAGAGACAATCAGTAGCGCTTTCTCTGCGACACTCACAAGCCCCCAAAGTTCCTGCAGTGCGACACCCGGCAATACCGCTAGCAATGGCTCTGCGCGATAGGTATTGATAGCGCGTTGCTCCCGAAATACCATGGACCTGGACTTCAGGCCAACCAGGGCGGCGGTGACTGCATCCGGTTGAAGTTCCATGGCGCGTATGGTGTCGGCGTCAGTGCCTTCTCCCTTAACACTAGCGCCGTTTTTCCAATCCACATGCATTGCCTCAATTCCCTGCAGACTAACATGAATAGCACGATCAACCGGTGTGCCGGTCGGACGCAGAATTCCACTTACCTTGAAAGGTTGCCGCTCATGCGCCACCAGCGCCACGCTTCCAGTGCCGTGTGCGACGACGATACTTTGACCAATAACGTAACCGAGTTCCTTTGCTACCTGACTACCGATTACTGCATCGAAAACGTCTGTGAAGATCTCACCACCGTCAAGCTGTAGAGGCTGCTTTTTCCCATACCGGTAATGGGTAAAGTAATCTTCATTCGTACCGAGCACTCTAAAGCCGGCATGTGAGTCACCCAGTGATAACGGTATCAGCCAATCTACCGCAGGGCGTCTTCGAATTTCCTCAATACTTTCCCAACTCACGTTATTTGTCGCATTACCAATCCGGAAAACCGAATACAGCAGTAGCTGAATTGCGCCACTGCGAGCACCAACAATCAAGTCTGTGCCAGACACCGTTTGAGTAAAACTATCGCGTGCATCACGCCTTACTTTTTCGACGGTGAGAATTAACGCCACACTCATGGAAATCGCTAATACCGCCAGCAATGCCGTGGGCCAACGATTGCGAATGCTTTTCCACGCAATACCGATCACAGCCAGTCTCCTTGTAGCGAAGAGCTTGTTGCGGCTTCATTGATATCGCTTAAATCCATACAACGATCAAAAACACCGGCCAGAGAGGCATCATGACTGACAAACAATAACGCGCTGCCCGCCGCGTTGACTTCGGCAAACAGCAGATCAATAAACGCCTGACGCGTATCGCTATCCAAGGCCGAAGTGGGTTCGTCAGCGATGACCAGCGCAGGTCGCCCAATCAAGGCCCTGGCAACAGCCACACGTTGTTGTTGCCCTACACTTAAATCGGTAACCCGCTTGTGTTGTACTTCAGAGGGCTTTAAATGCATGGCACTCAAGAGCCGATCAACCTCATCGTCCAATGAACGCCCTGCATTCAGCGCCACGGCACGCCTGCGTTTCGAAAACTGACAAGGCAGTGTGATGTTGTCACGCACAGAGAGAAAAGGCAGCAAGTTGAACTGCTGGAACACCAGCCCGATTCGATCAACACGAAACTGATCTTTCTGTCCGCTGCGAAGATCTCCAAGCGATACTCCATCCACCACAACGCTGCCTGATTGTGGAGAGAGCACCGCCGCAATGATACTGAGTAACGTAGTCTTTCCAGAACCTGACGGGCCTTTTAGAAACACCCGCTCTGCACGCCCCATCGCAAACTCTGGAATGTCCAATACCAAAGTATCAGCACCGGGCCAGGCAAACTTCAGATGGTCCAAATGCACGATATTGTCGGTCATTTCTGTCATCTTTTCACGTACGGAAAATGGTACTGCGAAATCATTGAACCAATGCAAGGTCTACAACTGACTGCCCCGGCACAAGTTCCAACAGAGTTTGGCCGACGGGCCCGATAAGCCGCACGTCCAGTTCCTTAAAGCCGCGCCAGCGCTCTAGAATTTGAACGTCAATAGATGCCAACTGCGTCGCATCATTACATTCAAAGCTGTACGTCACCAATAACGAAGTATGAGTTACCGATTCGCTTTCATCGTCCACGTGATCGGACTCATGCTGCTCTTCTTGCTCACCCTTATGACCATTTTCTTCCTTGTGGTGATCATCATGCTCTTCCGCATGACCTTTCTCATCCCCATGGTGATCGTCATCCCCATGATTATCATCATCACCTTTGCTCATAGCGCTTTCTATATCAACCTCGCTGCTTACACAATCAGCACCGGAAAATAGAAATATTTCATCCGGGCGGTTTAACTGCGCCAGCACATCATCAACTAATGCATGCTGTTCATCTGTATGAGGAGCGTGCTCAAAGCCAACAAAATTATCCCAGGGCGACTCTAGCTCCAGCACCACAAGAGTATCGTCGATCGCGATATTCAATATCGCACTACCATGTTCATGGCTACCAAGGTCACGCACCGTTTGCGCAGAGGATATAGTACAAAATGTCGTCGCAGCTACGACGAGCCCTTTTACGAGTTTCATTAGAAGCTCCTTAAATCTGATGTAATCGATAGCGCAATTGCGCACTAAAATAAAGTTGATCAGTCAGACTATTGCTGGAGGGGCGCGGATTGGCTGTGCATTTCGAACAGTTGCAGGGAGGTAAAAACCCGCAGACTGGTTAATTACAGTGTGACGCGTAAGTGAGCCAGGTTCTTTTTGCGAAACACTGAAGAGGCCGTTCAGGCCAGACAGAGCATGATATATCGAACAGTCATTTTCTGCAGAATGATCGTTAAGAGGCTCACCTTTGTGGTGCTGGGCAGCATCTGCAAGGTAGGCACCGATTTGCTGTGAAATATCGCAATCAGCAGTTTGTGAGAATCTTTGCAATTCACAGTCATCAGCGTGCACATGCCCGACGACATGGACATTCGCAACAAGTTGCCCGTAAAACAACGCGATTACGAGCAATAGATGGATGAGTTTCTGAATTTTCACAGACTTAGTATAGGTGTGGAAAACGCGATATGCCAGCGCGCTGATGATAACAATATGGATACAGTGCCTGTCAATCGCATCGCCAACGGACTCACTACGCAATAGTGGCGGTCAGACCCTGCAATACTAGTCTGAATCACATGCAAATAGTAAGGAAACCCAAAACCGCTACATACCATAGCGCACTAAATACTTAACCATTTGATGAAAATCATTGTTTATATAGATGTTCATCCCTCAACCGTGTGTTGTGTCCAGATTCCAGGCAGTTAATAGTTTTGGTAGTAGATCATTCCAGTCCACTACCCCTGTCTTAAACGCCCAGTCTTTATATTGCTTAACAAGCTCTATCTCTAAAGATCGATTACTGCCGGCAAGATTATTCAGCTCCGTACGATCCTCGTTCATATCGTACAACTCCCAGTCAGCACCGTGTAAACGAACTAATTTGAAGTTACCCAACCGAATTGCACTATTTCCTTCGTGCTCAAAGAAAATAGGTTGTTCCCGCTCCCAACACTTGCTTTGCACTACATCCATAAGGGACTCACCTTGCAGCGGTTGAATAGCATGACCGCCATATTCAGCAGGATAGTGACCGTTAGTAGCCTGCAAAATAGTCGGTAGAATATCGACTACATGACAAGCCGAATGCGCAACTTGATTAGGCATAATTTTATTGGGCCAATGTGCAATCAACGGTGTGGAGATACCGCCTTCATGTACGTAGTGTTTGAATAAACGAAACGGCGCGTTGGATACATTAGCCCACGGTTTATCATAGCTCTGAAATGTCAGTGCATCACCGGGTGCCAGATCAGGTATATTACCCATAGCTATTTTTCGGCCATCCAGTGTAGTATCGGGATAGTATTTCGCCCAACCATCTTCGGCCATAAATTCTGCACAGCCGCCGTTATCTGACAAAAATAGAATTAGTGTGTCGTCGAACTGATCAAGGCTTTTTAACTCGGCAATTAAACGACCAATGGATTGATCCATATGATCTACCATTGCAGCATACGCAGCCATTTTACTGGCCTCCCAATTTTTAAGCTTAACGCTCTTCCAGGGTGGCACAGTCTCGTCGCGTATTGAGATATCCCAGTTATTCAATAACACTCCGCGACCATTCATTTCTTCGTGACGTGCCGTTCTGATCTTATCCCAACCTTTTTGATACACGCCGTCGTAACGCACTATATCTTCGGCCGGTGCATGCAGCGGCCAATGCGGTGCAATGTGGGCCAGATACAAGAAAAATGGTTGATCATCTTTCACTGAATCGCTCACCATATTGATGGCTTTATCAGTAATCGCATCAGTAAAGTAGAAACTGTCAGCCGATATCTCTACGTGATTATCATCTTCAATGATGTGTGTAGGCGAGTAGTAATGAGTTGCACCCTCGAGAATGCCATAAAAGTGATCGAATCCACGCTGCCGCGGACCCGGATGATCAACATCCCCAATTCGCCAACTGTCTTCGTCTCTGGCTTCAAAGTCTCCTCCAACATGCCACTTGCCAGACATCAGTGTTCGATATCCCGATTCACGCAGCACTTCGGCAATGGTGACGCTGTCGTTTCGAAGGAATCCCTGATAAGCCGAGGTACCAAGGTTAGTTCCCATGTGACCAATACCGGCATTATGTGGGTAAAGGCCTGTTAGTAGTGATGCACGTGTAGGACAACACCGCGCACAATTGTACATTGATGTAAGAAGCGCTCCATCTTTTGCAAGGGCATCTATGTTTGGGGTCTGGATTTCCGAACCGGTTATGCCCAGGTCAGAGAAGCCCATGTCGTCAACTAATATAAGAATGACGTTAGGTTGATCGGCAGTTTCATGATCTGGGTAATTCAAAGTCGCAGCCTTCCACTCGCCTTATAAGATTGAATTATCGTAGCCGTTGTAGATTTAACGTTGGCAAACGGCGTCATTTTCTATGACACTACCACATCCTTCCAGTTACCAGAATTTGAACCGCATAAAATAGGAACTAAACGGTCTACCATCAGGTCTTGCCATTCAACACAGTTGAATTGACGAATGCTGTACCCGGAAACAACACCAAGAAGCTAAGTGTAAGATGATTGGAAAATCCTAAGGGAACGAGCAATGACTGGTTTTACTGTGCCACCCCTATCCAAACTCCGTGTAGTGATCAAGTAAAACCGGCCACTGACTTAGACGAAATAATTTCACCACTGTGTTTAGTGGCATCCACCGTAGTGTTGAAGTAGACTGCTTTGGCCACAGTAACCCGCGATATAGTTGTCTACGGGTTCTTCCACATCAGCAAAGATGGATAGCCTGGTTTAGGCATCCACTGTTGTGTTGCTGCGCTCGTCAGGGATTCGCGCCGCTATCAATCCATTGCCGTATGCTATCAACCACGATGGTATCCAGAGGCACGCCGCGGAAAGGCATTTGCGATCCCTTGGTATGTGTGCCTTCGAGCTTATCAATTAAATAACTGGCTGATGAATCATTGATCATCACACGCATTTTCCCGGGTTCCTGTAAGCTCGGCGTGTTGACCAGCGCGTTGTAGCTGCTGTCAGCGTCAGTCAGATTCATAGCACCTGGCGCCGTGATGCCCACGCCAGTGTGACAGCCTGAACAAGTTGGTGTGAAGACACCTGCTTGCAGACTACTTAAGGTAGGTTCAATGACAAGGGCTGGAGTCTGCGCTGAAATCTGTCCTCGAATTTCACCATTGGGGTGCAGCGCTGACTGGACGGAAACATACATCTCGCCATTGCGGTAGCTTTGCATATCTGTCTGTGACAACACCGTGCCGATCGGTACAGAGAAGCTATTTAACCCCTGGGATTCAAGCACAACTACAACGGTCCCTGCCTGGCCGGGTAATCCACGGTTGATGGTGGCGCCAGTGACATTCTGAATGGAATGCATAACCGTGCCGTTGAGTGCTCCGTTTAAATAGTTAAGTTCAATATTTGCCGACCCCTGTGCGATGGTCGGCACTACTGGGACGGACTGGGTACCGTCCATAACAATTGACGGCAGCAGTGCAGAAAATGACGGGTTGTTGCTTGCGATTTGCTGCAGTGGCTCCGCAATAAATGACGGATTGTTCTGTGGCATAGCGTCGGATTGCTGGTTGGATGTAATCAGAACACCGTTATCACTACAGGCACTGATCACAACCACACTGGTGGCTACCGCTATACGGGTAAGCCACTGTCGACCGATACTGCAACGACGGATAAAATCGTTCAGCCCCGGTAATCGAGCTGCAAAAGCCAGAAGACAAAACCACAGACCAAACAAGCCGAAGCTACCACCGCCATCAGTGCTGCCTCGACTGTTGCCCGCCACGCGTGCAGCCTGCATAGACGGCTCATCGTTGGATAAGGATAAGGGCAACGACAATGTCAGTGCACCTGTGTCGGGTAGAAAATCAAGCGCGTCACCCCCAAATGGAGAGTTGTCTCCACGCAAAACAAAATCAATACCCGCCGGGTTGCCGAGCGTCGCTCTGGCTATTCGCCCTTCACCACTATTACCCGCAACAACCAGATTGATGGTTTCTGTGTCTTGCCATGACCACTCGCCCTGTGTAACACCGGTATATCGCTGTAAAGACCTGCCCTCCAGTAAATAGTCAGCACCTAGGGCAAGTTCGCCGGCAAACCCACGAAAGCCGGTTGTCGGATCCTGATCGGTATCGAGGTAAATTCCCAACCCCCAATCCAATACCAGTGGTTGATAACCTTCATAGGCGAAATACAACCAGTCGTCATCACTACCGGCATAAGCGCGACGCCAGTCCAATGTGTTAGGCGGGCTCATCTCTGACGGATCATCAGACCCCAACTGCTGATCCTGTGACCAGTCAACAAGCACGCCATCGACTGCTATTTGTAAAGCGCTATTATCAGTAGGTGACGGTGGCTGGGTTGAAGGGGGTACCGTACTATAAGTAAAAAAACGTTCGTTATTTTGAGCGTCAACATTGTTGGCGGAATCAGGAAAGTGATCCACCGAATTACCACCTGTGGCAGCGCTGTTACCATTAAAGAACACATCCATCGCCACTGGATTCCCCAGTATAGACATCGGCACGGACAGCTCTGCATTGTTACCCGCGAAGCCTGTGACAGCGTTGCCCGCGAATACCCATAGCCAGTTGGCTCCGGTACCCGTATACCGATGAACAACATTGGCCTCGATTAGTATGTCTATACCTATTGGCAATTCATTGGCGAAGCCAGTAAAGCCGGTCGCACGATTTTGATCGGTATCAATCATAATACCGTTACCCCAACTCAATTGCGCCGCTTCATCGTTTTCCCATGCAACAAACAATGTAGCCGGGTCGTGTGCAAACCATGCCTCGCGCCAGTCAATGACATTACCGGGGCCGCTGGCGTCGTCCGGATCCCGGCCAAACGATGCAGCAGCACCCCAATCTGAAATATCACCATCAATAACAATGGTAGTTAACGGATTATATAAAGTACCTGCTACCGGCTGTGGAGTGACCGGTGTGGTTGTGCCATCCGCTAATTGATAAAGGAAACTGCGTTGTGTGTTGGCTGACGAAGCATCGGACACAACGTCCGGGTAGAAATCGACAGCCGTTCCACCGACAGCGTTGTTGTTGGCAAAGAAGAACAGATTTATTGTCGATGGATTCCCTATCAATGATCTGCTAACACTTAATTCGATTCCTGCACCATTGATTGCACTGTTCAGCGCAACGCCCGCTGACCATAAAAAGTCAGTCCCGTTGCCGATGTATTGAAACAAGGTGCTGCCTTCTATCATGTAGTCAACGCCGATGGGTAATTCACCGGCAAATCCGGTAAATCCCGTTGCAGGATTTGAATCAGTATCAAGTTGCACACTGACGCCCCAGGTATTTACGACGTTATCCGGAAGGTGGAAGTCATAACGTACATACAGGTTAGCGTCGTTATTAGAGATCCACGCGCTTTTGAAATCGAGTGTATTGCTCGGCCCCGAAACATCATCAGCATCTGCAGTAAATGGCGTAACGTCAGACCAGTCTGAAAAATCACCATCAATAGCAATAGTGTCATTGTTGGCAATCACTACAGGGTCAGTGGGCTCAGTCGAAATGTCTTCCGGCGCTGGCTCGCTGTCGTCAATCTGTAGTAAATATGACACCAGAGAATCAAGCTGTGCGTTGCTCAGGCCAGACACATCAAAGTCATTGCCAGACTGATGTGCAAGCACGGCCTCTCTTAAATTAAGTGCCGAACCATCGTGCAGATAGGGTGCGCCGTGCCACAAACCTTTTAGTGTCGGTGTATCAAGTCCGCCATCAAGCAGCGGCCTGCCTAGTCTGCTACCGGTGTCCGCATCAACAGTGCCGATGTTGCTGCCGACAGCTGACGGGCTGTTGGTAAAGCCGTCGCCGCTATGGCATGCAGCACAACCGGCATCGACAAAAACCTGTTTACCTGCCACGCCTGCGGCGGTGAGATCACCACTGGGAGTACGATACGGACTGTTGTGGTAACTTGTCAGTGATGCACCATAAGCCGCCAACGCATCCAGATCGGCGCTGCGCCCCGCTTTGGGTGCGGCACTGTCCAGTGGTGCGGCACTATCAGAAAAATCGGCATCTGATAATAATCCTGTGCCATCAAAAATTTCGCGAATATCATTTTCAAAGTCGTGAAACTCATCGAAGTTGGCAGACCAATGGACATTTCCATCCCGGATCCCTGCCCGTCCACGAAGATCAATCGTATTACGCAAGCCTTCCCCTGCATCACTGAAGTCCCAGGTACGGCCATCGTGGCCCGCATCGTCGTGGCATGAAGCGCAAGAGATATATCCCTGTGTACTAAGGCGGTTGTCTTCCGCATCATGAAAAAGTTGTTTTCCGCGCAATACCACTGGTGAAAGCGCTTCATTACTTACTATGCTCACCACGCCTGTCAATTCAGGCGTGGTGTTCTGATTGTTGATTAACGATGATGTATCGTAAATAGAGACGCTACGTGAGAGATAGTTATGAATATAGACCCGTGTACCATCCGGTGATACAGCAATACTTCTGGGGGCGAATTCAGTGGTTGTTCTGAAGATAACCGTGTTGTTGTAAGCATCCATCACCTCAAACGCACGGCTGCCTTCATGAATCACAAACACGAAACTACCAGTTGGCCCGTAAGCCACAGCAGTGGGTGCGCTGTTGTTATCAAAGTCAAAACGACTGGCAGAGACCTCTTCCCCTGATACGGTATCAAACTGAAGCATCAGTCCGCGCACCAGTTTATCGTGTTCACGCGCCCGGCCATCACGCATCGAGCCACGATATATATTATCCAGTTTTGCAGGCACTAACGCACGAGTGCCATCTGGTGATATAACCGGTGCTCGCAGGTAGTTTGGTATGCCGCGGCTCGACGTGCCGTTTTCTTCTTCTGTGTCGCTGATGTCATTGGCTGGAAAGTTAATCTGCCCGGACAATGACATTGATGCGGTATTAATTTGCAGTAGCTCTGCATTGCCGCTGGCACTGACGGTTCGGGTGTTTTCACCGCCGAGCGGTGGAGTAATAAACCGCGGTGCATAAAGCGTTTGGCCATCAGCAGACAAAGCCAATTCCCGTGGTGTTGGCCCGACATCCAGCTGTGCTACAACATTAAGAGACGGCAGGGCAAGCTTTACTACTATTCCAGTGGCTTCCAATGCCACATAGGCAAATTGACTGTCTGCATCTACTACAATGCCGTGTGGACGCGATGCATACGGTAAGGCTATTTCATTGGTTGTGGTCAGGGAGTTGGTGTTGACCACAGAAATAGAAGCTGCACGCTTGTTAACCACATACAGGGTGCCTGCTTCACCAAGTGCCAGGCTCTGTGGTTCGTCCCCCACCGCTATCTCACTTAATACTTGTCCGCTACCGGTATCTATCACTGTGACCTGATCGTGGTCAGGCGCAACTGAAAAGACCCGATCACTGGCAGTCGAACGCGTTTCATATAGCATACCTGTTGAAGACGCAGGTCGGTTGAAAGTCGGGCTGTTGAAAATAGTCTGCCTAAAACTTATCTGATCACTTCCCTCTGTACCAGTGACAGTGACAGTGACCGTGTAGCTGCCGGCTTGAGCGTAAACGTGTTGCACCACGGGCCGGCTTGTGGTGGCCGTTGCCCCATCTCCAAAGTCCCATAAGTAGGATACGTTGGTGCCCGACACCAAAGAGACTGCAAGGGTTGCACTACTACCGGCAATGCCAGGAGACACGCTTGCGACTTGTTCCAGTTCAATCGTGCGCGGAGGCGCGGCGTTAATATAGACGCCGTAACGCGTATCATGGCCTATAAACATATCAAGATTACCATCTAAATTGACGTCTATAAGCTTCACATCGTGAGAGTCTTCCCGACCCCATTCTTCACCTACAAACGCATCAAATTCACCACTATTAAGACCCTGATTGATCACCATCAGCGTCCTCACACCGATTGGTCGCAATGCAAGAGTACCGTGTACCCGCTCCAAACTAGACTGTACATAGTCAAGATCACCGTCGCCGTCTACATCACCCACATCCGGTAACCCATGCCGGCGGCTCATACGCCCGGGTACACGGGGTTGATCCACAAATACATGTTCTGGCAGCCCGTTAGCGGCAATGAATCCGGTTGACATAAAGGACGTCAGACGATCGTCTCCGCCGCCATCCGCGTGTACTGCGAAATCGAATATGCCATCACCGTTGAAGTCAGCGCAACCGCAGGTGTAGGCCAGTGGTTGCCCAAAGTGTGTGTTCTGAAATGACTTGCGCCTTGCATTCGAAAAGTTCCCATTACCGTCGTTGTAGTAGACGAACAGGTTGTCATCAGCAAGGATATACATGATGTCGTCAACACCATCTGCATTGGCGTCATCGACAAGACCAAAGTGTCCGTTGTTAAGTGTGTTGCGTAATGTATCCAGTTGAAAAGACGCATCGGTAAAATTGCTATTACCGTCATTAATCAACAACACATTGGCAGATAGTACTTGATTAACAAAAAGATCATCAGGCGTGCCATCACCATTGATGTCACCAGACTCAATAGTTAAGGCATTTCTGGCGGCAGTTATATCAACACCACCGTCAAACCCCTGCCAGACTCCATTAACAACACCAAGGTTGATATGCAGCCTGACGGGCTGGTCCAGAACTGCAAAAACCAGATCTATAAAACCGTCAGAGTTAGCATCAAACGGTTCGACATAAGTCGAATTGGCGGACGCCTGAGGGTTACTAAACAGCTGGTCGGTACGGTTCGTCAGCACGCCTTGCTCATTAACCAACAACACAGGGTTCGCACCTCGGCGTGCAATGGCTATATCTTCAAACCCGTCCCCATTAAAGTCAGCGACACCCAAAGTTTTGACGCTATCGTCGTTGGGTAAGCCTTGCAGCGTTTCTGCTGTCCGGTCACTGAGTAGAGGGTCTTCCTGAGCGCCAGCCTGTTGGAAACTGGTAGCCAATAGAAAGCAATAGAAAAAAAACCGGAGACGTATGTAAGGTAGTTGCACAGAGGTTCCCGATAATTAGAGCCGGCTGGTGGTCTATAAGTGATCTGCGGACCTCTGGCTTTGATAAGCCAATTGTTTGCGTGCAGACGCGTGGAGGAGACGCAATCATCATGCCTGAGAATTCCCCCGTTATGAGGCTTGCCGGTACACAGTTAACGTGACTTCCAGCCCACGTAATTGAGAGGCTCCGACCAGACTTTTCCGTTAGGCCCGGCTCTAATGGGCTGTTTGGAAAGTTCGGGTAACACGGATCGAAGCCATAGCCGCGTTAGAAAAATTCGATATACGCCCTGCTGCTATACCTGCATTTTTCCGCCTTGCTCTGACGACAGTGGCTGTGAAAGGTTTGTTACCGAACTTCCTGCACAGCCACTAACATTCTCCCGAATCAACGGGCGAAAGATATTATGTTGTGCCGCCATGAATCGATACTGTGCGCTCGTCAGTGTCGTGACGCTGTCACGTAACACTTGCACCCTCAGCGGCGATGCGCTTCACTGCGGTACAATAAAGTCCCACAATACCAATCACAATATTCAGTCAGGAGTCCTGCAATGGAAATCGCCCTTTCACCAATCGAGTTCGCACGTCGAGCGCGACGCCTTTATGCTGGAAAAGAGGCCGTTGTCGAAGGTGGAAAACGTTTTACCTATGCGGAATTTTTTGACCGTTGTGACCGATGGTCTGCAGCTCTGCAGGGACTGGGCGTCACCCAGGGCGATCGAGTAGCCTACATCGCCCCCAACACCCACACACATCTGGAGGGCTACTACGCCGTCCCGCAGACAGGTGCCGTACTCGTGCCGATCAACTACCGGCTACTGGCAGAAGATTTTGAGTACATCCTCAACCATTGCGGCGCTAAAGCCGTTTGTGTACATCCTGACTATATACCTGCCATCGATAGCATTCGGGATAAGCTGCCCAAAGTTGAAATCTACGTCGCCCTGAGTGAAAGCCAGGATGGATGGCAGGACTATGAAAAGATGATTGCAGACAGCAAACCGGACTTCACCGAGGCAGAGATTTCTGAAACTGACCTGCTAACGATCAACTACACCAGTGGCACCACAGCTCGCCCCAAAGGGGTCATGATTACCCACCGCAATGCGTACTTGAACATCATGAATACGCTGGCGCACCAACACCTGACGCCCGCTGATCGCTATTTGTGGACCCTGCCAATGTTCCATGCCAACGGCTGGACCTTTACCTGGCTGAATACAGCACGCGGCATGACACATGTCTGCCTGCCGAAGGCCGACCCCGAACTGATCTGTAAAGCCCTCGGCGATGAGAAAATCACCATGCTTTGCGCAGCACCTACCGTGTTAATCAGCATCATCAATGCGCCCAAAGAATTTCGTGACCTGATACCAAAAGGTGTGCGCCTTTTCACCGCCGGCGCGCCACCGGCCGCGGCAACTATCGAAGTACTGGAAAACGAACTTGGCTGGCAGCTGACCCACGTGTACGGACTAACCGAAACCGCACCATTAATCACTATTTGCGAAGCGCGGCCGGAACATGAAAAGCTATCCGCCGAAGATCTCGCCATTGTCAAAGCCCGTCAGGGAGTCGAACTGGTTGGCTCCGGTGAACTCCGGGTAGTCGATGAACTCGGCGACGAAGTTCCGCATGATGGAAACACATTAGGCGAAATCACTGTTCGCGGCAATGTGGTTATGAAAGGCTACTATAACGATGTAGCCGCCACCGATGCAGCGATCAAGAACGGCTGGTTCCATTCCGGCGATGCTGCCGTCGTACACCCGGACGGCTTTCTTGAAATACGAGACCGCTTTAAGGATGTGATCATCAGCGGTGGCGAAAACATCTCATCGGTCGAGGTCGAAGGTTGCCTGCTGCGTCATCCCGCTGTACAGGAAGTGGCCGTTGTTGGCATGGCGCACGAAAAATGGGGTGAGTCACCACACGCCTTTGTGGTACTTCAGCCTGACCATCAAACAACAGAAGACGATCTGAAACAACACGTCAGAGATGCTCTGGCGCACTTCAAAACACCGCAGTGGGTAAGCTTTGTAGATGAGTTGCCCAAAACCGCTACCGGTAAAGTACAGAAATTCGTTCTGCGTGATAACAAAACCAGCATTACACGTCAGTAGCGGTGAGCTCGTCGTAACGGAAAACAAAAAAGAACCTCTGTTTGCCATCACGGAGCCAGGCCTTGCAGCGCTGCCTGTGTGGCAGTGCCAGACCTGATACTCATATTTGTACAAACCAACCTGAGTTATGGGCTTTTTCACTACCGTGAATTGCAACATAGACCGCAAACGTGTAATGTCATGACATATAAATATTTAATCTAATTCGGGCAAACATCCATGTTACTTACATCGTTAACAATCGCGGCACTCCTTAGTGCAGCACCGGTCGTGTTTGCGAACGCCAACAATGTTTGTAGCTCTGTTGCGGCAGATTCTGACGGTGATGGTTTTGGTTGGGAGAATAATGAGTCCTGCATTGTTTCAGACCAATCCGACGATACGCCAGTATTTACCAATCAGGAAAACGGGCAGCCTGTGATACTTACTCGTGCGTATTGGAACGCTGAAGATTTTAACAAAGGAGTTGTCTGTAAAGAGGATTACTTTAACGGTTCCAGCTACGCTACGATCAGAGCTGAAGCGCTGTTGGAGTTCGGGTTGCTGTCGACGGTTGCACCGTTTGAAGGCACACTTGATCTAACTCAGGCTTTCAGAACAACAGTCATTTCCGGTTTACCCTGGGGTCTCGACGATGGAATCTATAGCGGTCCAACTGGTTTGGGCTACTCACCATGGGTTGAAGTTATTGATATCGACTATAACAACGGAGTATCTACGCAAGCGGTAAGAGTGTGGACGTCGGATATGGCTTACACCAGATGCCGGGCAATCAACCCCGGTGAGTCGTTTATTCCTACAGGCATACCATTAATACCGGATTCTGAATTTAATGGTGACTGTATAGATACCGTCCCAATGGGTGATGGTTGGGGGTGGGATGGCTCAGCTTCCTGTCGCATTGCTGCCGAGTGTGTAGATACCAATCCGGTTGGCGATGGGTGGGGCTGGGACGGTTCATCTTCTTGTACTGTGACAGCACGATAAACCGTTGGCTAAGTGTAAAACCGTTGCATCCCGTTGCTTTGTACATAGCTGATCCATTTATTCAGTACCAATAGTCAACTTCCTATACTTCATATGACCTTGCTAAGCTCGACATGTCGGTGTTTTCCCGCTCGCACGGGCATTGCGATAAAGACCCAGCGCCTTACCCATCTGTCGTTCAAGATCACGAATTCGTGTACTCGCTGCAGGGTGGGTTGACAATAACTCAGGTGTAGAACCTCTGTTCGCTGCCGCCATGTTGCGCCAGAGCTGCGTACTGGCTTGCGGATTAAAACCTGCCTTGGCCAATAGGTCTAATCCCAGTATATCTGCTTCGCTTTCCTGCCCGCGACCGTAAGGCATCATTACGCCGACCTGCAACCCAAGGCCAAGGGCTGCCATTGCATTTCTTTGTCGTGTGTTATCAACTTGTGAACCTAGCGCGATCTGACCAAGCACCATACCGGCCTGCCCTGCGATGCCCGCAGACATTCTTGCTTTACCGTGGTTGGCAAGTACGTGTGCAACCTCGTGCCCTATTACAGCGGCTAATTGATCAGGTGATTCGGCGACATCAAGCAAGCCGGTGTATACGCCGATCTTTCCGCCGGGCAGTGCAAATGCATTGATTTGATCATCTTCAAAAAGGGTAACTTCCCACTGCTGGTTATCGTTTAATGAAGCGGTGATCGCATCACCAATGCAGCGAACATAAGCGGTACGGCGCCTGTCATTCGAAATAGGGATAGTCTTTTTCATGTCTGCATAAGCACTCAAGCCCATGGCAGATATCTGCCTGTCTGATACGAGATTCAGCTGCTTCTTACCGGTAGGTGACGTAGAACAACCTGAGCAAACAATACTGGTGAGGAGCATAGTTAGAGTGAGAGATTTGAGCATACCCGCTTCTGCTGTTTTGCACTAAAGAGTACCTAATGTATCGGCTCAACCTACAAAATGATAACCACCGGTTTTCCGGTAACAGGTCGCATAACGGCGATAGTTGACAAAGCCAGCGTCGCCTTGCCCTGATTCAATTGACCTTCACTCATTCCTTGTACGGTGCGGTTATCCATAGGGGGAAATCAGGTCGAGCGACTCATACCTCAACCAAGGCGCTGATGTTTGCTTTACTGACCGTGGAACCGCCATCCTTGCTGTCACCACTCAGCCTTGAAGCTGGCCTTTCATGCAATATATCGCAATGACAGAACCCGTCTCTTAAAGGCGTTTTCACTTGCGGCACCACTGATTGCCACATTCATTGCCTCAAGCGTTCCACTTGAATTCAAGGGTGTATTGTTACGACAATTAGAACTTGTGCGGTCATTTAAATTAATCCAATTCATCCCACAATTTCTGTAGCTCTTCTTCCCAGCCCTGTTGTCGCAGTGGTTTTTGAAATTTTAGCTTGCGTGCTCTGTCTTCCGTTAAAAGGGTCTCCAGTTCATCAATTCGCGCAAGCTTGCCATCCTCATTCATGATGTTTTGTTGATTAAGGTTCGCGGCTTTCCCAGCAGGTTTTGAATTGACCTGCTTTTCAGAAGCATCGCGCTCTACTATTTCATAGAACTCATCCAATCCGTTTAGCTCAATCAATTTGCCATCATTGATCCACCACCAGCGATTGGCCACCCGTTCAATAAAACGCTTATCGTGACTGGTGATCAGTAGCGTTGCGTCAGACTCAATCAACTGTTGCTCCAACTGCTCTCGACCTTGAATATCAATATGGTTGGTCGGTTCATCCAGCACCAGGAAATTTGGTTTGTTTAACTGGAACACCATAAACATCAGGCGCGCACATTCACCACCGCTGAGTTTGTCCACCGACCGGTCAAAGTCGCCGTATGAAATGCCGTTTTGTAACAGCACCTGTTTTATTCGGTCATCTGTGACCTCGGTACGTTCACGCAGCCAATCAAAGCGCCCATGCGACGTACTGAACTGTTCCAGTTCCTGATCGTAATACCCCGGATTAACGTTTGGGTTGAACCGGACATTGTTATCCGTCATTCCAATCGCGTTTACCAGACGATTGATGGTTGTTGATTTACCCACACCGTTGCGGCCCAACAAGGCCACCCGATCGCCAGGGCGGATATGTTGGAACTCAATAATTAGTAACTCATGATTGCCATCGGGGGTCACTACCTTTAGGTTCTCGACAGTCATGAGCGACTTGGCTCGTAGTGAGTCAGTGTGCAGTTGTAACTCCAGTCCACTGCCCTGGCTCAGCACGGTCTGCTCCTGTTTCAAACGCTCAACGCGTTTTTGCATGCTCGTGGCTTTGCGCGCAAGATCTTCGTTGTCATACGTCCTTCCCCACATCGCCAGTCGTTTTGCACTTGCTTGCAGTCTCTTGATTTCCTTCTCCTCTGCCTGCCTCGCTTTGGCGGATTGCACATCTTGTTCGGCCAGTGCTTCGGCCGCAGCGTCAAAGGGCAAGTCAAAGGAGTAGAGCGTTTTATCCCTGAGGAATACAGTTCTGTTGGTGCAATTGTTCAATAGCTCACGATCATGCGAAATCATCAGGAATGGTATTGACTGGCTGGAGAGCAGGTATCTTTGAAGATGCGTCAGCGCCATCACATCCATATGGTTACCAGGTTCATCCATTAGCAATAGTTCGGGTTGTAACAAAATAGCCCGGGCCAGCAAGCCCAGATTTTGTTGCCCGCCACTGAGGGAGTGCATCGGTAATTCGCATTGTTCAAGTGGGAAGCCCAGTTGCTGTAGCAGTTCGTCAACCCGGTAGCGATTACTCTGCTGCTCCTCCGCAGGCAAAATATCTAATACCGAACCTATTAGCGTTAGCTGAGCAAGACGTTCAGGCACAAACTGCTCGACCAACGCCACGCGCTGACCACGCGGCATTCGCACTTCGCCCTCATCGGGTTGTTCGGAACCGGTTAATAAAGAGAGCAGTGTGCTTTTGCCGCTGCCGTTATGTCCGACAAAGCCAACTCGATCGTTTAGGTTTAGCGAGAACGAAATGTTTTTAAACAACGGGAGACTGCCTCGTGAAAACGAGATGTCCAAAACATTTAATAGGGTGGTCATGGATCCAGATCCTGTGTCATTACCTGTTACAGGTACAGAAACACAGCGCAAAGGTATGCTTAGGTGGCAGGGTTTATTCCCCGGATCTTTAGAAGATCGTTATAAGTCAGGGTTCATGTACCAGTCCGGAATACCCGCGCCAACGAGTGTTACAGGACTGGAATCCCGCCCCTGAAGGGGTTTGTGCAAACGCGATTCTGCACAATGACATGGGGGCCTCCTATAGTTTTGTTAATTAAAAACATCAATAATAGTATACCAACTACAGGCGTGCGCATTGTAGGAAATATCATTGACATTGCAGTGGCCTGTCTCATGGTGCCTGCTGCTATATTTCTTCTGTAATAACCAACGCCTCTGCCATAGCAGTTTCAACATTTCTAGGCGCAACGCAATCGCCTATAAAGCTAACCGGCATTTCCAATTGGCGAGTTTCAAACCATTGACGCAACCCATCTTGTGACCGGCAACCGTTCCAGTCGACCACCAAATCAATCTGTTGCCGCTGACTGGCCCGCTGGCTGTAGAGGTGGCGCAAATTAACTACCCCACTTTCGATGGCTTCAACCTTGGTTTGAGCTGTAAACACAATGCCTCTCTGGCCCAGACGTTCATACCAGGCATTTCTATTCGTTGGATCAAGATCATTGGCAACGGCAATATCTTCACTAATAAGCTCTACGTGTACACCACGGTCATGCAACCACTCTGCGCACACCAAACCCGCCTGACCACGACCATCACTGATCACGAGTGCCCGCGTCACCTTGATATCATCGCTATCGAGCAGTTGCATGGGAGTTAACACTTGAGTACCTATTACACTTGCCAAACCGCGGGTGATATCAGTTGCACCCGTGGCGACAATCAAGGCGTCACACGCAATACTTGCAAGATCATGCGATTCTATTTTTTTATTCAGTGTGATCGTCACGCCCAGTCTTTCGAGCTCAAGCATTCGCCAGTCAATAATTCGCTGCAGTTCTGTCATTGATTTAGCACGCGTCCAATAGGCTAGCTGACCTCCGGTTGTTGCTGCTTGCTCGTAGACTGACACTTGATGGCCGCGTTCGGCACAAAGTCGTGCCGCCTCCAGTCCACCCGGTCCGGCACCGATTACCACCACTTGTTTCACTAGGGATGCCGGTTGTAAAACCTTACCGGGTGTTTTTAACTCGGGGTTGTGCATACAGCGAATCGGCTTACCTGTGTAGCGATTGGCGATGCAGGTATTGGCACCGACGCACGGCCTGATCTGTGCTGCTTGAGCATTTACTATTTTGCTGACAATGGTCGGGTCGCAGATGTGCGCCCTGGTCATACCCACCATGTCTGCCTGCCCTCTGGCAATAATGCGGTCGGCATGAGCCGGGTCGACAATTCTGCCCACTGCAAAAACCGGCACGGTTACCTGTGCCTTAACGGCGGCGGCCAGATCAACAAAAATTCCGTGGGCAGTTGGCGTTGGTGCCCAGTGCCTGGCGCGACCAGTGTGTGTAAAATTGGTATGAGCAATGATGTTGATATAATCAACCAGGCCCTTATCAGATAGACCCTTGCAGACACGTTGCATATCTTCCAGTTGCAAGCCGCCAGGCTCAAACTCGTCTCCCGGTAAACGCACACCCAGGATTTGATTCGGTGCCAGCTGTGCTCTTACTGCTGTTAATACTTCAATTAAAAAACGCATTCGATTGGATAAAGACCCACCGTAATTATCAACACGAAAATTAGTCAGCGGTGATAAAAATGCCTGCGGCAGAAAACCAAAAGCGGCAAGAATTTCTACACCATCCATTTCACCTTCTTTAACGCGACGTGCACCATCGGTAAACGCCTGAATGACTTCGTCAATTTCAGCCTGCGTCATTGCATGAGAGACACGACCGGTAATCGCAGAGCGCACAGCCGACGCCGACCAACTGGTGACACCGGGCTTATCAATTTGAACGGTACCGCCGCTATGGGCCAGCTGGACAAGAATACGACCGCCCTCACCGCGAACCGCTGCAGCCAGGTTTTTATAACCGGGGATCACACTATCATCAAGATTCCACAGAGCATCTGACCTCAAGCTCAGCAATCCAGATTCGTGCACCGGGGTGCCACCGGTAATTTGCAACCCCACGCCTTCTGCGGCATAACGTTTGTGATAAGCAATGTATTGATCACCGGCCTGATTATTTTCTGCAAAACCGGGCACATGCGCCGACACCAGCACTCGATTACGCAATTCAAGCACGCCACCGGGATGAGAAATCTTTAGCGGTTGCAGCAGATGTGAGAAGTTAGGGTTTGTATCCATTAATGTTCAAAAGTCCTGTCGGCCATCAATACCATATCAACACAAAACCACTCCATAGTCATTTAAAGCCGCGTCTGCTTTGATCTCACTGCAACAGTTCACGTATTCTAACGGTTACTATCCGGCACCCGAGCACCCAAGGCAATGGCTAAACGCAACCCCCGATTTGACCCTCTTTTTGAACCGCTTCAGATCGGTCCTAAAAGCACCCGAAACCGTTTCTATCAGGTACCTCATTGCAATGGCATGGGTCATCGTTATCCGCGGGCAATGGCAGAAATGCGTGGCGTAAAGGCCGAAGGGGGTTGGGGCGTGGTGTGTACAGAAGAGTGTTCGATACACCCCAGCAGCGACCTTTCCCCGGCTACATTAATGCGATTGTGGGACGACAGTGATCTGCCCGTGCATGAGCTTATGGTAGAAAAGGTTCATGCACATCATTCACTCGCCGGTATTCAATTGGTGCACAACGGATTTGAGGTCGCAAACTACGTAACCCGCCTGCCCTCACTGTCACCGAGCAATATACCTACTGAAAACTTTCCTCATGTGCACGCCAGAGCTATGTCAAAAACTGACATACATGATTTCAGACGCATGCATGTCGATGCCGCTCTGCGCGCCAAAAAGGCAGGCTACGATATTATTTATGCCTATGCCGCACACGGCACGATGACACTCCTATATCAGTTTCTTCTAAGCCGTTACAACATGCGAACAGATGAGTATGGTGGCAGCCTTGAAAATCGAGTCCGGCTGTTGCGCGAGGTACTGCAAGATTTAAAAGATGCGGTCGGTGACAGTTGTGCCGTTGCCCTACGTTTTGCTGTAGACGAACTACTCGGAAGTGAAGGCATGCAAAAGTCAGAAGCGGAAGATATCGTTGGACTGCTGGCCGAGTTACCTGACCTGTGGGATGTCAACGTCGCCGCCTGGCACAATGATTCAATGCCATCACGATTTGGCTCAGAAGGTGGACAGGAAGACTATATTTCATTTGTAAAAAAGCTAACAACTAAACCTGTAGTGGGTGTCGGACGCTTCACCTCACCTGACACCATGGTCAGTCAGATCAATCGCGGTGTCATTGATCTCATCGGCGCGGCCAGACCATCCATCGCCGATCCCTTCCTGCCGAACAAAATTGATGAAGGTCGTGAAGACGAAATACGTGAGTGTATTGGCTGCAATATGTGCACATCCGGAGACTACCTTGCCTATCCAATGCGCTGCACACAGAACCCGACCATGGGTGAGGAATGGCGCCGTGGCTGGCACCCGGTTCGCATAGACAAAGCGGCTTCAAAAGAGTCAGTGCTTATTGTAGGTGCCGGCCCTGCCGGACTGGAAGCGGCACTGGCACTATCAGACCGGGGCTATGACGTCATCCTGTCTGAAGCGCGCAAACAAATGGGCGGACGGGTCATTGCAGAAACATCGCTAACACCATTAGCCGATTGGCGCCGGGTGGCAGATCATCGTACCTACATGTTAAGTCAGCGCGCCAATGTGCAAAGCTATACCGATTCAGCACTGACGACAAAAGACATCCTTGAAACGCAGGCCACCCATATCGCTATTGCTACCGGATCAAAATGGCGTTGTGATTTTAGTGGACTACAACATCAACAAACAGTGCCTGTCTCAGACAACGCGAATATTGTAAGCGTTGACGATGTTCTGAATGGAAATTATCCCAAAGGCAAAGTACTGATCTACGATGATGATCACTACTATCTTGCCAGTGTCATCGCCGAACAACTTGCCAGTACCGGAACACAAGTGACTCTGGTGACACCGGCTTCAGATATTGCCAGCTGGACTCACAACACACTTGAAAACGAACATATACAGATACGCCTACGCGAGCTAGGAGTAGAGATCATCTGCAATAAAAAAATAAGCCGTGTAGACGATAAGAAAGTCACGCTTGCCTGCGTATATATTGATACAAAATCTGAAGTAGCCGCTGATGCTGTGATCCCGCTGACTTCACGAGCACCCCAAGATACCCTTTACAACGAGCTGCTTGAACAGCAAGACGAATGGAATGACAACGGCATTAAAAGTGTCACGGCGATTGGCGACTGCTATGCACCGGCAACTATTGCTATGGCAGTGTATGCCGGTCACGAATTTGCACGTACGCTTGAGATGACACCGGAAGAAGCAAATTTTTTCCGACGTGAGTTAGGTCTTGGTGGTGAGTAGTCACTGAATGTAGAAGATCTGCACTTCGGTAAAATATCTCTCACAGGCAGGTCTGCCTTGTACCTTATCGGCACAGCCATCACTCCTAACCGCACTACTCGGAAACCCAATGTGTTAGCGAGATTCGCTTCTGTTCTAAAAATGAGGGCAGATCAGTTTTACAAATTACGAAACGCGTTTCCGACTGCGCAGCTTAGATAGACGCTGACCGCGTCGATGTGCGTAGATGCTTCTGCAAAGAATCATTCCGGGCTGTTGATCAAATCATGTATCGGCGATCTACTGACACCAGAATATTGCCGGGCCTGTGCAATGGTGTGAAGTTTTTTAAATGGCAGACGAGACAGAGCCCTTATCTTTCGACGAATATTTTACGATCCTGTCTCTAGAAGAAATACTTCAGAACACCCTAAACTAACGTATATTCCGCTAAGCAGTATTGGAATCAAGTAGAAAGGATTCTATTACCGATAACAGCTCGTCTGGCTCCACAGGCTTATGCAGCAGCAACATACCGCTTCCTGACGCTTCCCTTACCCGCTCCGGAGAGGTGTCGCCGGTAACAATCAATGCGGGGATGTTCTCATTTAGCGCTTCGCGGACCAGCGCAATCGCTGCATCCCCTGTTTTACCTTCACGCAATCGGTAATCAGCAATAATCAACGCAGGCTTTAGATCTCGCTCCATCACTACTCTCAGCGCATCCTCAACAGATTCTGCAGGCACAACGATACAATTTACCTGCTTAAGCATAAGCTCCATCGCATCCCGAACGTCTTTATCATCATCGATAACCAATACCAAAGCACCTTGAAAATTCTTAACCTTGATATTCGCATTTTGATGCCTGACGAGTTCGACAGCCTCAGGCTGGCCAGCAGGGACTTTTACTTCGATTCGAGTTCCATTGCCTGGCTCTGAATCCATCGATACGTCAATGTCCAGCAGTTCGGACAATCGCCGAACGATGGATAAACCCAAACCAAGCCCTTTGGAACGATCCCTCTCCGGGTTTTTAAGCTGATAGTACTCTGAAAAAATATGTTCCTGTTCTTCCAGAGGAATACCGGGCCCGGTATCTGTGATCACGATACTCACTGTTTCGCTCTTGCGTTGACATGACACAACCACTTCACCTTCATTGGAATGCACTAAGGCATTGTCGATTAAATTACGCAAGATCCGACCAAGTAAGACGTAGTCAGTAAACACGACTTCGTCCGTGGGTCCAATTCGAAAACCCAGGTCAGCACGGGCTGCTACTTCACCGAACTCCTCATCCAGAACACGAAAAAGATCTGCACAATAAAAATGCTCCGGTGCTATCTCAACCACACCGGCATCCAGTTGAGAGATATCGAGCAAACTGTTGAACAGACTGTTCAACGCCTCTGTAGATTGTTTGATCTTGTCCAGAATAACGGGCCCATCGGGCAGCGTGACCCTTGTCTCCAGTGCACTTACGAACAGCCCGAGAGCGAATAGTGGCTGTCTTAAATCATGGCTGGCAGCGGCAAGAAAGCTGTCCTTTGCTTTTTTTTCCCGCTTCCCACTTCGCAGCTCTTCAACCACCGTGGCTAAACGTGATTCAGAATCTTGAGCTTCATTGTAAAGACGAGTTGATTGGTTGATGAGTCTTAACAACTGAACAACCAGCGCGGTGCCAGTTAGCAATAACATCAAACCCGAGATCCAAAAATAGCGATACAGAGCCTCCATTCGGTGAGAGATACGATCGCGAAATATATTGAACTGCGCAAACACATCTGTTCCAACGCCGTAGAGTTCTGTGGATAGTTCTGTCAATGTATTATCTACGACGACGAGATGATCATCCTGAGGAAGAGAGTCACTTGAAAATAACAAATCGTGTTGACTTAGAAACTGTTTGACGTGTGAAGCAAACCTATCGGCACTATCCAAACGTCGACTGGTGGGCAGGTGAATATCAAAAACATTGAACGTGCTCCAGATCAAATCAAAGCGAAGCCGCAAATCCGGCCACAGCATTTGTTTCTCGGCTATGGCCTGAGTATCAAGGTAGTCATCCAGCGATAAGTGCAATCGATCGAACGATCGATCCGCTTGAAGAATATAGTTAAACGCACCCTCTTTGGAATCTTGCAACTCCAGTCGGGCGTGGTTGATGTTGAACATGGCCAGCAGCAAGCTGGCCCCACAGACTAATGCAGCAATTATCAAAAAATAAACGGATTTTCGACTATCCAATCTAGCGCACCGTAATCCGTCTCAGCTGCCATACGCACTGGGCCCTTGATTGCTCGCTATTGAGTTCAGGGTAGGCATCAAACGGATACATAACCCACAACGGCCCAAGCTCTCGAACGCTCATGTATTTACCGTTGAGTTTATAGGCAATAACTATTGGGTAAGATTGATAAGGCTCCTCGAGCGATTCAACACTGTATTCATCCAACGCTTCAAGAACAAGATGCTCAGATGATGCACCGACGCGTTCTAGCAATACATCCATACGAACACCGGTAAATTCGCCTACACCTTTCGTCCAGGGTGTCTGGGTTCGAATAGTCACCGCCGGCAGTGACTCCAATAATGCAAGATCAAAAACCGCCGCAGATTCACTTTTCCCGTTAATTTGAAGCGTAGCATTGGAGTGCTCGAGTTTACCCACAATCTCTAGCAGCGCAGGCCCGACGGGCTCTGGAAGATCAGCCGCCTGGGCAGAAACGATGACAGTCGTTAGCAGCAACAAGACTTGCAGGCACGTGGAAAACGCCAATCGTCGAAACGACCGGAAATCTTGTTTTAACATTCAACAATAAACCCCACAGACAAAATTACTGGCAAACTACCCTAATTGCGAACTCAAAGCGAATCTAGCCTGCATTTTTCAATCAAAAAATAGACTGCGCGCACTTAGACACCTTTACCGTTTTATTCGCTGTGCCTCGGGCGAGCTGATCTCATATACAGAGTGCGAGTACACTTTTTTGCCGGGAGATTTACTCCCGGCTCAATGCGCGTTCGTATCGGCGTCTTTGTAGCAACTATAGCAAGCCGATACGAAAAGAGACGGGATCAAATCTTGACATAGAACTTTAAAATACCCGGGTACCACACCATTTAGGCAACTCAAAAATCAACCCTACACCCCGACTCACTACTCTCAACAACAGCCTCAATAACCGCCATAGTCATCCGAGCCTCCTCCATCAAAACAGGCGGTTTAGTGCCCTCTTCAATAGCCACCTTCAACAACGAATAAATATCATAGTGACAACCATCAAGCGTTCGAAGCACTGAACTAACAGACTCCTCCCCATCCGCCACAGTCAACCTGCCCCAATTTGATTCCGGATCAACACCAAAGCCGTCATCGGTGGCGGTCATACCGGCACGCATTTGCTCTTCCTGAATATCCATAAAACGTTTTACATACGAACCTTTGGTTCCATGTACGCATAGCTTGGTACTGTCATCTACGGGGAACAAACTGCCGCAAAGATCTACCCGCAGTTCGTTGCTGTTGTAGCCCATACGTATGTGAAAAGTATCTACCACTTCTGTACCCGGGCGCTGTGCTATTAAGTCACCTTGCACCCAATCTGGCTTGCCAAATAAGGTTAGCGCCTGATCCACTATATGGGTTCCAAGGTCATAGTGTGCACCAATCGCAACACCCGGCTTTTCGCGCCACTTGCCGGGTTCCAGCGGGCGGAAGATATCAAAGTGCGCGCGGTAGCTTCGCACTTCACCCAGTGTATCTTCATCTATTAACATTCTTAAGGTAAGAAAGTCTCCGTCCCAACGTCTGTTTTGAAAACAGGTGGCAATTTTCCCGCAGGCTTTTGCGGCTTTAATAACCTCATCAGCTTCTGCCACTGTTGAGGTAAAAGGCTTTTCAGAAATAACATGCTTACCTGCGGCAAGGGCTTTGAGCAATTGCTCCGCGTGCAGCTCACTGGGTGTCGACAGCACCACCAGATCAACCTTGCTGTCTGCAAGCAAATCATCATAAGTGGGGTGCACCACCATGTCCGGGAAGTCTGCATGGACCTTGGCGGCATTGGATGATGCAACACAGACCAGGTCGATTCCTGCGGCTTTAAATAATGGTGCGTGAAAAACCTTGCCGGAAAGCCCGTACCCTACTAACCCTGCTCTTACTGTCATTGCTGCTTTATCCGCTGTTATATCGATATATTTGATCGGCAAACTATGCACACAATTTACGCCGTGCGCAAACGTGATTTAGAATAGCGCTTCAACGATAGTTTGCACGGCTTGCAACGCACGGGTTGTGCTACATTGCAACGCAATTGCAACAGGGGATGCAACGATGCAAACACATGCTCAAGCGGTGGTCATTGGTGGTGGTGTAGTAGGCTGTTCGGTACTCTTTCATCTTGCAAAGGCAGGCTGGAAAGACGTGCTGTTGATCGAACGTTCTGAGCTAACGTCTGGCTCTTCTTGGCATGCTGCCGGCGGGTTTCATACACTCAACGGTGACCCCAATGTGGCGAAGCTGCAGGCGTATACGGTATCACTCTACGATGAGCTGGAAAAAATATCCGGCCAGTCTTGCAGCCTGCACTTGACCGGTGGCGTAATGATGGCCGACACCGAAGAGCGCATGGACTTTCTGCGCTACGTACATGCCACCGGCCGTGCGCTGGGCATGGAAACCGAGATCATCACCCCGTCAGAAGCAAAGTCTATGTTTCCGCTGATGGATGAGTCTAATTTCGTCGGTGCACTGTGGGACCCGGTAGAAGGCCACCTTGATCCGTCAGGCACCACTCACGCCTACGCCAAAGCGGCGCAATCCCTGGGGGCGACCATCGAGCTGCGCAACCCGGTGACCGGCATTACGCAAAGCAGTGACGGCACCTGGAGCGTGGAAACAGAGAAGGGCATTGTAAAAACCGAACATGTTGTCAATGCAGGCGGCTTATGGGCACGTGAAGTGGGCCGCATGGTTGGGCTGGAATTGCCTGTTCTTGCGATGGAACACATGTATCTGTTAACAGATGAAATGCCGGAGGTGGTTGAGTTTAATCAGGACACCGGGCGTGAGTTGGTGGGCGTGATCGATTTCAAAGGTGAGATCTATACACGGCAGGAGCGCTCCGGCTTATTGCTTGGCACTTATGAAAAAGCCTGCAAGCCATGGTCACCAGTGGAAACCCCATGGGACTTCGGGCATGAATTGCTGCAACCAGACCTTGACCGCATAGCGCCTTCACTTGAAGTAGCTTTTAAACATTTTCCGGCGTTTGAAACCGCCGGCATCAAGCAGACTATTAACGGGCCGTTTACGTTCGCACCCGATGGCAACCCATTGGTGGGGCCGGTGCAAGGTTTAACTAACTTCTGGTCTGCCTGTGGTGTGATGGCGGGCTTTAGCCAGGGCGGCGGCGTGGGATTAGCGTTGGCCAACTGGATGGTAGACGGTGACCCAGGGCATGATGTGTTCGGCATGGATGTGGCGCGATTTGGTGACTTCACGACCCTGCGCTATACCAACGCCAAAGTACGTGAAAACTATTCGCGGCGCTTTTCTATTCGCTTCCCCAATGAAGAGTTACCAGCCGGGCGGCCACAGCAGACGACGCCGTTGTACGACACAATGGTTCGGGATAACAATGCGGTGATGGGTGACACCTGGGGGCTTGAAACACCTCTTTGGTTTGCACCAGAAGGATCGGAAGCCAAAGACATATTATCCTTTCACCGGTCTAACGATTTTGAACATGTCGGCAATGAAGTGCGCGCGGTGCGTAACAACGTTGGCGTCACAGAGATTGCTAACTTTGCGAAATACAGAATATCCGGTGCTGGCGCTGAAGACTGGTTAAACCATTTAATGACCAACGTCATGCCGAAGTCAGGCCGCATAGTGTTAACGCCTATGCTGAACCATAACGGCAAACTGATTGGTGACTTCACCATCGCCAAAGCCGCTGATGATGATGTCTTTTACGCCTGGGGTTCTTCCGCTGCGCAAATTTATCATATGCGCTGGTTTGAACAACTGCTGCCGGAAGATGGCAGCGTCAGCATTCACCGTTATGGACAAACCATGGTGGGCTTATCTATCGCAGGGCCTCATGCAAGAGATGTACTGGCACAGTTGGTTGATCAGCCAGTAGACGGCGCAAGCTTCCGCTTTATGGATCATCGCTCTATGGATGTCGGCGGCTGCCCTTGCCTTGTGAATAGAATTACCTATACCGGTGATCTGGGTTATGAACTGTGGATGGAACCAACCTACGAACGGCGTATTTATTTCGCGATCAAAGACGCGGGCGAGCAATACGGAATCAAAGACTTTGGTATGCGTGCCCTGCTTTCGATGCGACTTGAAAAGAACTTTCCCACCTGGTTTGCAGAGCTGCGACCCATCTATGGGCCATATGAAGGGAGCATGGAGCGCTTTATTAAGCTGCAAAAGAATCACTTCATCGGTCGCGAACAAGCGGCCGCAGAATATGCTGATGGCGGCAAGCTTCGACGGGTATCTTTTACTATTTCGACTGATAAAACAGATGTCATGGGTGATGAACCTATCTGGGCTAAAACCACTACTGACTATAAGAGTATTTCAGATCCGCATGGTCATGGCGCACCGCGCTTTGATGCTTTGGGCGCCGAAACACCCAAAGCGGTCCCACAGATTGATGGGGAATGGCGGGTTGTCGGATGGGTGACGTCAGGGGGGTATGGGCATTCTGTGGAGCAATCACTGGCGCAAGGTTATATCCCCACCCCTGTAGCAGACAAGATTGAGGAAGGATTCTTTGAGATTGAGATTCTCGGCAAGCGTTACCCGGCACAACTTATTCCTGAACCGCTGTTTGATCCTACCGGCTCGAAGATGCGGTCTTAAAGAATCCATGCCGGCACTATCGCCTTATCTCCGTGGGAACACACTCATCAATGAAAACACGCCCTGCACCGCCACGCCACCACTCACAAAGCACGCCGGGCTCCGCCAAGCCGTTGTATCACCGGGAATCAACAGCACATTATACAAAAGAGTACGGAAATAGTGTCCTCCCGGTAGTTCATTCCTAACTTCTGCCGTTAAGACTGCGGTTATAAATTAATTGCCGTATATTTTAATCCAGTAACGATCACATCAGCCTAACCACACAGCTATGCGCGTGGGTACTCGTTCCGGATATATTTATGAAGCTACTGTTAACAACACTGTTTATCACCCTGCTAAGTGGTTGCACCCTGTCACAAGGCCATCACTTTGTTGTCGACTCACTGGTCGCTGAAAAAAAACATGATGCCTGTGGATATTTTTCAAGTGCGTTACCCATCGGCGCCAGGAACAAAGCGGTAATCAATAGTGACAATTTCCACCTTGAACTCTGTGCAATTGACTATCGTTCCAGAACCGTGGCTGCTGGATTTATTATCCCTTTTATCCCTGTCTTCGGTGAATATCGCCAATGGGATGATGTGGGATGGGTCAAGGTAACTAATTTGAACAACAAGGCACCTCTTATAATAAATCCAGGGTCTACCGATGACCCCATTGTGCGAGAGAAAATTCGTATCAACCGCTCCAGGTATCCCAATACGCTCAATAAGTCCGGCCAGATCCTCGAATCGAAAACCACATTAGCCAGTGGCAGTTCAATGTGGATGGGATTGCCTCTCTCGAAACCAACTTCGGTTCAGTTTCAGTCTGAAGAAAGTACCAAGGTAGTTGATTTTAAGAGCTCCACATCCTTTGGATGGGCCATGATTATGCGGTAACAGCAACAGCCCATCCAGTGTTGGACGGCATTACCGGTCGTTGAGCAGTACGATTTTTAACAAGAATAAAAAAGCCCGCAATAGATGCGGGCTCATCCGGGGGTGTAGATAGAAATAAGGTGATGGCGAATACCGTCACCTCTACACGACACTAGTTAACAGTGATCAGATTACGAACGTGTTCAACACCATCCAACTTCTCAACGTGTGCTTGAGCAAGAGCTGACTCTACGCCTGAATCAACATTTCCAAACAAGGTAGCAACACCATCATCCAGTGAGTAGTTCACAGTTGCACTGCTTAAACCAACAACACCATTGACTGAGGCTGACGTTCCCATTGCTGATGCTGTACCTGCAGTGAGAAGACCAACAAGAGCTAAAGCTGCGAATGTTTTTTTCATGATTAATATCCTTCAAAGTTATTAGTAAATAGTTAAGTTAAATAGTTCGCGATGCATTTGCGCCGCGTTCAGTAGTAGGAACACCTTCAGGCAATAAGGTTTCTACTCGGTTCTAACCAATTTCTAACAACTTCCTAAAGATCTTGTGACAACTCCGTTTGAGACTGATTGCAACTGGCCGAGACAGCGCATGCACTGTCTGCGTACGCATTAGGTTTCATGGAATTTCGTGACTGCTCAGCTGGCGAAAGAACGGCCAGACTCAAAAGTGACGTGCCGGACTTGATCCACTCACTCACACGTCGGGTTACCTTGATCCAGATACACCTGGCTTCGGACACAACACCTGGGCGGTGTCATCAGAGTATGTTTTGACCTATAGAAGACTCGGTGATGATTTATAAGCGTCGACGCTATACATCACACCCTATAGATGCGCCGTCGATACGGAATAACGGCCACGGACAACCAACATATTCGTCAAACAATAAGAAAGCAACACCCCTTCGTTAACTTACACCATCGTCGAGCAACCCGAAAAAATACAAAACTAACAACCCAACGAGCGCTGCGATACCTCGGTGTTTATTTTTGAAATCATCCGGAGTCAGGCTAAGCGGTATGAATGCAGCGTGAGCGCTGTGCACATGGATGTGCATTTAGCGCGACCCTTTGGTGGAGGATTTAAAAAAATGGCGTAGCCACCCACAGGGCAAAGAAGTCGCATAGAAAGACTTTTCGTTAGTTTTCGTCTTTTGAAAAGTGGCTCGTTGAACCAGGGACTGGTTTCGAAACACGGCCATGGGTGGCCTGTACCGCTCGTCGAGCACAGCGAGTACTACACACAGCAAAACAGCGCAAAGAAAATAGCTTACGGTGAATGCGCAAGCCTATACCCCTACGAACCACCGAAACACACAACCAAAAAAAGCCCCGCAAGAGCGGGGCTTCCAATCACAACGTAAGGATAAAAGCTAAAAAAGCCTACCCAAGCGCACCAGCCTGCGGCTTCATATCCGCAGGGTCAATACCTGCAACTTGTACTGGCTTCTTCATCGCATCGCGACGGAAAGGCTCGCCAAGTTCCTGGTTCAGAATAACTTCAATAAAGGTAGTGACACCTTTTTCCTGTGCCTTGCACGACTCACGAAGTGTGTCAGTCAACTCATCCATTGTTCTCACCACTACACCTTTAAGACCACAACCTTCTGCAATCTTTGCATAGCTAAGCTCCGGATCAAGCTCGGTACCTACAAAGTTATCTTCATACCAAAGCGTAGTGTTGCGCTTCTCAGCACCCCACTGGTAGTTACGGAAGATAACCATGGTTATACCAGGCCACTCATCACGACCGATTGAGGACATTTCATTCATTGAAATACCAAACGCGCCATCACCAGCAAAACCAACTACCGGTACATCTGGGCAACCGATTTTGGCACCGATGATTGACGGGAAGCCATAACCACATGGTCCGAACAGACCGGGAGCCAGATACTTGCGACCTTTTTCAAACGTAGGATAAGCATTACCAATAGCGCAGTTGTTACCAATGTCACTTGAGACGATTGCGTCTTCAGGCATACCCATCTGGATTGCACGCCAGGCCATACGAGGTGACATACGATCAGGGTCACGCTTGCGGCTTTCTTCGTTCCATACGGTACCTGGATCATCGTCTTCGTGATCCATGCTGGACAATTCCTGTAACCAACCAGACTTGGTGGTGCGAACCAGATTGGCCCGATCTTCACGACCATCGTCACCAGCGGTTGGAGACAGCTGCGCAAGAATTGATTGCGCCACCATCTTGGCATCACCACAAATTGGAACGGTGACTTTCTTGGTCAGACCGATTCGATCAGAGTTGATATCAACCTGGATGATCTTCGCGTCTTTTGGCCAGTAATCAATGCCGTAACCCGGAAGCGTAGAGAAAGGATTCAAGCGAGTGCCCAGTGCCAACACCACATCAGCCTTTGAGATGAGCTCCATCGCTGCTTTAGAACCGTTGTAGCCCAATGGGCCAACAGACATCGGGTGAGAACCCGGGAATGCATCATTATGCTGGTAACCACAGCAAACAGGGGCAGACAGGCGATCAGCAAGTGCTGCGCAGTCATTGATTGCACCACCGATCACAACACCGGCACCAGATAAGATTACCGGGAATTTGGCATTTGAAAGCAGCTCTGCCGCCTGAGAGATAGCCTGTGCTCCGCCTGCTGGTGGCTCAAGGTTCAACACCTGTGGCATTTCGATATCGATGACCTGGGTCCAGAAGTCTCTGGGGATATTGATCTGTGCCGGTGCACAACCGCGCCATGCCTTGGTGATTACGCGATTAAGCGTTTCTGCAATTCGGCTCGCGTCACGTACTTCTTCCTGGTAGCAGACCATGTCTTTAAACATAGCCATCTGTTCAACTTCCTGGAAGCCACCCTGGCCGATCGTTTTGTTAGCTGCCTGAGGCGTCACCAGCAACATTGGCGTGTGATTCCAGAAAGCAGTCTTTACGGCTGTGACGAAACCAGTCACACCCGGGCCGTTCTGTGCGATGGCCATACCCATTTTGCCAGTGGCGCGCGTGTAGCCGTCACAAATCAAACCACCATTGGTTTCATGAGCAACATCCCAAAAGGTGATTCCTGCCTTTGGGAATAGATCAGAAATTGGCATAAATGCCGAACCGATGATGCCAAACCCATGTTCGATGCCGTGCATTTGCAGTACTTTTACAAATGCCTCTTCGGTGGTCATTTTCATTGCTTTCGTCCTATTACGATGATGGGCCGTATGTTGGTTGTTGGCTAGTGTGACTTCAAGTGCCAGATACGACGCCCGATTGTACCAGCGACGGGCCAGTTAACACTTTTAAGTAAATACCCGGAAAACGACTGTGCAAAGCGCAAATTTGTTAATCTCAAAGGCTCGACCCGGAGGCGATTTGAGAACATCAGGAAGGTCAGCAGGTCGCAACAAATTAGCCACAATCCCTGTCTTTTCCGTATAGTCTGCTCAGACAACCGCGGACAGTAAATCACTGCTCTCCGGTTGTCAAAATGGGCTGCCGGTCATGGCCGCTAAAACCACAGTCACCAACATTGTATAGTTGAGGATGCCAGATTTGTCTTCACAACCCGCGCTGCTACAAACAAGCCAGATCAGCAAGGCATTTGGCCCAGTGGTGGCCAATGAAAATGTAGACTTCGAAGTTCAGCCATCGCAAATTCATGCCCTGCTAGGCGAGAACGGCGCTGGCAAATCAACCCTGATGAAAGTCATCTGCGGTCTGCAGCAACCAGACAGTGGCACGGTTTACTGGAAAGGGGAAAAGTGCACCATTGGCAGCCCGAAGGTCGCACGCGCCATGGGCATAGGCATGGTGCACCAGCACTTTGCCCTGTTTGAAGGCCTGAGTGTCACCGAAAATATCGCCTTCAGCATTGACGGTGCAGTGCAGGGCAAAGCACTGGAAAACCAGATCATTGAACTGGCAGAACGCTACGGATTGATGGTGGAACCGAAAAGACCGGTATTCGAACTGTCTGCCGGTGAGCGCCAGCGCATAGAAATTTTGCGCGCCCTGCTGCTCAACCCCGAGTTATTGATTCTAGATGAACCCACTTCAGTACTCACACCGCAAGAGGCGGATCAACTGTTTGACACGGTGCGTAAATTGGCCGCCAATGGCCACGGCATTGTTTTCATCAGCCACAAACTAAAAGAAGTCAAAGCGCTGTGTGATTTTGCCACCGTATTGCGTGCCGGCCGCGTGGTGGGCACTTTTGATCCGCGTGAACAAAGTACTGAATCGATTGCAGAACTCATGCTTGGCAGCCGTGATATCAGCACGCAACGACAGGTGCGGCACATTGGCGACCGTCGTTTGCAGGTACGGCAGCTTTCGATTACCGATCATGATCAAACACTGCAGGTAAACAACATGGATGTACACGCCGGTGAAATATTCGGCGTGGCCGGCATAGCGGGTAATGGACAGGAACTTCTGTACGCAGGCTTGAGTGGTGAGCAAACCACAAGCGACCACAATGCGATCGAAATCAACGGTACGTACGCCGGCACACTCGGCCCCAACGAACGCCGCGAGCTCGGCGCGATGTTTGTACCTGAAGAAAGACTGGGTCATGCGGCGGTGCCGCAACTTGATCTGATAGACAATGTACTGCTCAGCAATATCGCCAATAAAAAGGCCAGCAACAAGGGTATTGTTAATCGTCGCTATTTAAGCCGCAAAGTCGAAGAGATCACCACACTATTTGGCGTCCGCCATGCGGGCAATAAAACGGCTGCACGCAATCTGTCTGGTGGCAACTTGCAGAAATTCGTTGTCGGCCGCGAGATCATAAAGCAACCCTCGGTGCTGATCATCAATCAGCCCACCTGGGGTGTTGATGCGGTATCTGCAATGAACATCAGAGAAGCGTTAATGAGTCTGGCCGGCCATGGATCGGCCATTATCGTTATAAGCCAGGATCTCGATGAGTTACTTGAGATTTCCGATCGACTTGCCGTTCTTCACCACGGCACACTCAGTGAAGCTCGCGCCGTTCATGACTGGAATGTTGAACAACTTGGCCTTGCAATGACTGGCAGCACCGACACCCCTGGAAATGCAGCCGCATGATTCAGCTTGAACTAAGACAAAACACCAACTGGTGGACCAGCCTGCGCTCAATTTTACTGGCGCTACTGATCACCGCTGCCTTCTCTGTGGCGGTACTATTCGTCATGAGTGACCGACCAGCTGATGCCATCTGGCAGATGCTATCGTTTCCCTGGCAAGGCAGGCGCATGGAAGTGCAGTTCGGTCTGGTACTGCAACAATCCGCCTACCTTGCAGTGATTGCACTTGGGTTGTCGGTAGGGTATCGCGCAAACATCTGGAACATTGGTGCTGAAGGTCAGTTTGCTTTTGGCTCTATCGGCGCTTACGCCGCGTACTTATTAATGGGCAGCCCAGACTCTGGCTGGGCGTTTCCCGCGCTGCTACTCGCAGGCATTATCGGCGGTTGCCTGTGGGCGATGATTCCCGCATTCCTTAGAGTCACCTGCAATACCAATGAACTCTTAACCTCACTGATGCTGGTGTACGTTGCGTCACACCTGCTTACCTACCTGTGCATAGGTCCTTTAAAAGGAGACCCTAAGGCAGGACAAGCGGAGACATACCCGATTGCAGAAAGCGTTCAGGCCTCAAAACTCATTTCAGGCACCGAACTGCATACTGGTTTACTGGTGCTGTTTGTCGCGTTTATTATTCTTGCCGCAATTCTGCTGTTCACATTGCTTGGCTACCGATTAAAGGTCGCACAGCACACGCCACGCGCAGAACGATTCGCAGGGTTTTCGCCGAACAATACTGTGTGGTTGTCGTTTGCAATATCAGGTGCCATGGCGGGTTTAGCCGGCGCGGTGTATTTAACTGCAGAGACAGGCAAACTGATTCAGGCGGAGAACTACCTTGAGAACTTTGGCTTTGCGGCCATCATCATTGCATTCCTCGGGCGCTTGCATCCTGTGGGTATCCTGCTTGCGGCATTGATGATTTCCTATGTAAATGTTGGCGCATCCTACATACAAGCGTCCTTACAGGTCGATGACTCAGTGGCGGAACTCATTGAAGTAGTTGCTCTGTTTGCCTTTTTAGGCTGCGCCGTACTCGATCAATACACAGTAAAATTTAAACGCACGACAACCAGGAAAGTCGCATGAATCCTGAGACCATCCTGTTTCTAAGCAACTTGCTGACAGCTGCCGTACTGCTGGCCACACCGCTGCTACTTGCAGCACTCGGTGAGCTGGTGGTAGAAAAATCCGGCGTATTGAACCTTGGTGTTGAAGGCATGATGCTTATCGGCGCGTTGTTTGGTTATATCGCCGCCTATAACTTTCAAACCATTACCTGCCTTGAAGAATTAATACCCGGTATGTGCACCAAAGAAGAGCGCGTATTTACGTTTACCGATTACCTGCTGGCACTCGTGAGTGCTGCATTGGCAGGAGCAGTACTCGCCGCCCTGTTCGGCTTTCTAACGCAGACCCTACGTGCCAACCATGTGGCTGTCGGGCTTGGCCTTACTATTCTCGGCGCAGGTTTAACCAACTCACTTGGCAGCAACTTCTTCGGGGTTAACTACACATCAGTTCAGGTCGCAGACCATCCTGAAGTGTTTGGACAGGACCTACTGGTGTGGTTTTCCTTACTGGCGGTTCCGGTGATCTGGTATGCGTTACAAAAGACGCGTATGGGATTAGTTATAAGAGCGGTGGGTGAAAATCATGACAGTGCATATGCACTTGGTTACCGCGTTGCTCGTATACGTTTCTGGTGCATATTGTTTGGTGGCGCGATGGCTGGTCTGGCCGGCGCATTTATTGTGCTGGTGCATGTCGATTGGAAAGAAGGCGTGACTGTCGGCAAGGGCTGGCTCGCACTAGCGTTGATTCTGTTCGGTACCTGGAAGCCGCTGCGCGTTTTAGCCGGTGCTTATATATTCGGCTTGCTGTGGGCTTCAGAGTTGCGGCTTGATAACCTGTTTCCGGCGTATCAACTGGAATGGAAAACCATGCTGACCACCGCACCGTATATCTTTACGATTCTGGTCCTGGTCATCATTTCACGTAACCCTCGGATGATCAGGCAAAACGCACCTGCCTCATTGGGCAAGCCGTTTAACCCGCCTTCTTAATAGCACTTAACACGATGCTTCTCATTCTAGCCAGAATGAGATTACAGGCAGCAGACACGCAAAGCATCCGGATCCACGGAAACCCGACGCGTGAGCGAGTGGCATGCACCTCACAACCGGCTCGTCAGCAAATAGCCGACACACAAAAGCAAGAAACTGTTGAGCTTTAAACCGACAACCGGATCGATGAACCATCACACCAGAACACCCACTCGCTAACGCGTCGGGATCCCTTGATCCTTACACACTCAAACTTCCACACTCACTACTACTCAGTTACTCCGAACCCACCAAGCCAAACGTCCGAACACCAAAAAAGGAAAAAAACCGCATCAGGAATAGACACCCACGGAAACCCGACGCGTGAGCGAGTGGAAAGCACCTCACGAACTCACGTCCAGCAAATCGATGACGCACGAACAAGACAGTTCGAGCTTTAAACTGACAACCCGGTCAATTAAGTTTCCCACTCTCTTGAAGTGTCGGGTTACTACTAGCGAGACAGCAAAGACACCGTATAATACTTAAAACAGCTTTGGAGCTACTGATGGCAGACACTACCGATATCACCGTCGCAGAAATTCACGATCTTGCCTACAAAGCATTGCTCGCCAATGGTTGTAATGAACAGAACGCTTTGTCCATTGCCACCACTGTCAGTACCGCCGAACGTGATGGCTCTGAGTCACATGGTATGTTCAGAATACCAGGCTATGTCAGCGCGCTGCGCAGTGGCAAAGTTAACGGTCAGGCAAACCCGACCGCCGAAACCGTTACTCCGGCGGTTATACGAATGCAGGGCGACGGGGGTTTTACACCGCTTGCCATTGAACGTGGTGTACCGCTACTGGCTGAGGCCGCCAGCACCTTTGGCATCGCCTTGATGCCAATCGTTAATACCTATCACTTTGCCGCCCTGTGGCCAGAGACAGAAAAACTGGCGGAACACGGATTGGTTGGCTTAGCGTTCACTGTCGCAAAGCCGAAAGTTGCACCTACAGGCGCAACCAAAGCATTGTTCGGCACCAACCCGATTTCAGTGGCATGGCCGCGTCCCGGCAAGACGCCATGGGTGTTTGATATGGCCACATCAGCACGGGCACTGGGCGATATTCAGATCGCAGCAAGAGACGGCCATGAAATACCCCCCGGCACAGGCCTGGACAGTGAAGGCAACCCTACTACAGACCCCAATATGATCGCAGAGGGCGGCGTACTTTTGCCTTTCGGTGGTCACAAAGGTTCTGCAATCGCCACCATGGTCGAGCTACTTGCCGCCGGCCTTATAAGTGAGCAATTCAGTTTTGAGGCCGCACAGAATGATAATAACGACGGCGGCCCTGCCCGTGGTGGTGAATTATTGATGGCGATGTCGCCCGAAGTAATCGCCGGGGACGACTGGGAAGCGCATTGCGAAACGTTCTTTACCCGGCTTTCCGGTCTTGAGGGCGTCCGCCTTCCAGGCCAGCGACGGCATGACAATCGAGGCGATACCGGACCGCGTAAGGTAAACAATGAATTGCTCGATCAGATCAGAGCGCTGCTGTAGCCAGCAGGTGCATACAATCCAGGGCGAATGGGTCACGAACAGACAAGTTATCTGCAGTTGGCGCAACTTTCGAAGGTGCTCCTCGCTAGAATATATTGCATAATATCCATGTCGATTGGCAATTCGATCAGCATCTACAATGCTTCGGATTCAGCCACCGCTCCACAAGCAATCAATATTTATGACTGGCATTATTGCTGGCAATTAGTCAGATATTATCGTTAAACCACCGCCCGAACGCACCGGGTCGAAAACCGAGATCACCGATGAAGAGAATTTTAACTGCCGTAACTGCTTCACTTTTAGCAGCCGCACTGACCACGGGCGTCGCCCATGCCGACAAAACCAAAGTAGGCTTTGTCTACGTCGGCCCCATAGGTGATTTGGGTTGGACATACCGCCACGATATCGGTCGACTCGCTATCGAAAAAGAATTTGGCGACAAAGTTGAAACCACCTACCTTGAAAACGTGCCAGAAGGTGCAGAAGCCGTTAAGTCAATCACCCAGCTGGCAGAGACCGGCCATGACATTATCTTCACTACGTCATTCGGTTTTATGGACCCTACCAATGAAGTGGCGGCGCAATACCCGGATGTAAAATTCGAACACGCCACCGGCTTCAAGCGCGATACAGATAACATATCTACTTTCTCTGCGCGATTTTATGAAGGCCGTGCCGTACAAGGTTTGATCGCTGCTAAAACGACCAAGACCAACAAGATCGGTTACATCGCATCTTTTCCTATTCCTGAAGTAGTTCGCGGCATCAACGCTTTTCAAACTGAACTGGCAAAGCACAACCCGGATGCAGTGGTAGACGTTAAATGGGTATTCACGTGGTTTGACCCTGCTAAAGAAGCTGAAGCTGCCCAGGCATTTATAGATGCCGGTGCAGATATTATTGTTCAGCACACCGATAGCCCGGCCGCCATGGCAATTGCTGAAAAGAACGAAGGTGTTTACGCGTTCGGTCAAGCGTCAAACATGTCACGCTTTGGCGCCACCAGCCACCTGGTATCTATTGTTGATAACTGGGATAGCTACTATGTAGATCGTGTTGCTGCTGCAATGGACGGTTCATGGAGCCAGTCTGATACCTGGTGGGGTCTGTCTAAAGACGGTCAGGGCAATGGCATCGGCATGGTTGAAATGGCAGACTACAGCAATATGTCTGATGAGCTAAAAGCAGAGGCTATGGCACTTGAAGCCGCGCTGCGCAGTGGCGAGCGTCACGCTTTGCCATGCCCGATCTACAAGCAAGACGGTGAACTGGCCGAAGATTGTGCAGCCGGTGAAAAGCACCTGAAAGACTTTCCTACTCTGGTTTCTATGGATTGGTATGTGAAAGGTATTGAAGGCTCGCTTCCCAAGTAGCCATCACAGGAGCCACGCGGCAGAACCGAGCTTACTGCGAACGCGCTGACGGTGCGTTCTTATCGATCATTTTCGTTACGTATAAGCTCCAAATAGTAGTAACCTGAACGGCGGCGCTTTTAAGTGCCGCCGTTTTTCGTGGAAGAGAAATGAATATGGCAACAAAAGTAGCTCTGCTTGGTGACCACTCAGCCGGCGTCATAGCGCATCGCGCCATACCTAAGGCATTGCAGCTTGCTGCAGAGAGTCTTTCAATTGACTCTCACGCTGACTGGATACATTCCAGCCAAATAAACTTAAAAGATCTATCAAGCTACAACGGCATATGGTGCGTACCTAACAGCCCCTATGCCGATGCTGCAAAAGTCATATCGGCTATCCAATTCGCCCGTGAAAATGAAACTCCGTTTCTAGGCACTTGTGGTGGCTATCAACACGCAGTGCTTGAGTATGCACAAAACGCACTCGGCCATACCGATGCCGATAGCGTTGAAGACAACCCTGACACCAGCATGCCGCTTATCAGTGCGATGTATTGCGCATTGCGCGAGAAACCGGGCGCTATCAAAATCAATAACCCAAGTCAGGTCTATTCGATTATCAAATCCGAATTGATAGAAGAGCAATACAATTGTGGTTTTGGCGTTAACGCAGAGTACCTATCACTATTCGAAGATACAGACATGACTTTCTCCGGCTTTGATTCCGACGGTGACCCGAGAATTGTTGAGCTTAACAATCATCCATTTTATATTGGTACCGCATTTCAACCGGAGCGGTCTGCATTGTTGAATAATACCCATGCATTGATAATCGCTTTTTTAGAAGCTGCTAGTAAAAATCTACAAACACCATAACTAATGCCATGGACAAAGACGAAGTCGTTGAATCACTTAAAGAAATGGCCGACTTGCTGGAGATTGTCGAAGCGAGCCGATTTGAATACATGGCGTTTCGCAACGCAGCAAGCGCCCTGGATGATTGGTCTGGTGATCTTAATGCCATGGTTAAAGCCGAACAAGTCACTGATATAGCCACTATCGGGAAGAGTACTGCAAAGCTAATAACAGACCTGATGATAAGCGGCACATCAAACGACCTTGAAGACATTCGCAATCAGGTTCCAGAAGCATTGCCACAGCTATTGCGCTTCCGCGGGCTTGGCCCAAAGCGTGTAAAAACGCTTTGGAAAGAACTTGGCATTGAAAGCACAGGTGACCTCGAAGCAGCAATTGATGATGGACGCCTGGCAAAGACCAAAGGTTTCGGTACAAAAACCATTGCGACAATGCAGGCAAGTATTAAATATTTCAAAAACACGCCAGATAAAGTTAAAGCAGCAGCGGTGCTTACTGATTTACCAGATGCGGTTAAGCCCTCAGGTAAGATCTACTGTGGCACCTCCGGCTTCAGCTACCCGCAATGGAAGGGCAATTTCTTTCCCGAAAATGCCAAAACAGCAGACCTGTTACAATATTATTCCGGGTTACTTCCATCTGTCGAGATTAACAACACGTTTTACAGATTCCCCTCAGAGAAGGTCATAGAGCAATGGAAATCGCAAACACCGAGTGACTTTCAGTTCGCGTTAAAGGCACATCGCCGCGTAACCCATCAAATGCGATTGAATACAGAAGCAAAGCATTCCATCCGGGATTTTGTAGCACGCTGTGGCGTTCTCGGCTCAAGGCTTGGCTGCATTTTGTTTCAGCTGCCACCAGATTTTGAACACGACAACGAAAGGCTTGGTAACTTACTATCCGCACTTCCAGCCGGGCCACGCTACTCCATAGAGTTCCGACATAAAAGCTGGATCAATGATGAAGTGCTAGAACAACTTCAAAAGAACAACATCGCTTGTGTATCAGGTGATTCAGAAAATAGCTCTCCTGTGAAATTTGTCTCCGCCGACTTTGTTTATGCGCGCTTGCGTAAAACTTCCTATACAGCTGAAGAGCTCAACATCTGGAACGAATGGTTTATTGAACAACAGAAAGCCCGGCGGGATGTACTGGTCTATTTGAAACATGATGACACCGGCGACGCACCTAATGCCGTAAAAAACAATTGGTGTGAAACGCCGTAACAACTCATCGATGAAGAAAATACGTTTATATTTTCGGCTGATTATTCACTCTTTCGCGAATTTTCGGTCATGCTCACGAGGTCAGAGTTCGTGTACTTGAGAACGAACGCTGCACGCCCATGACTACGGCAGCTGTGCCTGCATAGTTACTTAAATAGCAGTGGTAACACGTCTCCAGCTTTGCCTATAATTTCAATGCTTTTGCCGTCAGCCATCTCAGATGCTTCAGTATTCACAAAAATAATATCGGCACCGGCTTCGCTTGCAAGGGGAATAAGACCCGCCGCTGGGTATACCACCGCACTGGTTCCTATTACCAGTAGCAGGTCTGCTTCTGCAGCTTCAGCTGTTGCCCGATTCAGAACGTGCTGCCGCAGGGATTCACCAAACCAAACAACAGAAGGACGCATTCGGTTACCGCAATCAGGGCAATCTCGCAGCCCGGGTGGATCATTCAAATCAATTACCTCTGTATGACCGCAGTCTGCATTACATTGGTCCTTCAACAGCGACCCGTGCAAATGTAAAACATGCTTCGCATCTGCCCCGCCCTGCTCCAGCAGGTGATCAACATTCTGTGTTATGTGAGTCCACCCGGCTTGCTGACCCAGAGCCTTATGTGCAGCATTGGGAACAGCTTGCGCCAGCTTCCTACGACGGGCGCTATACCAGTCAATCACCGCGGCGGGATCTGCCTTAAAGCCTTCCTGGGAGGCTAACCTGGTTGGATCAAAATTAGCCCACAACGCGTCTTCGCTATTATCACGAAAAGTCGAAATGCCTGATTCCGCACTTAAGCCAGCACCGGAAAAGCTGATCGGTCTGGTTGCTGCAGCTATTTTTTTTGCCGCAACTTCAATAAGGTCGCTCATACTATGTATTACAGAAAGTAATGGTTCGGCTAGTCTACATTCACCCCCAGTCAACGAATGTGAATTTCTAAAAAGTTGTACAACGCTTATTGATGCAGTCACCTACTATCGTGCCCGGCAACACAGACTGACAAGCTGCCCCGTTATCAGCATCGAGCTATCTGAAAATCAATTAGCATTACCAAGTACGCCGGCTATAAAATAATTCTCAACCAAATGCAGATCGAAAATATTAAACCACCGGGCAACAGCACTACCGAAGGTAGCGAGAAAACTTATCTGTGATTGTCGCATACAACGGTCCAACCCACGACAAGTCCGGGTTTGGTGACAAATGCACCTGTCGAGGATCACTTGGCGATATAACCACTTCAACATTCGATGCACCAATATCATGCACAAGCACGAATAATTCCTCTATCGCTGAGTCACCCATCGCCAGACAACCAACAGAGGAAGACTTACCATGAATAAAGATGTTGGTACCGGGCTCATTCCTATCCTCTGCATTTGCCTGCGTAAGATCAAATGCATTCGGGTAATTAAGTTTCATAGAAAGATGGAAACTACTATTCGGATTAAAACCGGTAATGCCGTACATACCTTCTGGTACTTGTCGATCACCCTCTCGAAGTTTCGGCCCAGGGCCACCACTTAAACCGAGAATCGGATACGAATGGATAAAAACAGGAGCATCTTCATGCCCTGCCCAGACTTCCATTGCCGCAATGTCTTTTACCGCCAGAAACGTTACGGACGTTGGCGGATAATGAATTCCCGCGGCGCCAAAGTACTTGCCGAGGCGAAGACGGGACTCAGCACCATACTTTTCAATAACATCTGCCGTTGTTCTATCACCCACCACCTTACGTACCACTGGCACCCAGTAGCTTCTCCCCCAGATAAAAACTGCTATCACAAATAGCACTAACAACGCACTTACAATGACTTGAATTCGAGTCACCATAAATACTTACTTTGTTTTCTCATGACGGTGTCTTTATCTATCTGTTGTCAGGTCGTAGTCTGGCCATTTGATAGGCATTAATGTATTCACCATTTCGAAATGCGAAGCATTGTAATTCTCCTTCAACCTTGAATCCAAATTTTTTATATAGTGCTATAGCATGACTGTTGTCAGTAAAGACTGTGATCTCAATTCTTGAAATGTCCAGCCAGTTGTCGGCCTGATCGATTGCGGCTCGCAGTAGCGCTGAACCAATGCCTCTATGTTCAAATCCGTCTAGCACCGCCATTCCAAAGGTAGCTGCATGCTTACGACGAGGATTTTGAAGTACTGAAAGCCCAAGATGACCAACCAGTTGTGCGTCTACTTCTGCCACAAGGCTATACATCCCGGGCGCTGGCGAATTCAGTCTCGCCTCCCAAACCTCAACAGCCACAAAAGGAAGTTGAAGTGTACCGGCAACCGCATTTCGCCCACCATAGACTTTAACTATATTCGCAATATCATCGCGAGCACTGTGTCTAACAGATATCTCAGGCATCAATTATTCCACCCAACGTACCCGATCACTTTCAAGTATTTCACTGGCAAACTCCGG
>CALISD010000018.1 GCA_938041955.1 uncultured Granulosicoccaceae bacterium | reverse complement strand
CATGGCCAATCCGTGAGCCAGAAGAAGGTGATGGGCTGCGGCACAAGCGTCCGGCAGTGATTTTCGCCCCGGAGCGTGCTCGCCTGTGCGATAGCCGAGGGATGCAGATACGAAGGGTTCATTGAGTGTGGCCCATGAGGCAACTCGATCCCCCAATCGTTTGAGTACGGCGTGGGTGTAGTCAACAAATGCATAGGCGGTATCACGATTTACCCAGCCATCCTTATCTTCAAGGGTTTGCGGCAAATCCCAGTGGTAAAGCGTTGCAAAAGGCGCGATGTCTGATGCAAGGAGTTCATCTACCAGGCGATCATAGAAGTCCAGCCCCCTGGTATTAACAGCGCCTTTTCCTGTGGGAAGAACACGCGGCCAGGCGATAGAGAATCGATAGGCTTGCAAGCCAAGTGAGGATAACAAGGCGACATCTTCTTTGTATCGGTGGTAGTGGTCGCAGGCTGTTTTTCCATCAGTGTTATCGTTTATTGCCCCGGGTTGGTTGCAGAAGCGATCCCAAATGCTTTCGCCGCGGCCATCCGCCTCAGTGGCGCCTTCAATTTGGAATGATGATGTGGCGGAGCCCCAAAGGAATTTGTCGGAAAATGTTACCGGGTTTGACGGGTCTGTCATGGTCTCTGCCAGGTTGATATTAAGTGCACCATTGTAACGGAACAAATTGCGGTCATGCATACTGTTATAGATAGCGTGTTCGCAATCGAGGTGTAGTGATTTTAGATGCGAATACTTTGCGATTGCAGGTGGGTTGATAGTGCTGCCGGGAATGGATTGTGGCGCTGGAGTAATTATTGGTAAAGACTTAAGCAATGGTTTGCTGCAAAATGTGAGTATCAAATCGATACAATCTGGTGGTCAAGCTGAGCTTGGTGATGTTACTGGGGAAATAAGGTAGCCACTGAAGGGCTTTTAGAGTGAATTCTGTGTCAGGTGTAGTATGAATATTGGTGAAATATTAAGCCCGGTCGGGCTGGACCAGTTTCTAGCGGACTACTGGGAGTCAGAATTGCTGCATGTCAGCCGTTCAGATGCCAGCTATTTTAAAAATCTATTGACAGTTGCGGCCATAGAGGCGCATTTGGCTGAGGGCGATGCAGTCTTTCCGGCCGTGCAGTTAGTGAGGGCAAATGGTGCGATACCGATTGAGCGTTATACCGAGCAAAATAGAAAAATAGATCCTCAAAGATTGCTGCAATACCACCGCGAGCAAGGGGCGACCATAACCATCTCGCAGGCACAACAGGAGTTCCCTGAACTTAGACACTTATGCCGTGGTGTGAGTAAGAGTTTTAAGATTCGATGTCAGGCGAATGTGTATTTGTCCCCACCTGGTAACCAGGGGTTTCTCTCGCACTACGACACGCACGATGTTTTTATATTGCAGTTGTCTGGCAGTAAAACGTTTCGCTTTTATAAATCAGAAATTGAATTACCATTTCCTGATGATACCTATCACCCTGAACTCAACAGCGGTGGGGCGGTGCTTGAAAAAACAACGCTTAAAGCGGGAGACACGTTATACATCCCCAGAGGGATGGTGCATGACGCGCTGGCCGATGAAAAAAAATCTTCTCTGCATATCACGTTGGGTGTATTTCCGTTTGTAGTGCGTGATCTGCTTCAACAGATGGTTCAAGTGGCAGCTGAAAGGGATGTTAAGTTTCGGCGTTCTATTGATCGGCTGCAGACTTTTGAAAATATCTCAGACCTGCTGGGTGATGTGCTGTCAGATGAAATTCATACTGAGGCGGTATCAAGACTGGCGGATGAGGTATCGACTGAAAGTGCGCCTCTTTCTAATGATTCAACTCCTGCTAACCGGCCGAAAATTGATCTCAATTCGACCATATCAGTACAGGATTCAGTATTCCTTAGTATTGAGCGCCGGGATGATCGACTAAAGTTGCGTCTGATTGGGCAAATCATTCATTTTGATGAACCCATGAGTACAGCAGTAGAGGCATTGGTGAGAAAACAGTCGATGAAAGTTAAATCACTACCAGGGCTGGATGATGAGCAAAAGCTCGCATTGTGTGACCATTTAGTCTGGGCATCAGTGGTGACAGTTGGTTGAGATTTAGTCTGCATTAATACACGGGATTCGGCATTCAGGGCCAATAGCGCTAACAATGCAATGTGTTGAGGAAGGCGAGGCACAGAATAATAGTCAAGCCCTGATTTCAATTGGCCGCCCATGAATAATGCAGGTTATTTCTTGACGGTGTAAAAGCATCTTTGCTAGTTTGAAAAGCACACACACGTCAAGCTGGAGTTGCTCATGAAGAAAACAGACACCGTTATGGTTGAAGATCCGACCGGTCGCAGGCGTTTTATTCGCACAGGTGCAGCGTTTATTCTGGCTGGTAGCTCGGTCGCAAATTCTCAGGAGGAAAGCCTCAGAGTGGATTGCGATCGTCAGGGTTTAGGAGAAGAGAAAAATCCCGACGTGGCGGGCTCCGATAGCGACTCAGGCGCTACTGCTGATCGGCCGGGGTGCGGTAGGAAAAAACCGGCAATGACGAATTACAACAAGAAAGACGATGGTAATCAATCAGTCCAGGTGAGGAAGGTGATTGCCTAGTTTTGTTGTATTGTGCGTATTTAGATTATTTCAGCGAAATCAAACGCTTTGTACATCGGTCGTGTTCTTTCGTGTTGGTCAATATCGCCCTTACGCAGATCAGTTGCCATGCAGCTGAGCACACTGACAGGAAGCTGAGCAATTTGACCCTGTATGTTGCGGTGTACATGGCCACAGTGAACGCTGCGAAGGTTGTGGTGGCGGGACAGCAGGGTAGCGAGCCGGTCCACTTGAGACCAGTCGTGAAATTGCCGGGGGTCTGGTATTTCCTCAATGACAATCGGCGAGTGGTGCATGAATAATACAGCAGGCTTTGAGGTGTCGTGTTCAAGCATTTTCCGGAGCAGCTGGAATCGCTCTTCACATAGTTCTCCCTTACTGATAGCGTCCAGAGTGTCAGTGTCTGTTTTGCTCGGGTCGTAAACTGTGTCGAGGATGATCAATCGAACCGGAAACTGCTCAAGCTGGTATTGAATAAATTTTGGGTGCTGCTGTAAATAGCGGTGGTCGCTGAATGCCTGTTGAAGTTGTTCTCGATCATCTTTATTGCCTGCTAGCACGACGTACGGGGCAGTTAAGGTATCCAGGGCCTCTTTTGCTACGGTAAATTCTTCTGCCAACCCGTTATGAGTAATATCACCGGTGTGAATCACAATATCCGGAGCATCAGCAAGAAGATTTACAGCGTCAATGCAAGCTTTGAGGTCGGTCAGACGCTGCGGTATGTCATACGCGATATGACTGTCAGTAATTTGGACAATACGCATAGTACGATGCACGTGGTTGTGATCTGGTGGCAGTGTGGTGGTGAAAGTCGCATATCACGATAGCGTCAATACCAACAGACGGGTAAGGTGCGAGAGTCTATCAGTTGGAAATTGAAATCGTAAGTGCCATGAAAGAATCCCCCGATCTAAGTGAATTAACCCGACAGTTGATTGAATTCAGAGATGCCAGAGACTGGCGTCAATTTCATTCGCTTAAAGATCTGATTCTGTCGCTTAACCTTGAAGCCAGTGAATTGCTTGAGCTATCGCAGTGGAAGAGCGAAGGAGATTTTGAAAAGGAATCGGCGACTGAGGCTATGCAACAGCAGTTGCGCGAAGAGTGCGCAGATGTATTGCTTTACCTGTTATTGATTGTAGAGCGTACTGGAATTGATCTGCAGCAGGCAGCAGCGGATAAAATAAAAGCCAACGGATTGAAATATCCGGTCGATAAATCGCATGGCAGATCGACGAAGTACAATAAACTATAGGGTTCAGTGTGATGTAGTCTATTCAGCTGGTTTTCACGCTGAGATAGCTTGGCGTCGTAGTGCAGGGTAGGAAGGTAGTTTGAATGATCCACGCTGATGGTGGAAACCGGATGCGTCAATTAAGAACAACGCTTCACTAACGCATCGGGTATTGCCAAGGTAGAAGGCGCAGTCGCGCGCCCACTACCTTTGCTTGTGTCTGTTACAGCTTAAACTGGAGTAACTTTGTTAGCACAAGGGCCTTTCTCGCCTTGGCCAACTTCAAACTCTACAGCTTGACCGTCATTCAGAGTAGCGTATCCGCCGCCTGCTTGAATTTCAGAATGATGAACGAACAGATCTTTTCCGCCATCTTCAGGTGTAATGAATCCGAAGCCCTTATCGGCGTTGAACCACTTAACTGTTCCTTTACTCATTTGTTCTTTACTCAGATTGTTGGTGAATATAAAAAATTATATTCGAATTCACCGGTTCGAATATAAATCGATAAAATACTGATCAGGTTGATATGTAAGCCTGTTCAGGGGTTCCTGCCATAGTGCGTTCAATGCCGGAATTCGGACTCAGTCTGCTCAAAGAGCGTGGTACCCAAGGTGTAATCTACCACACAGCGAGCGTGCCCGCGCGCTTTCGACCCGCCATCGGTGCAAAACAGCCAAATTAGTGGCCGTTACAGGGTTGAATAGGCGTTTTTTGACTTGCGTCGAGCGAAATTTGGGTAAATGTATGCCTGAAATGATCAAGTTCGATAGTGATCCATTAATATCTGTGCTACCTCAGGGCGTGAAAATTCGACTGGAGGAGCTTTGCCCTCGCTCAGCATTTCACGTACAGCGGTTCCAGATAGTAAAATAAAGTCTTCTTTTGTGTGATCTGGTGCTTCGCGCATCATCACTACTTTATTCAGCTTTTTTGAATAGGCCGTGTGGTCGGCTTTGAAAAGTTCTATTTCCAGCGCTCCATCTGGCAGCGAATCAAATATTTCCTGTGCTTCGAACGGTTCGTAGTAATCACCCACTCCAGCGTGGTCACGGCCGATAATAAAGTGGGTGGCTCCCATATTCTGGCGGAATAAAGCGTGCAGCAGCGCTTCGCGCGGGCCAGCGTATAGCATGTCAAAACCGTAGCCGTTTACCAACGCCGAGTTGGGCGGAAAGTAAAGTTCAATCATTTTTCTTATCGCGGAATCACGAACTGAAGCGGGGATGTCGCCCGGCTTAAGTTTACCCAGCAGCATGTGTATTACTAATCCATCAGCATTCAGGCGGTCCATTGCCATGTGACACAGCTCTTCGTGGGCACGGTGCATCGGATTGCGGGTCTGGAAGGCGACAATGCGCTTCCAGCCCAGTGCGGCGATCTCTTCTCGAATTTGAACAGCAGTTCGAAAGGTGTCGGGAAAATCTTTTTCAAAATAACTGTAGTTCAGTACTTCTATTGGGCCTGCGATGGCAGTGTTGCCTTGCGCTACAAACTCTGCGACTCCCGGGTGATCGCGATCGGTGGTGCCGAAAACTTGCTGTGCAAGTGTCTCTATCTCTGCATCACTGAAGGTTTCAACGGATTCGACATTTTGTACAGCAAGCACTGGTTGGCCTTCTACATTGGGATCTTTAAGTGCGATCTTGTCTCCGGCTTGAATCGAGGTGGCATCTGCGACAAGGTTGAGTACCGGGGTTGGCCAAAACAATCCCTCGGTGGTTTGCATTGATGCACCAACGGACATTGCATTGGCTTTATTCATATAGCCGTTGAGTGGCGTGAAGTAACCACCAGCGAGCATGACTGCATTGCCTGCCGCGGCTGAGCTGATTGTGACTGATGTTAGCGCTTTCGCGTCTTTGGCAAGCTGTGCGCGTGCGTTTGAATCTTCAACAAATAGCGGGTTTAAACTGTCGCTGCCATGTGGCTTGATGAGATTGGTCACAGTAATTATTCTCTTTACAGTTGAGGGCGGAACTTGCCGTTCGGGCCAGATACAAAACGGTGGTTGCCAACTGTTCGCGGGATAGTCGCGAACTTTGCGCGACATGATAACATTTTTAATTATGGTGCTTTTGCCTGTACGCGCGTTACCGGCTGAGTCATCTGATCAAAAATTGTAGATGGGAATGGTCTCTTGCGCCTTGTCATCGTAGCTGAATTCGCGTTTTGCCCGTTTGTGGTAGGGCAGGTCATTTTCACTCATGAACTGATGAGTGTCTGCCTGGCTCCAGCGGACTAGTGGATTGACCTTTATTATTTTGCCGTCGACGTCGACACGGTTATGTTCCAGTTCATGCGGTGGGGTGTGGTAGACCGCGCTGATCCAGCACTTGTATGGCCCCAGTGATTCGTTAATGTGCAGCAGGCAGGACTGGCGACCGGGCATATCGGCGTAGTGTACCCACATGCGTTCGCAGTGGTCACGATCCCCGGGGCGGACTTCTGTTTCGTGACCGTCATTGAGTTGAGTATTGGTGAGGCCAAGCTTGTCAATGATCATTGATCGATACTCAGCGCTCTCGGGAAACACGGGGGGGCGCTGACAGAAAATGACTGGTGTGGCGGGATCAATGTCTGACACCATTTTCAACACCACAACGCTCGATGCCATCAATGATGCGGTTACCACTACCTCACCCGGAAACCTTTCGCTGATCAGGTGGTGAAGCAGTTCTTTGGTGTTTAAATCGGCGCTGATTTTTCTTATTTGTTGGCGCAACGGCACAAGTTGATCTCCCCGGTTTTCATGAGAATCGTTATAGCACAGTTCTATTTAAGATGCGTTGATGGCAGGCCTGATTGCGATTTGCAGGCTATCAGCGGGCCGGGGAAAGGTCACAGTTGGCATGGATTCTCGTGTTAGCAGGGTCATGGTTGGAACCTGATTAGCCATTCAGTTCCCGCGCTCGGTTGCGCGGGAAATTCTGGTGCTGTTCCATGCATAATGGGCTGCTTGTTATCGCAGCCCGTTTGTCTAGAATACTTCATCAACCACTTGCTTGAGGGAGTCAACTGTTCGGTCAACATTCTTTAATTTGTCGAGTCCGAATAGTCCTAAGCGAAAGGTGGAGAAGTCTTCCCCCTCGTCGCACTGCAGCGGTACACCAGCGGCGATTTGCATACCGCGTTCTGCGAATACTTTGCCGCTCTTTATTTCTGGGGTGCTTGCATAACACACCACCACACCGGGTGCTTCAAAACCTTCTGCCGCAACGCTGATTAATCCTTTGCCCGCTAGCAGGGCTCTTACTTTATCGCCCAGTTCCTGTTGGTTCTGTTTGGCTTTCTCAAGACCGAAATCAAAAGTCTCAAGCATCACATCGCGAAATACTCTTAAACTTTCAGTTGGCATGGTGGCGTGATATGCGTGAGCGCCGTTCTCATACGTTTCCATAATCTGCAGCCACTGTTTGAGGTTGCAGGAGAAGCTATCGCTTTCCGTGTTGTCTATGGCATCGCGGGCGCGCTTGCTCATCATTACAAGGCCAGCACAAGGAGGGCCACTCCAGCCTTTTTGTGGAGCACTAATGAGTACATCAACACCGGTCTTCTCCATGTCTACCCAGATGCAACCGGATGCAATGCAATCCAAGACCATGAGTCCGCCAACTGAGTGTGCCGCATCGGCAAGGGCGCGAATGTAGTCATCGGGAAGAATCATTCCGGCTGAAGTTTCAACGTGCGGTGCGAAAACGACATCAGCTTTGCTGGATTTGATCTTATCGACAGCGCTTTGCAACTCGGCAGGTGTGAACTGAGCGTGTTGATTGCTTGTGTCGCGTGTTGACTTGAGCACTGTTGTATTTGCCGGCAGGTTGCCGCGATCGAGTATTTGTGACCATCGGAAACTAAACCAGCCATTGCGGATCACCAGGCATTCTTTGTCTTTCGCGAACTGCCTGGCCACTGCTTCCATCCCGAATGTTCCGCTGCCCGGTACAATCGCCACTGAGTTGGCGTGGTAGGTTTCTTTTAGCATGGAAGATAAATCACGCATCACTGTTTGAAATGACTGTGACATGTGGTTTAAGGCGCGATCGGTGTAGACGACCGAATATTCCAGCAGGCCGTCTGGATCTACATCTTGGTGAAGCGCTGGCATAGTGGTTTCCAGTAATGAAAGGTGGGTGACTGCGTAAGCGGTTAAGCTTCTGTCGGTGATTGTAGTCTTTGCTGCCCGGAATTACGACCAGAGTAATTCTCGGTCTAAGTTCGTCACTTATAGAATCAGCAATACTGTCATGTCAGCGCATTAGAAAATTCTTTAGGTTCGACGTATTTTATTGGTTTAGGCGCCTGTGCGTTATTAAATTGGCTTAAATGGTGACCTATGCAATGGCAATCATGCAGTTCAATTCCCGGGGTGCATTCTTCAGAATCAATTGATTGACTGTTACGCAGATTTAATCAAACCGCCCACGATTTGTAATTTTATCAACGGAACGAAATTGGTCTCACCGACTCTCAATTCCTGTATGGCTCGTGTTGAGCGCATACATCAACTTAATCAAAGGAATAATCTAATGAAAATGATGACCAGGGAATGGGTCGGTTCAATGTTGCTGTTAGGTGCGTTATCAATTAGCCCTGCATCCGCTATGACTCAACACTTATCTCTTGTTGGCGTGGTGGGTGTAAGCACCGCTACTTTGTCAGCTACAGTCGAGGATGGCGTAGCCACCATATTCGGTACCGTAGATTCCGGCATTGAAGAAGCATTGGTAAAAAACTACGTGGCTAATATTGAAGGTGTTGATGAAGTTATTGATCACATAACGTCCAAGTAGGCAGGTCTAAGTAGAAATTGAGAATGGCTCAGCTGTCTCTCGTTAATGGGTCTCACGCACCGGGGTTTTCCCGGTGCTAACCTTTGTTGCTATAGCAATCGGATAATGCTAATTAAGACTTAAAATTTGTAGAATTTTGATAGCGGCAGGGCTGTGCGTCATGATCAAAGCGTCGATTTCTGATAACGGCAATCAGCTGGTGATTGCTGAAGGTGAGCAAAGAGTTCGATTTCACGCAATCTGGCTTAGAGACAACGCCTGGGATCCTGACACCCGTTCGGTGAGCAATGGTCAGAGACTGATATCGTTGGGTGAAATTCCTGCAGATATCAGTATCGGCGCTTTGCAAGTATCGGGCGATGAAATCAGCATTACCTTTCAGCCGGAAAATAGAACCATTAGCTATCAGGCAAAGTGGTTAATGGCTCATTCGTATGATGGAGAAAGCGCTCACAAGCGAGGATGGCTTCGCCAGGGGATTGAAACCTGGGGCAGTGAACTTAATGATCAAGTGCCGGTTGCATCATTCGATGCTGTGCAGTCAGATACAGCTGCATTGCGTAACTGGTTGCATGCGATAGAACGATACGGGTTTGCAAAGCTTGCAAATGGTCCTGTCTATGATCAGGCCTTGTTCAGTGTTGTGGAACTGTTTGGCTATGTACGTGAAACCAACTATGGACGCCATTTTGAAGTGCGAACCGAAGTCAATCCAACTAACCTTGCATATACAGGGTTGGGTTTACAAGCGCATACGGACAATCCTTATCGTGATCCTGTGCCCACTGTGCAGGTACTTTACTGCTTAGAGAGCTCCGCTGCAGGTGGTGAGAATAAAGTAGTAGATGGCTTTGCTGTTGCGCAAAGGCTGCATCAGGAAAACCCGGAATGGTTTGACGTATTGAGTCGTTATTGTGCGCGGTTCGAATACCAGGGGGCGAACGATGTCTTACTGCGCGCGCGTAAACCATTGATAGAACTTGCACCGGACGGTGAGCTTATTGCGGTGCGTTTTAACAATCGATCCGCCGCTGCGATAACCGATGTCCCGTTTGAAGATATGGAACTCTTTTATGCTGCCTATAGAAGGATGGCGGGGTTAATAGATGATCCCTCTATGGAGGTGAGTTTTCGATTGGAGCCAGGTGAGTGTTTCCTGGTTGACAATACGCGCGTCCTGCATGCGCGCAACGGTTATTCAGGGGAGGGTACGCGCTGGCTTCAGGGCTGTTATGCAGACAAAGACGCGCTCTATTCGAAATTGCAGGTGTTGAACCTGGAAATCGATGGTGCGCAGAGAGCCGGGGTGGGAACATAATGAACGATCATAGTAATACAGAGCTTACTTCGCGAAACGTCGTTGCCTTTCTGGAAAATATATTCGAACGGCGCGGTGGCGAGGAGTACCTTGGTGAGCCTGTCACCATGGCAGAGCATATGCTGCAAGGTGCAACGATCGCAGAGCATAGAGGTGACGATGAGTTAATCGTTGTTGCGGCGCTACTGCATGATATTGGTCACTTTGTCAGTGAATTTGGTACGTTCAGTATGAGCGATACGAAGGACAAGTACCACGAAGAAGCGGGTGCGCAAGTGTTGGAAAAATACTTTCCACCACTGGTAACGGACTGTGTGCGTTACCACGTTGCTGCAAAGCGATACTTATGTGCGACAAACTCCGATTACTTCAATCAGTTGTCTGAAGCGTCGGTGCACTCGCTGCATCTTCAAGGTGGGCCGATGAGCGCTGAGGAGGTGGTTGAGTTTGAGCAAAACCCTAACCTGAAAGATATTGTCGCGGTGCGCTATCTGGATGATGCCGGTAAGTCTGCAGATATGCTTACACCGTCGTTTTCCCACTTTGCACCTATGGTGCAAAGGGTGGTTGACAGGCATTGTGAGGCGTAAGATTGATCTGCGGGTCAGATGACTACTTTCATTTGAAACAATCTTTGGATGCCTTATGCAAGCTTCACTTAACCGGTCGGAACTTATTGAATAGGGCTTTTTCCGCGTTGGTTAATTGTGTGGCTCGCGGGTAGACGGGATTGTCGCGATCTTCAAGAATGCTTAAATCGAAATTCAGTGTGGTGTCGAAAAAGCTTTGTAGTCCCTGTATGCCGAAGTGATGGTGATACCCCTGCATGACAACATCAAGATAAGAGCGGGGTATTTTTGTTTCATCAGGCGCAGGATATTTGTCTGCAACATAGAGAAATTGATGTTCAAGTTCTAAGTTTTCGTCATGATGATGCAGGTCAGCCTGGTCAATATCAACTCTGGTGTAGAGGGATTCCCTTTCATCAAGTGAGGTAAGGCTGCTTGCATGATCGGTAATTAACATGCCGTCAATTTGACCTTCCGGGGCACTGACGACCGAAAGAAAAGCCAGGTTGTCCAGTTGCGCGAAGCCGCCTTGCTCCTTCGGCCTTGCCATCCAGATTCGATTCCAGCCTTTGAGGGTGACCCGGTGTGCACTAATGTATGGAGTTTGCAATGACCCGAGGTTGACCAGTGAGCCGTAGCCGAAGTAGGCAATGTTAGCGCTGCTCATAATTCACCAAAAAAGGGTAAGTATACAGCCAAGGTGTTGGCTGAGCCTGCTTGAATACGAATAATGCTAAATCCGTATCGGTTACTGTTTTAGAAACTCTCCATGCGCTTCGAGCTCCACTGTGTCTCCTACCAGTGCGCTGAAAGCATCGATTCCGAAGTCTGATCGCTTGATGGTTGCGGTTGCAGAGAAGCCAATAGTGTACTTCCTGGTGATAAGGTTGTCGGCACCGCCATTGAATTTTGCCTGCAGGGTAATTACTTTGCTGATGCCGCGCATGCTCAGTGTGCCGGTAATTTCCAAGTCTTCTGTAGCTGTGAGTTTGACAGATTCGCTGTTAAACGTTATTTGCGGGAAGCGTGCAGTATCGAACCAGTCTGGTTCCTGCAGTGTAGATTCGAGATCAGTATTGTTTACATCGATGCTATCTGCTGAAACGATGGCGTTAAGCTGCATTTTTTGTATTTGCTTTGGATCGAAGTCGAGTGTGGCGTTAACAGTGTTAAACCGTCCCACTATTTTTGATAATCCCAGGTGCTCTATTTTAAACAGCAAATAGCTGTGCATAGGGTCGAGTTGGTAATCCCCTGCGCGCAGTTTGATTAGTTCCGGTGTGAAGTTGGGCCTGATGAGATTAGTGCATCCCGTAGATGTGAGCAGCATGAGTGCAACTAGAAAAAATCTCATTGGGTATGAAGTTCTGTGGGGGAGCGGTTGCATTTATCGAGGTGTAATGATGAAGGGATCATTGTGCCCGACCTGCATTATTCATGAGGATTCGTCACGAGATATTTCGTCTGATGGCGAATAGACGCACTGCTATTTTCAAAGCAGTCCTCGAATGACAGTTTAGACCTATTTTCACAGGTGTTTTCTTTGGTTTGTCTTGTCGCCTTGTGAATAATGCAGGTATAGCAGGGCCTACGTCGAATTTTTCCAACGCAGCTATGGCGGCTGTGGCTTCGATCCGTGTTACCGATCTTTCCAAACAGCCCACTAGCTAGTACCCCAAGAGCAGACGTGTAGAGGCAATAAGTATTGCGCTTAGAGTCAGAACCATACCAATTACGCGAAAAATAATATGCTGCAATGCACCGGTGAGTTGAAGATAGTGGGAGATTCTCCCGAGCAGAAGAGCAATGCCCAGAGTGTGCAGTGTCACTGCAGCCGTGCCTTGGTGTTCGAGTAAGTAAATTAGAATCAGAGCGATGGGCACCGTCTCTGTAAAGTTCGCCTGACCACGAATCAGTTTTTCAAAATCCAAATCCCCACCGTGGCCCATGGACAGGCTTCTTACGTTGCGAATCAGTGCGATCCGGAGCGTGATGGCAGTAAACATTATGCCAAGCAGGGCTGCGTACATTGATGTGATGGGTGCTGCATACATCTTGATTGTTCCAGTTACGTGAGAAGGGTCAGGTTCGTATGACAAAGTCAAAGCCAGCGGTGTAGATAGAGCTGGCTGAAGCTACTGGATCTATTTTCAATCGCTGATCTCCACCGCTGTCACGCAGGTAAATTTGGCTGGTGAGCTGTTCCTTGCCCTGCACGAAAACCTTGGTGTGGATATGGGGCGGTCTGCCAGTGTATGGAACCGGCACGATTGTTATAAATTGGTAGCGTCCGGTTGCATCGGTAGTGGTGGCACCAGCACCTCTGAAATTTGAATCGAAATTCCGGGTATTGGGTGCCGCCGGGTGAAGGTAGGTGCCACGTCCGTCGCATTGCCAGATTTCTACTCGCGCATTATCCACTGTTTTGCCGTTTTCTTTCAATACCGCTCCGGAGAGATGCAGTTCACTGCCAATAAACTGATCGTTTAATAATAGATTGTTGGAGGCGGTAATGGGCTCCACTGGATAGTAGGGGCCTTCAGTTTGTTCAATTGTCAGGGCACGTTCCTGTGCCACAGCTGACAGGGAAGGTGTCAGAGATGATGCTGCGATTAATTGTATGAACTGTCTTCGTTCCATCAGTATTCCGTTGCGGTGTTGGAGGTGGCTTTTGATCTTTTTGCAGTGAAAAAGTTTACCCCTTGCTGAACACTATAGGAACTCAGTATTCTGCAGAGTAATTATATTGGCGGGAAAATAAAATGAAATTGGGCGTTATCTGTGATGGTGTGAGCCGTGATCTGGCGCATACTCTGAAAGTGATGGATGAATTTGATCTTGAATATGCGGAGCTGCAGTTTGTAGGTGAAAAGGAGGTCGGTGACCACTCAAAGCAGGAAATAGCAGAGATCAAAGGGCTGCTCCACGACCATGGCAAGCCTGTGTCTTGTCTTTCTCGCCACATTTTTGCCGGTATGACATCAGCTAACCGCCCCGGTGACGAGTTGCATGTTAAGCACATGGACGCGTTAAAACGCGTGATCGAAATGGCGCATGAGGTGGGCTCGCCACTGGTGCGAATTATGTCGAGTAAAAAAGAGCAGATCTTGTGGGGTGCAAATGGCGCTGAAAAATGGAATGTTGCGCACGGTGCATGGGAGTCTTTGCCACCATTGATTGCGCCTGCAGTTGAACTCGCCAGGGCGGAAGGTCTGACGCTGGCAGTGGAAACCGGCAACGGTACGATGGTAAATTCAAACTATACAGCGCGGAAGCTGATAGATGACCTCAATGCCAAAGATACATTGAAGGTATTGTGGGACCCTGCGAATAATTGCTGGTGTCATGAACTCGCGTACCCTGACGGTTATGACGCAGTGAAAGGCGGGTACCTTGGGCATGTGCACATTAAGGATGTGACGGTTGATACACCACGTGCCAAATTGACGGTTGAGAAAATGGGTGAGGGGCAACTTGCCGATCTTTTTCAACCGATGGCAGTCGCTCTCAAAGCCGATCAGTATGACGGAGTGATATCATTTGAGAGTGTCTACCACAATGGTGATGGTGATTTTGAAAATGGTTTTCGAGAGTGTATTGGTCTGTTTAAGAGTATTTTTTCGTAACGATTCATGGCGCACCGGTTGCATCCATTGGCGTTGTCGTTCTTGCTGAAGTACACATGGACTATTGCGTGCCATCGCTTGCAACAGAGATTGAGTCGGATTTCGACGCTGTCGGTGATCATGTTGAGTGGGAGTGTGTAACAGGTAACGGTAAGAAAAAGTGCTTTATCGTTTCAGTTGGTAAATCTGTGCCTCGCGTTTACTATAGATGCTGATCTTTATGGAAGCGGCAGCATGACCATACTAAAACTGCAGTCTTCTGTAGAAACTTGTGATTCAGGGCTTGCCGCTCAGTTGTCGGGTGGGTTTGTATTAAAAATTGATCCGCTTGAGAAGTGGTTGTGCCGTGTGGCCATTGTGCCGAATGCGGGATTGGATGTGCCGAATACATGGATGGTTGCACCCGAAGGGGAAATTCCCTGGCGTGGGCGTTCACGGTTGGATTGTTCGGGCTTTAGTTGTCCGTCGGTATCTGTCACTGAAAGCGGCATTGAAAGTGATTTTCTAAAGGTGAAAATTCATCCGGATCCTTTAGCTCTACAGTTTCAAATAAAAACTGAAGATAGCTGGCGTACGGTACTGCAGGATCGACCGATGGCGGCTTACCGGTACTTGCCGAGTCGCGCTCTTTTTCAGCATGCGCAAACCAGACCACTGGATGCGATGCATCTTGGGTTGGGTGATAAAACCGGCCCACTTGATCGTACCGGCAGGCGATTTCGATGTTTGCAGACCGATGCGCTTGGCTACAACGCAGAGACGTCTGATCCGTTATATAAACATGTACCGTGGATAATCATTGGTAACGCTGATACGGGTTACTGTGGGGTGTTTTACGACACCATGGCCGAATGTGTTTTTGATATAGGTGCTGAACATTCAAATTATCATGATCACTACCGCACGGTAGAATCCTTTGAGAAGGCGCTGGTGTATTACGTGGTGTTTGGCCCAGGGCTGCAAGATGTGGTTTTACGTTTTCAAAAGCTTGTCGGCATGCCTCACTTTCAACCGCGATGGGGTGCCGGGTTTGCATTGACTTCGATGCACCATGCTGATGCTGACAATGCTCAGCAGGTAATGACTGAGGTAGTTGATCAATTTAAGAAAAGAGATATGCCTATCAGTGCCTATCACTCCGGATCGGGTTACACCACGCGTGACGATGGCAGGCGGTATGTGTTCACATGGAACAGAAATAAATTTCCAGATCGAGAGGGCTTTTTTAAGCACCTGGAAAAAGCCGGATTGTTTTCATGCGCCAATATCAAATCGGTATTGCTTACCGAGCATCCGCTATATGCCGAGGTCGCCTCGTTTGGTGGTTTTATCACCGGTGCCGATGGACAGCCTGCGATTGAAATGTTCTGGGGCGGTCCGGGTGCCAGCCTGGATTTTACCAATGCGGATACCATCACATGGTGGCAGAAAGGTGTGAAGGAGCAGGTGCTGGGTGCTGGCTTTACCGCCACATGGAATGACAACAACGAGTGTGAAATCTGGGATGAGGCAGCGACACTCAATGGCTTTGGCAGATCGTTAACTGCAATGGATGTGCGTCCGGTTCAAGCGCTGTTAATGAATCGTGCAAGCTTTGAAGCGGCAATTGAACTCGAGCCCGATCATCGTCCTTATGTTATCTCCCGGGCCGGGCCTGTTGGCATCTCCCGCTATGCGCAAACCTGGAGCGGGGACAATGAAACGTCATGGCACACGTTAAAATGGAACCTTGCCAACGGGCTATCTATGAGTTTGTCTGCACTGCCTTATGTTGGTCATGATATCGGTGGCTTTGTCGGGCCGAAGCCGGATGCTGAACTGCTTTGTCGATGGATAGAAATGATGGTGCTGCATCCACGTGCCGTGATGAACTCGTGGAAACCTGCAGAAGATAACCCGGCAACGGTACCGTGGATGCATGCATCGGTAGAGGGTTTAATTCGAGCTAACCTGAGGCTTCGCTACCATCTGCTTCCCTGGTTGTATCATCTTAGCTGGCAAGCACATACCTGTGGTGCTCCTGTTATTACCCCGATGTTGTATTACTTTGATGATGATCAGTGCCAATCAGACATATCGCAATTCATGGTGGGTGAGAGCCTGTTAGTGGCACCGGTGGTGGAGCAGGGGGCTATTGAAAGGTCAGTTTATTTGCCTGAGGTTGCTGGTGGCTGGTATCGGTGGCATCCATTAAGTGCGCTGGATAGCGCAGAGTGGTTTGCAGGTGGGAATACCATTTTGTCTGCCGCGCCGTTAGGGACATTGCCGTTGTTTGTCAGGGCGGGTGCTGTTATTCCTGTTGCCACCCAATGGAGCTCATCCAGCCCGCATGATGCAGAGCAGATTACGGTGGTATGTTTTTCCTCACCAATAGTGTCGACGGTGAAGCAATCTCTATTCTATGATGATGGGTTGACCTGGAACTACCAGCACAAAAATGCGACGCTGCTTGAGGTTAATGTCGAGATCAGTACTAACGCGATAAAACTACAAGCTCAACATCAGTGGCTTAACGATACTTCCACTGAATGGTGCTATCAAGTGGTGGGTGCAGAAGATCGCGCACTGCAGATCGACTGGTTGTAAATTAACTTCTAAGAACGAGAACTACCATGGTCAGTATTGCTGTAGTGCCGGTCGCCGGGCACGGTACCCGATTGATGCCGTTAACGCGGGCAGTTCCCAAAGAGCTATTGCCGTTGGGCAGAAAGCCGGTGTTGCAGTCAGTTGTAGAAGAGCTTCAGCAATGTGGCATTGACGACATTGTGATGGTGACGAGTGATCGTAAGCAGTGTGTTCTACGAGAGCATTTTCAAACTGGTGCGCCATCGAGCATTCAATTTGCCAACCAGTGCGAGCAACTTGGATTAGGGCATGCGGTGTTGTGCAGTGAGGAATTTGTCGGCCAGAACGCCTTTCTGATAGCACTTGGCGATGCCATGATTGGGCTGAGTGATCATGCCTCTCTATGCAGGCGAATGATCCGGATATTCCATGAAACTGATGCCGACTCGGTCATTGCGTTCCAGTCTGTGCCTATTGAACGGGTGTCACGGTACGGCATTGCATCCGTCGCGTCAGCTTACAAAGCGGGTGATGAATTTTTCGAACTGTCCGGTCTGGTTGAAAAGCCATCGACGGATAAAGCACCAAGCCGGTTTGCCATTGCAGCGCGCTATATCTGCAAGCCCGATATATTTTCACTGTTGCGGGAAACCAAAGCCGGTGCCGGCAACGAAATTCAATTGACCGATGCTTTGCGACTGCTTATTGATCGTGGCGGCAAGGTGTTGGGCGTGCCGATTACCGATACAGAGCAGCGATACGACGTAGGCAGTTTTGATTCCTATTTCACAGCGTTTATCGAGGCCGCGTTGGCGGATCCCGAATGTGGCGACAGAGTGGCTGCGAAACTTCGGGAAATACTCGCGAAGCAATAACGGCCACCCGTCGCCTGTTGAGCCTAAGTTCGCAGTGCAGGTATACCGACACCAGAGCATTCGAAGCCACCATCGGCGGCTATAGTTTGCCCGGTGACATAGCTGGCCTCTTTTGAGCACAGAAAGGCAATCAGGTTGGCGATCTCCTGTTCACTGCCATAGCGATTGAGCGGAATCGCATCATGGTAGGCGTCAATTATTTCCTGTGTATGCACGGCCATAGCAAGTTTGGTTCTGACCGGGCCCGGTGCAACACAATTGGCCCTGATACCAAATTCCCCTAATTCTATTGCCTGTTGTTGGGTGAGTTGGATCACCGCGGCTTTTGAGGTGCCGTAAGCCACCCGAAGTGTGGATGCCCGTAAGCCAGAGATGCTGGCAATATTGACAATACAGCCAGAGGTCTCTTTAAGCGCAGGTATGGCGGCCTGGGAGCAAAGAAAAACGCCATCCAGATTGGTTGCCATCACGGTTCGCCAGCGTTCAAAGCTGGT
>CALISD010000017.1 GCA_938041955.1 uncultured Granulosicoccaceae bacterium | reverse complement strand
TCTTCGAAATCAAGGCTTTGTCCCGGCGCGAGCAACAGCTGCCCGTTGACGATCACGAATCGTTCATCGTCAACGAGATACTGATGAGTGTCATTGCTATCTGCATCTAACACAGAAACGCTGGCCACAATCGCTTCAGGCGTGTTTTCATAAACCACCGCTTCAGTGACTTCAATGGCCGATGGTGCATCGTTAATCGCAGTGACGTCGAAATTAAGTGTGGCACTGTTTTGTGCGCGATTGAGGTCAGATAGTGAACTGCCGTTATCCAGAGTGCGAAAAACAACACTGCTGTGGTTGATTCCGTAGGTATTAAGCGCTGGACTGAATACCAGTAGATCTGCGTCGATGTCTTCGCGACTGATTGTTTGTCCGTCCTGTACCGGGCTTCCGGCCAGAGTGAGTGTACCGAGTCCTGAAATTGCTTCGATCACAACGCCAGACAATGCATCTGTATTGTCGGCGTTGTCGATAAACCCGAAAGAATTTGCGGTCAATACAAGAGGCGTATCCTCGATCACGGTGAGGGTTGAATCGGTGCCGGACGGTGGGTCGTTGACTGATACGATGTCAATGGTGATATTAGCGGGGGCGGAGGCAATGTTGACACCGCCGTTTGCGGTTCCACCGTTGTCGATAATACGAAATTGTAGCGATGAAACAGCAGTGCCATTGATGTTGTTATCCGGCAGGTATTGCAATTGGCCGGCAATAATATCTGTGACCTCGATTGTTTCGTTTACCTGAACCGGATCACTGCCAAGGGTAACGCTGCCGCTATCAGGTAGTGAAACCAGTATCACTGATTCAAGTGCGTTGTTGTCTTGAATGTCGGTAAAGCCAAAGGTGTTCGGCTCGAAGATAAATGGGGTGTCCTCGGTTGCGACAATGGTGCTATCGAGTCCAGTTGGCGCGTCGTTGACTTCAAGCAAGTCAATAGTGAGTGTGTTTGTGATCACTGATGTTGCTATGCCACCCCGATCTGTACCGCCATCGTCCACTACGCGAAATGCTATCTGCGTATAGTCGATGCCGTTTTCGGAGGGAATGGGGTTATAGCTAAGTGCGCCAGCCGCAATATCTGTCACGGATACGAGCAGGCCAAGCGGGTCGTTACCACCGTTCAGGTCAATAGAACCTTTATCCGGATGTGTCAATATCCGTACTGATAAAAATGCATTTTCATCAGCAGGATCAGTGAATCCGAAATGCGAGGGTTGAAACACCAGTGGTGTATCTTCCAGCGCAATCAATGTGTGGTCTTTGCCACTTGGAGCATCGTTCACAGAATAGACATTGAAAGTAATCTGATTGTCCGATATCGATGTGTCTATGCCGCCATTGGCGGTGCCGCCGGTGTCACTAACGCGGAAGCGAATATCGGCGTAGGCTGTGCCGTGTTTGTCCGGATCTGGTGTAAACATCAGTTGGCGGTTGACTATATCAGAGGGAGTCAGAGTGTCTCCGGCGCCAACCGTTTCACCGTCCAGTGTAAGCAAGCCCTGTTGGGGTAAGCTAACAATCATGGCACTTTTTAATGGGTGATTCTCTACGCTATCTGCGTAGCCGAAGTCTGACAGCGTGATCCTGTGCGAGTCGTCTTCGAGTACGCCAATGGTGATATCCTCGCCGGTGGGTGCATCGTTCACTTCGAGAACTTGTACGCCAACGGCGTAGTCTGCCTGGCTGAATGCCGAATCGTTGTTCAGTGCAGAGATGTCATCGCTGGCGCGCTGCAAATCAGTACTGAATGAACCACTATAACTGCTATCCACTACCTTGCCGCTTATTTCCGGTGGTGTGCCGAAGTAGTGGTTAGACGGTGAAAAACGCAGATACGTCTCTTTGCTGAGCAGCAGGGCCTCTTGCTCGCTAACCGGGGCGATATTGTTCCATATTAGATTATCTGTTGAGTACTGCCATGTTCCTTCGCTGGCAGCAGCATTTGCGCTGACCGCGTAACCTGACAGTGTGCTGTCGATATCAATGAAACCGGGCTGAAAAAGTGCAGTGATGGTTTTACCGCTTAATACCGTCGGGTCTTCACTATGCGATTCAAGGTTGGTATTGGTACTTACAGGTGAGTCGTTAACGGGGCTGACAAAAGTGTATAGGTGAACTGATGAGCTGAAAGCGCTGGTGAAGCCGTTTAACGTCGTGTCAGCAAATGCAGGTGAACTTGTTGTAGTGAAACCACCGCTATAAGTATTGTCTATTGCGTGTACAGATAGTGGATCAGGCGTGCCGTTGTAGTCGCTTAGGGGAATAAAGCGTAGCTTTGTTGAAGTATCGACTACCAGCGCGGAGCTACTGCTAACCACGCCTACTGGCTGCCAGCTAGTACCGTCTGTGGAGTACTCCCAGGTGCCATCATTGGTGCTGGTGCCTGAGATTGCAAGGCCGGTGAAAGCACTGTTGACGTCAATGTCGCTAATGAATATAGAAAAAATATTGGCAACACTTTCACCAGTGGTGTTGGTGGCATCTTCAACAATACTCGGGAGCATTACGTCGTTTGAGATGACTGGCGCATCGTTAACGGGTGTTATCTGAGTGGTTAATTCAATTTTTTCCTGCGAATAAGGTGTGGTGTCGTCATTGATTCGCGTATCTATAGTTTGCTGTGCGGCGCCGTTGGTATGGGTTCCGCTATAGCTGCTATCAAGTGCACGCAGTTCCAGTGGTGCCGGTGTACCGTTAAAGTCTGGTTGTGGAAGAAAGCGAAGCAGCGTAGAGGTGCTTAGCACTTGTGCAGATGCATCGCTGACATTGCCCACTATGAACCAGTTATTTCCGTCAGTGGTGTATTCCCAGAATCCATTGGCCGGGCTTGCCCTGTTGCCGGTTATTGCAATACCGGTAAAAGAATCACTGCTGTCTACATCTTCAAACGTGTTGGAGAATAGATTCCAGACGGAGTCTCCGACGGGGTTGATATTGTCTTCATCGATGGCGGCAAGGGCCGAAGTCGGCACGGTGAATGATGGTGCATCATTGATACGCGCTATGCTTAAATCGCGAACCACAGGGATTGAGCTATCGTTAGCATCAGTCACGGTAATAGACACTGTGCGCGGAGTCAGCGTCGGGTCGTCGCTGCTGTTATGATAGGTGACTGATCGAAGCGCCGTCTGGTATTCGGCAACAGTGGCAGCACCACTCATGCTTAGAACTCCGCTGCTTTGATCCCAAGCCCCTGAGATCAAATCAGTTGATGTAAAAGACAAACTATCTTCGGCGGGGAAAAAACCGGGAGGGCTAAAGGTAATGGCCGCCGATTGCAGATGCGTATCGTCAAGATCACCCAGGGTGATATTGCCGCTAAGAGCAAGTGGATCGGTATTTTCGGTGTAATGCAAGGTGGTGGTTTCTAGAGTACCTGCAACAGGTGCGTCGTTAACGCCAATGATATTTATTGTCCGGTCAGCAGAACCCGAGTCGATACCGTCATCCACAATGAGGGTGACAGTGCGCGCAGCAGTAGAAGGGTTATCACTGACGTTATGGTAGGTGACAGAACGAATTGCAGTTTCGTAGTCGGCCAGGGTGGCCGAACCGCTTAGTGTAAGCACACCGGCTGCGCTATCGTAGCTACCAATGATACCGGGCTGATTTGTAAACAAAAGTACGTCTTCACCAGAAATGAAGTTGTTGCTGATAGATACGGTAGCCGATTCAATATGCGAGTCATCGACGTCGTTAATGGAGAGGGTCGGCATAAGTTCAATGGGAACTTCGTTCTCGGTATAGACGACAGGGGTGGTGTCTATCATGGAAAGCAAAGGTGCATCATTAACGGAGGTGAATGCAATATCTCGGGTTAGCGTATTACTGTTGTCATCACCATCATTTATGATGAAGCTCAGGGTGCGATCTACTGCCGAGGGATTGTCACTGGTGTTGTGGTAGGTCACACTTCTAATGGCTGCTTCATAGTTAGCAGTGCTGGATGATCCTGTGAGACTTAATACTCCGGTCAGAGAATCAAAAGTGCCTGTAATGCCGGGCTGATCGTTGAAATTCAGAACATCTTCGCTACCCACAAAGCTGCCGGTAGTGGAATCGCTGATAGAAATCGTAGCGGATTCAATATTGGTATCGTCAATATCGTCCACTAAAATACTAGTAGTTGCAACAACAGGAGAGCCGTTTTCGATGTAGCTGGCTGCCGGTCCTTCAATGGAAGATAATGCCGGAGCATCATTTACCGGTGTGAAGTGAATGTTGCGGGTCAGCACGTTGCTGTCAATGTTGCCGTCGTTGATGGAAAAGCTGAACGTACGGGTCAAAGTGGATGGATTGTCGCTGATGTTGTGATAGGTGACTGAATGAATCGCCGATTGATAGTCTGCGATTGAAGCCGATCCAGTCAGAGTCAGTTGGCCGTTGACTGTATCGAAGCTTGAGGTGATGCCTGCTTGATTGATAAATGTGAGCTTATCCTCGCCTGCAGCGTAGTGATTGCTGATCGCCACGATTGCCGATTCAATATTTACATCGTCCGGGTCGCTGGCACTCAAACTGGCAGTGATACCAATTGGCACGCCGTTCTCGGTATAGAGAGCAGCCGCTGTTTCTACGGAAGAAATCACCGGAGCATCATTGACTACAGTGAATGCAATGTCACGACTCAATGAGTTACTGCTCATATCACTGTCATTGAC
>CALISD010000016.1 GCA_938041955.1 uncultured Granulosicoccaceae bacterium | reverse complement strand
TCCAAACAGCCCAATGGGTAGCAAAACTAAAGAATTTCAGTTTCTACAAAAACAAATTCATGATCATTTGGATTGATCACATTGTGTTCCACACCGAGTTCACGATAGTAGGCGATCCCAGTCACCAGATCCGAAAAGTGCTGACCTTCTTTCGTCTCCAGCAGCAACTGGCCGGTCGTCTGTGGCACTACGACATAATCAAGACCATGTCGATGCCAGCCGGTCTCACCCTGGGGTGGAAAACGCCATTCCGTTACCACCACACGATCGTTTTTAACCTGCACCGTGGGAGTGGCTTTAGGGCGCTCTTCAAGCATTGCTTATTCCTCGCATCTCTGACTTCTCTCGGCAAACTATAAGGTAAAGTATTTTCTTATATTGGCATAGCATGTATCAGTGGCTTTGAAATGCACCGCATGCATGCCGAGTGATTTTGCTGCGTGAATATTCGGCAGGCTGTCATCTATAAATACCACGTTATTAGCATCAAGCGCGTAGCGATCCAGAACCACCTGAAATAGCGAGGTATCTGGCTTGATCAGCTTTTCCTCCGCGGAAATCACAATGCCTTGAAACAGTTCAAAATACTCACGCGGTCTAAGATAGCCGGCATTGACTATCGACATATTAGATAGCACGTACATCGGTATGTCAGCGTCCTTCATCTGCTTGATTAATTCAACGGAGCGCGGAAAATTAACCAGAGATTCACGAACGGTTTCAAAGCAGTGCTCCACTTCATCCGCTGACAAGTGTGTCTCGGCAGACAACAACGCGGCTACTTCAGGCTCTGTAGTGACGCCCCGATCCAGATCAAGCCACAGACTGCCATCGAATAATCTGGATTTTAAAACGTCTTTTTTGTCTTCAGACAATTGAAGCATGCCGAGAATTTTTTCTGGATTCCACTGCACAACCACATTGCCTAAATCCCAAAGCGCAATCATATAAACCTCTATCTCAAAACCGACCGACTGAACCCATTCAGTGTAGTGCATCAAGAAACAGCTGATGGTACAAAAGCCTAATTGACAATGCGAATAATTCTCATTATCCTTCTCATTAAGAGTTTACTCAGGATCATAGGACCATGACGCACCTCAAACGCACCCTCACGAGATTGGTGGCAACTCTGGCCCTGTCTGCTCCACTGGCTGTTGTAGCTGAGGTCAACGTGTACTCCTACCGGCAGCCCTTCCTGATTGAGCCAATATTTGATGCCTTCACCGTTGAGACAGGCATTAAAGTAAACACCGTTTTTGCCAAAAAAGGCCTGGTTGAACGGTTAAAAAACGAAGGGCGAAATACGCCCGCCGATTTACTCTTAACCACAGACAGCGGGCCACTTTACCAAGCGGTTGATCAGGGTCTGACGCAAGCGGTCAGCAGCACGCTGTTAGAGAAAAACATACCCGCTGAGTTTCGAGATCCGACCGGCCATTGGTTTGGACTGTCAACCAGAGCAAGACTGATCGTCGCATCCAAAGACCGGGTCGAAGCATCCGCGATACAAGACTACGAAGACCTGGCAAAGGAAGACTTTAAGTCTCAGCTGTGCACTCGCAGCGGCAAGCACACCTACATGGTGGCGTTAAATGCTTCGATCATTGCGCACCACGGTATAGAACAGGCAAGTGCCTGGCTGAGCGGTGTTAAAAACAATCTGGCACGCAAACCACAAGGCAATGACCGCGGCCAGGTAAAAGCGATAAAACAAGGCGAGTGCGATATTGCGATCATCAACAGTTACTACATGGGTCAGATGTTGGCAGATGATGAGCAAAAAAAGTGGGCCGAATCAGTCAATATCATATTTCCGAATCAATCTAATCGCGGCACACATATGAATATCAGTGGCGCCTCACTCACGGCCGGAGCACCTAATCGTGAAGATGCCATAAAGCTCATTGAGTTTATGTCTTCAGATACAGCACAAAGTATCTATGCCGAGACTAACTACGAATACCCGGTAAAAGCAGATGTGGCCTGGTCTGATTTGGTGACGTCCTGGGGTACATTCAAGACTGATGAGCTTCCGTTGGCTGAAATCGCCAAGTACCGATCCGATGCTGTGAAACTTGCAGACAAAGTAGGCTACGACAACTAGCTAAACTCAGTGCGTATTTGTGCTGTAGCCGTTCGGCAAGCGATATGGCTTTATTAAACAACACACAGATAATCTTGCTTTGTGGAGTCACTGCCCGCAGCAAGTCTCTGTCACTGTCCGAAGCCGCATGACCAATCGTTAATCTCTACGTTGTAAAAATGCCACTAACCCGCATTGGAGGTCGCGATTTACTGATAATAAAAAACGCAAAAATACAACAATGCCTAAGCAATAAATTATTTTCATTGGATAGTGAAGCCTTCGAGCGGCTACCCTCACATTCGTTTTCACTGAACACGTTGTAAGCCATCTAATAAATACCCGCCATCGAAATCTTACGGATGATGACCATGAAAAAGCTTTTCGCGTTACTTGTGCCACTGAGTATGCTGGGCAGCACGGTGGCTATGGATTCCCCACATTGCACTGCGGCTGACACAACCACCTGGATGAACAAGTCTGACTTCCTGCGGCTTGCAGAAAAGCTAGGCTACGCGAGCAAAAGTTTTGCAGTAACAAAAGGTAATTGCTATGCGTTGGTTGCTGCAGGCGCTGAGTACCATGAGACAGATTACTTCAACCCGGTGACCGGCGCTATGTTCGTTAATTAGCGAATACCGCCAATTCTATTGAATTTCTATCGACCGTTGGCAACGGCCGATAAACATCCATGTACAGATGCCGACCGCATGAGATACTCTGAGCATCGCTTCAAACGAGCCGCTCATGGATACCAACCCATCCGCTGCCGATCTGATATTCGACAGAATTGATGAATTGGCACAACTATCAGAAAATCCAAACCACTTAACCCGACGGTCGCTAACCCCGGAACACCAAAGCGCTAATGCACTCGTGGGTCATTGGATGCAAAATATTGGCATGCAGGTTCACACCGACGCCATTGGCAACATAATCGGGCGACTGGAGGGATCAGACAATGACCCGAATCAGGCCGCGATGTTGATTGGCTCGCACCTCGACACCGTACGCAATGCCGGTCGCTACGACGGTATGCTTGGTGTGGTGCTACCGATAATGTGCCTTGAGCATCTGCAAAGCCACGGTGAGACACTTCCTTACCCTGTTGAGATTGTCGGTTTTTGCGACGAAGAAGGCGTGCGATTCCCGTCCACTCTGCTTGGCTCACACGCGATAGCGGGCACCTTAAAAGAAAGTGTTCTGCAAGAGCTTGATGCTGACAAAATCAGCATGCAAGAGGCCTTAAATGCCTTTGGTGTCACTGCACCTATTGACTCCGCAACCCGTCAGCCGGGTGATTTTCTGGGGTTTGTGGAATGCCATATTGAACAAGGGCCGGTGCTTGAGCGTGAGGACCTGCCGGTCGGACTGGTGACCGCTATTTCGGGCGCCTCTCGATTCAATATCAAAGTGATCGGCAAAGCGGGCCATGCTGGCACTGTGCCTATGGGTTTACGCAAAGATGCGCTGGCGGGAGCCTGCGAGTGTATTGTCGAAATCGAAAAACTCTGCACCAGCCTACATGACCTGGTAGGCACAGTGGGGCAAATCAAAGCCAAGCCAGGTGCTGAAAATGTCATCCCCGGGGAAGTTTCTTTTTCTTTAGACCTGCGTTCAAGCGATGACAATCACCGTGCCTATGCTACCGCCCAAATTGAGGAGGCTCTGGTAAAAATAGCCAAAAGACGGCAATTGCAAATCACGGTGCAAAATACTTACAGTGCAAAGGGTGTCAGGTGTGACAGCTGGCTCAGCGGCCAGCTGGGCAATGCGGTCAAAAGTGCCGGGTACAGACTACACTCTCTTCCAAGTGGGGCCGGGCACGACGCCATGGCACTGGCATCTCTCACTCGTGTGGCGATGTTATTTGTTCGCTGTAAAGACGGGCTAAGTCACCACCCGGACGAGAGCATCACCAAAGAAGACGCACTCGCGGCACTCAACGTAATGATCACTTTCCTGCGTCAATTTGAATTAGACACCTAACTGCTAAAAGACTAAGCGCGGTTCAACAACAACGAAGCACGAAAATCTGATGAATAACGGTGACGAAAAGAAAGAACGCGTGTTAATTGCCATTGGCGGCAATGCGACCCACCCTACTCGCCGTCCAGGCACAGTTGAGCAGCAAATCGAATTCGCTGTAAAAACAGGCAAAGCCTTGTTGCCTATCCTTGAGATGGACAACCATCTAATCATCACCCATGGCAACGGTCCTGTGGTGGGTAAAATTTTGATGCGCCAGGTAATGTCCAGTGAAGTCGTACCACCAATGACTATGGATGTGTGTGTTGCACACAGCCAGGGCGGGATTGCCTACCTGTTAATGCAGAACCTTGAAAATGCACTTCGGGCGGTGGACAACAGCCGACATGTGGTTTGCCTGCTTACCCAGGTGGAAATAGATCCTGACGACCCGGCTTTCAACAACCCCACCAAACCCGTAGGCTTCTTTTACAGTGAAGAAGAAGCTAAGGATGTACACAACAAACTTGGTTGGCACATGGCAGAAGACAGCGGACGAGGCTGGCGTTATATGGTGCCATCACCAAAGCCGAAGCACATTGTTGATATCTCCCTGGTTGAAACAATCGCCAACAGCGGCGCTGTTGTTATTGCCGGCGGTGGCGGTGGCATCCCTGTAATTCGCAACAGTGATGGAACACGCAAGGGAGTGGAAGCAGTGATCGATAAAGACTTAACCTCTGCGTTAATGGCGAACGTGATGCAGATCGACACCATGCTTATATTGACGGCAATAGATGCGGTTAGAATTCACTACGGCACAGAGCAGGAACAAACGCTGGGTGAAGTCAGTTGTGCAGAACTCGAAAAACTGCACGCAGCCGGAGAGTTTTCAGACGGCAGTATGGGTCCGAAAGTAGAAGCGGCAATCAATTTTATTCACGGCGGCGGCACGCGCGCGGTGATTGCTCATCTTGAAGACGCAGTATCTGCCTTGCAGGGTAAATGCGGAACTCAGGTGGTTCGATAGTCCCGATCTATAGTCCCATCGGTGTTAGCCCCTGATAGCAACCGACGACCCCATCACAAGACACGCTAATTACTCAAGGATAGTCCGATGTGCCAGTCAATGAATCACCATGATAGCCGCTGAAGAGAGATTGGGTTCATGATCTGATTGGCCCATCCTAAGCGCATCAAATATCGACCCTTCGCTGTGATCACATTCAACGTGTTCAAGCCAAGCCAGGTGTATACTCCTCGCGATAGTCATACACCTCACGCAATACTGAATGTATTATTGTGATTACCCGCACATCAGGTAGACCTCCGGCCAAATACCAGTGATTAGTCTTTCAATAATAATTCCGGTTAAAAACGAAGCTCAGAACCTGGAAGCGTGTCTGCGCTCTATTCGTGACGCTCGTTCGGTTGATCTGAGTTACGAGATCCTGGTAATCGACAATGGCTCAGAAGACAATACCGTCGCGATCGCGAACAAATATCAAGCCACCGTATTCATCGTGCCTGATGTCACTGTTGCAGCGCTGCGCAATTACGGTGCGGAGCACGCTCAAGGCGAGATACTGGCCTTCTTAGATGCAGATTGCACAGTACTTCCTGATTGGTTTGATTCATTGCTGCCCTATGTCGGGCACCCGTCAATTACCTGCTTCGGCAGCCCACCCGGTATTCCAGCTCGATCCACCTGGGTGCAGCAATGTTGGTATCAGATAAGAAAGAAAGGCACCCCTACAGACCCACCTCGGCCAGTGGAATGGCTTGAGTCTATGAATCTGTTTGTTCAGCGTGAAACATTCAATGCAGTCAACGGCTTTGATACCAGCCTGGTTACCTGCGAAGACTACGATCTGGCAATTCGACTGAAACAGCATGGTGAAATTTGGTGCGTCCCCGGCATTCAGGCAATTCACCATGGTGAAGCACACAACGTTAAGCGTTTTTACGAGAAAGAGCGCTGGCGTGGAGTGAGTAACATTGAGGGGCTGAGAAAGCATGGATTTTCATTTTCAGAGCTACCCAGCTTGCTTTTCCCCTTAGTGCAAATTATCGCTATCGCGACAATCGTGTTGGCACTGGCGCTGACCATTGCAGGAATAGTGTCTCCCTGGTGGGCACTGCTGGGCATATTACTGTGGCAGCTGCCACTCTGCTTGATGAGCTACAAAAAAAGCGCAGGCACCAATAGACTGCAACAAGCAAGTGGTATCTGGGCATTACTCAACGTTTATTTCACCGCTCGTGGTCAATCACTTTTTATGGGTGCTGCGTGGCAGTGACCGTCGTAAATATTTTATTAGCTCTGTTATTTGGAATAATAGCGTTTAACTTTGGCGCATATACATTGCTGCTAAATGTAGTCGCGCGCTTTAGAAAAATAAATCACACCGTAGATCCGGATTTTTCACCCTCTGTGACAGTGCTTATTGCCGCCTACAATGAAGGGTCGGTGCTAAAGGAAAAACTCGAAAACTGCCTGGCGCTGGACTATCCCACCGAGTTGCTGAATATTATCGTGGTGTCAGACGGGTCAACAGACGATACCAACGTTATTGCAAAGCAGTTTGAGGAACACGGTATAACCGCCATTCTCAATCAGGTAAATCAAGGCAAAGCCACTGCCCTTAACAAAGGCATGGAACACATCACGACAGATCTTGTGGTGCTGTCCGATGCAAATGTCATGTATCAAAATGACGCTATCCGCAAACTTGTACGACACTTTGCAGATCCCTCCATTGGCGCTGTGTCAGGCAAGGTTGTTTTGCTAAACGAAGGATTGAGTTACTCAGATGCAGAAAACGCTTACTACTCTATTGAACACAAAATTCAACAGCTGGAGAGCAACACCGGCAATCTGATTGGTGCTGACGGCGCAATGTATGCACTGCGACGTGAGCTATTTCGACCACTGCAAAAAGATACTCTGCTAGATGACTTTGTATTGTCTATGGGTGCCATACAACAGGGCAGCCGTTTGATTTTCGATGCCGAAGCACTCGGCTTTGAGAAAAACCTTGCAGAGATGCGATCTGAGTACAACCGCAAAGTAAGAATAGTTGCCGGTGGTATCCAGAGCCTGCAACGCAAGACCGCCTGGCCGCCAAAAGGGCAACCACTGACCACTACCAAATTTATCTGCCACAAGGTGATGAGATGGATCGTAGGACCGGTAGCAGTGCTATTTATTGCACTGGTTCTTTTACGTGGGGCGATGACCAACAACACAGCGATATTATTCTCTACATCGATTGTTGTGATTAGTTATTTATCTATGTTGCTGTTGATAAGATTCTTCCCTTCATTATTGAATTTCAAAGCTATTGGCTTTTGCAAGTATTTGCTGGTCATGATCAAAGCCTCCCTCGTAGGATGCTACAAAGGTTTGGCTCGCGGCCAACAAGTAAGCTGGCGGTAACTTCAAACACTTGCCGGCTCGATGTTTCATCCACTCGCTGTGTTACGCTGCTGTGAACCTGCCGCCGCTATCGCGGTCATAACACCTGTCACTTTCGGAGACGAACGATGCGTGTTCTCTTTTTCCTGATCCTGTTGTTTTCACATCTAGGCCATGCCAGCAACAATGCTGATTTTGCAGCGCTTTACGAAAAACATTCCACATCCGTTGTCACGGTGTTCACCGCTACAGTGCCCTCCGGGCAGGATGCGGCAAATGCGTCTCTGGGCATCGGGTCTGGTGTGTTGATTGAAAAAGATCAAATTCTCACTGCGGCACACGTGGTGGATGGTGCACAGGCGATTGAAGTACTCTTCACTGACGGCAAGAGAATCAAAGCCGATGTTATTTCCTCTCTCAAGGCCAGCGATGTCGCACTGATTAAATTGCGCGAGAGTCACCCGGCCCCGCAAATCGCAGTGCTGGCCGATTCAAACGACACTCCTATTGGCAGTGAGGTGTTTATCATCGGTGCGCCGTTCGGTATTTCTCAAACGCTAAGTGTGGGTCATCTGTCTGGGCGGATGAACAAGGGCCTCATGGTCGGTGGTATACCCATCGAATTTCTTCAGACCGATACCGCAATTAACACCGGTAATTCAGGTGGTCCGATGTTTAACACCCAGGGAGAAGTCATCGGTATTGTAAGCTTCATCCTGACAAAAAGCGGTGGCTTTGACGGTATCGGCTTTGCTACTTCCAGCAACACCGCGCGACGGGCACTCCTTAATAGTTCAGGCGTGCTGGCCGGATTTGAAGGAATCATGCTTGACGATAACGTCGCCAGGGCGCTCAACTACCCGCAAGCCGGACTACTGGTACAGAGAGTCAATGCAGAATCAATGGTGGCAAAAGCCGGTCTTAACGCCGGTACCATACCTGCTGAGATCGCCGGCCAAAGCTTGCTGCTCGGCGGCGACCTTATTCTTGAAATCAATGGGCTCGTGTGTAAAACACCGCATGATTTCTCGCTAATCAGAGCATCGACACTGGAACTGGAGGATGATCAGGCTTACTCCATCACTGTTTTCAGACAGGGAGAAGTCATCGATCTAATCACCGGCCCTCCGGCCAGAGGCATTCTGGAGTCAATCGACAAACACTGATCATTCGTTTTAAGGCAGGTATTCGCCAATAGAATGTCTGCCCCTACTGCTTTGAAATTGGCATCACTCACTATTACCTGAGTTAACCACCCAACAAATTCGAGTATGCGGACTTAAGCGGGGCTAAAATAAACTATTGCCGTGTCGAACCGGCATCAAATTGATATGATTCACCACATATCATAAACAGCCTAATGCCATGCAAAATCTCTTTCAGGACTTAAATCCACCGGCCTGCCGACTGATGGGCCCGGGCCCGGTTGAGGTTGATCCGCGCGTTCTCAATGCTATGTCGATGCCCATGCTGGGTCAATTCGATCCGCGCTTCACCAGCTACATGAATGAAGTGATGTCTCTGTATCGTGGCATTTTTCAAACCCGCAACGAATGGACGTTACTGGTCGATGGCACAGCAAGAGCGGGCATTGAGGCCGTGATGGTCTCGTTGCTAAGCCCTGGAGATAAGGTGCTGGTACCGGTATTTGGTCGCTTCGGTCATCTGCTGGCTGAAATTGCTGGTCGCTGCCGCGCTGAAGTAATAACAATCGAAGCAGAGTGGGGTCAGGTATTTGATCCGCAGCAAATTGAAGACGCCATTATTCAGCACCGACCTAAATTGCTGGCTTGTGTGCAAGGCGATACTTCAACCACCATGGCACAGCCACTGAATGAGATAGGCAAAATCTGCAGAGCACACGATGTGTTGATCGCCGTAGATGCCACTGCCTCTCTAACCGGAATGCCACTCGACACTGATGATTGGCAAATAGATGCCGTCACCGCAGGATTGCAAAAGTGCCTGTCGGGCCCGCCAGGTATTGCACCGATCACATTGAATGATCGTGCCGCCGAACTGATACAGCGCCGCAAGCATATAGAACAGGGGATCAGGCCTGATAATTATCAGGCAGCAGACGGTGAAATGATTCAATCGAACTACTTCGATCTTGCCATGATCATGGACTACTGGAGCGAAGCACGACTTAACCATCACACTGAAGCCACCTCAATGTTGTATGCCGCACGTGAATGTGCCCGAATAGTCCTGCAGGAAGGGTGGCAGACTCGATTCGCACGGCATAACCAAACCAGTACCGCGCTGGTGAATGGCTTACGAGCGATGGACCTCGAAGTGTTTGGCAAAGATCTGCAGTATAAAATGCCCAACGTTACGGGCGTGGTAATCCCGAAGGGAGTTGATGCGGACAAACTACGCGGCGAGATGCTGCATGACTTCGCCATTGAAATCGGCACCTCTTTCGGACCACTACACGGCAAAATCTGGCGCATCGGTACCATGGGCTACGGTTGCCGCAAAGACAACGTACTCGCTTGCCTGGCAGCGCTTGAAATGACCTTGCGACGCAATGGTCACAGTGCGCCTGCAGGTGCCGGGGTAGATGCTGCGTTGGCGGTTTATAACGACCCGAGCCACGATGCATTCAGCAACAACATCACCAACGCTTGATTGAGAGATAAACTATGTCTGCAAGCGATCTACTAACAAGCGGCCCAAAAGTGCTGGGTGTAGGCCTGAACGGATTTGTTAGCGACCTGCAGTCGCAGAACATTCCAGCACTGGCCGTTGACTGGCGCCCCCCAGCGACCACCAATCCCGAGGTGCTTGCTGCTGCTGACCGACTGTCAAATAACAGCCTTGCCGAAATGATTGACAAGGCGAACGAGAAAGCCATTGAACGCATGCTCTCGGCAGATCCGGTATTGGTTGAAGTACAGCCCGCCGGGGATTTGATAGAGGGACTCGGCAAGCATCAAATACTGCACGCCGGCCCTCCACTGGCGTGGGATGCTATGTGTGGTCCAATGCGCGGTGCAGTGTGCGGTGCGATAGTGCTTGAAGGCTGGGCCAAAACGCTCGAAGCGGCAGAACAACTCGCCGCCAGCGGAGAAATCGAATTTAGCCCCAATCATCATCATGGTGCCGTTGGTCCGATGACTGGCATGACCACTCAATCAATGCCATTGATGGTGGTTGAGAATCGTACTCATGGCAACCGTGCGTATTGCGCGATTAATGAGGGCCTGGGCAAAGTCATGCGTTTCGGTGGCAACGATGAGGCTGTGATTGAAAAATTGCATTGGCTCGAATCCACCCTCGGGCCACTGCTGGCAGACACCTTATTAGCGTGTGATGGCGTCGGGCTAAAAAACATTATCGCTCGCGGTTTATCCATGGGAGACGAGATGCACCAACGCAACGTCGCTTGCACCAGTTTATTACTGAGAGAACTGGCTCCTACGATGGCACGAGTGTCCGAACCCGATACGGCATATGAGGTGTTGAATTTTATCGCCGGTAACGATCAGTTCTTCTTGAACGTCGCAATGGCCATGGGCAAAGCGATTATGGATCCGGTGCGAGACATAACAGGCAGCTCAGTGGTCACTGCTATGTCACGCAATGGCACCGAGTTTGGTATTCGCGTCAGTGGCTGCGGAGATGAATGGTTCACCGCTCCGGTCGAGATGCCCCGCGGCCTTTATTTTCCCGGCTTCAGTGAAAAAGATGCCAACCCGGACATGGGTGATTCCACCATCGTAGAAACCGTTGGCTTGGGCGGCTTTGCAATGGCAGCCTCGCCTGCCGTAGCAGGCTTTGTAGGTGCCGGCAGTGCTTCAGACGCAGCAAACTACACCAACCAAATGGCTGAAATTACCTGTACCCGCAATCCGGAATGGACTATACCGGCGCTGGACTTCGCAGGTGTGCCCAGCGGTATAGACGTTCGCAAAGTGGTTAACTCCGGAATTACACCGACAATCAATACGGGTGTCGCACACAAAGAACCCGGCATCGGTCAGGTGGGCGCAGGCATCGTTAACGCACCACTAGCATGCTTTGAGCAAGCTTGTCGCGCATTAGACAAAAGGCTATCTGCGATATGAGTGAGATCATCAACGAAGTACGCAAAGGTTTTTATCTGGATTCAGTGGCGCTGATGCGAATGTCGGCAGACATCTCTGCACTCGGCGGTATCCTCGACGCCGTCCTGATGACCGGTACACCTGCCAACAAGCAGATTATGAAAGACGCGGGTCTTTTAAACGATACAGGTGAGGCTGCCGGCGCTAACGACCTGGTGATCGCACTGCGTGCGGATGGCACATCGAGCGCCAACCGGGCATTGGCACAAGCGCAGAAATCACTGCAAGGTAAAACCAAAAACACCACGTCTTCCGAGCGTCGCTATTCAACATTGAGTAGCGCCAGTGCCGCAGCACCGGAGATGAACCTCGCTTTGATTTCAACGCCGGGCGCATATGCTGCACGAGAAGCACAGCTGGCACTTGACCACGGTATGAATGTAATGATTTTCAGCGACAATGTCTCAGTCGAAAAAGAGGCGGCACTTAAACGAAAAGCACGTGATCTCGACCTGTTGGTCATGGGGCCAGATTGTGGCACGGCCTATATCAATAGCGTACCGTTGGCGTTTGCCAATGCAGTGGCAAAGGGCACCACTAGTGTCATCGCAGCTTCCGGCACCGGCCTCCAGGAATTTGCCGTGCTATTAACAAAGCTTGGCGCAGGGATCCGGCATGGCATCGGGGTTGGCGGTCGAGATATGAGCGACGAAGTCGGTGCGATTTCTACAATGATGGCAATCGACCTGCTTGCGGCAGATGAATTGACGGACCAAATAGTGCTGATCTCAAAACCACCTGGTGAGAAAACAGCCAAGGCAGTATTTGAAAAACTCGCCAACTGTGGCAAGCCTGCCATTGCCTGCGTATTCGGGCTCAATGAAATAGAAGAAAAGAATATACGACAAGCCAGCACGCTACTTGCCGCAGCCGAGATGGCCTCCGGTGCTAGGCTCGAAGTATCTGATCATAATAAAAGCGCGAAAACGCTTACAAAAGGAATGAATGCAAAGCGTAAAAATTTAAAAGGGCTCTACACCGGCGGCACATTATGCACTGAAGCTCACCTGGTACTAAAAGACAACAGCGTTCGCGTTAGCTCCAACGCTGTGCAAAGCGATCCATCAACACCACATCAGTTAATTGATCTTGGCGCAGACGAATACACACTCGGTAAACCTCATCCAATGCTTGAACCTGCAGTACGCACACCATTTCTTTTAGAAGAACTAAAAGATCCGGCAAATGCTGTGATAATGCTCGATGTTGTACTCGGCTATGGCGCTCACGATGATCCAGCACATGAGGTGACTCAAGCCATGCAAACCTTACATGGTGTCAGTGACAAACCGGTAGTGATCGGCACTGTCTGCGGCACAAACGATGATCCTCAAAACTATCAACAACAGTGCGAGGTACTTAAGCAAGCAGGTGTCACTCTTTGTAGTTGCAACAGCGAAATGGCAAAGCTGGGTGCAGCGATACTTGCCCAGCTGTAAACACAGCGGTGATACACCACTCTTCACCGGTCACACCGATCGTATAACGCTGATCGGTAAACTTGCACAACGGGTTCTTGACTCAGGTTCAGGCAATGTCATAGCGGTATTTGGCAACAGCTTTTATCTAAGCACCGCTGATCATCATTCATGCTGTGTTGGAACCCCAAAGCTTCCCGGTGGGCCGATCAATGTCTGCACATCACAATGGCAATTATCCCCGATAGCGCTAAACACCAGATGGTATTGCAAAGACCAGTGTTTATATGTGGGTAACGACATCGTTCTGGACTACTCCGATAGTGTGCCATTCGAGGCACCGATGCGCCTCAACACAGAAACAACTACCCTCCCTGATGGCAACATTCTTAAACTGCTTAAGGAATCACCTGATCCGTATATCGGCGATCTACAACACAAAATAGAACAACGATTACAAGCGGGAGTAGAGGCCATAGAACAGTGGCTACAATCACCGTCTCAATGTGTTCCCAATGCCGTGGTGGAGTTACTCGGCTGTGGTGAAGGACTGACCCCTGCAGGAGACGATATCCTGGTCGGTACAATGGTTACGCTGCACCAATTGAATTGTGCTGAAAAATTTTCGTCACTCGCCCGATGCATAAACACTCAGGCTGATATCCGCACCAACCACATAAGCCTGGCACACTTGTATGCAAGCTGTGAAGGCATGGCGGTCGACCCGTTACATCGCTTAATCAACGCAATATTCAGCGACGACACCTCTTCCGTTCAACAGGCGATAGAAGCGCTCAATAATTATGGGCACCGCTCTGGGCGCGATGCGATGCGTGGTGTTACGGCAGTGGTCTGCGCACTTTTGCGATCATAAAAAACACAAAACTCACTTTCCAGAATGCGCGAAAGCTGGAACGGTGATGATCTCCTTAGAAAACACCCCGATTTCGGGCTACCATAACGACGTTATCAACGCTGTGAAATGAACTTGTCAACTCAAACTCTTGATTTTCGAAAATGGATCGTAGGTCGTATTGTTCGCCGGTCAACCGTGCTTCTGGCAGTGGTGCTCGTGGTATTTATGTCCAGCTGCAACGGTAGCGACGATTCACAAATTAACACTGATCCCAATAGCCACCAGGGATCTGATGATCATCAAACTACTGTTCAGCCCAGCAGTAACCCCGGTGTCCAGACGACCACTCAATTAGCTGAAATATACTTCACTGATTCCAACGAAGATATTTGGCCACCACAGCCAAGAAACATCTCCAACGTGAAAAAATTAATTCCAGTGAGCGGCAATGAAAAAGATGCTGGCAGATCAGAAAAAACAAGTGCGAAAGATGCAAAACTCGCCATATTTAGTGATCCAAAGTTAGTCGCTGAACTCGGTGACAACTACGCAGTGCTGACCCACCACCACCGCGAAGACAAAGCAGGCAATCTCACACAGATCGAATCAGAGTTCTTTATCTATACAAGCAATAAAGTACTGACTGCCAAATACAGCGCTAATGGAACTGTCAGCTACACCCTGACAGATGCCAGCAGCTATCAACCTCCCGAATCTCAACAAGAGGTTCAAAAGGCAGTAGCACTGGCAAGCATCGCGCTAAACGAGCAAGGCTTCGCCGACCATATACATCTCAAGGGCACAGCACTGCTCGCCTATCCCACGGCAAGTGAAGTCGCTAAAGATGGCAAGGTATTTTTCAGCGACCGGAAACTATATGTCACTTTTGGTCCGGGTGGTGGCGCGATACCTAACTATCGAGCACTGGTTAATCTCAGCAAGGGAAGCGTTGAAAGTAGTGGAGCAATGCAATAATGCTCAAAGAAAAAACTAACTACGTTTTAGCCCTATTGATGCTGTCTCTCACAGCCACTACTGCGGCCATGGCGGAACAAGGGGATATTGACTGGCACGATTGGAGTTTCTCCTACTCCACCGACAATGCCGTTGGTCTGGAACTCAACAATGTAAAGTATAAGAACCGGAACATTCTGCATCGCGTTAGTTTCCCTGTGATGCGAGTTGAGTATGACAATGATGTTTGCGGACCTTATGCAGACATATTATGGAATGATACCTATTTGCCTATCAATGTAGATCCACCGCACGATAGCTGTAACGGAGACAAACTATGTGGCCGTACTTATACCCAGAACGGTGATGAGTTTCTTGAACTTGGCATCAACGCAAAGCTTGGTGAATATGAGATTTATCAGTCCTACATATTTAGTCCAGAAGGTTTCTTTGATTCCTTTGTTTTTAGCAGAGGCTTACAGTGTGACGCGGATCATCGCCACCATGCACAGTGGTTATTTGATTTCGATCTCGATGGCGGCAGTAACGATCAAGTACTCAAAAATAGCGGCAACTTACAGACATCTGAGTTCAATGATAGAAAAACCAATACCAACTACTGGACAATAAGAGATGCCGAATCAGGCTTACGTGTGGAATTGACACCGGGTTCGAACGACGGGTTTCCTGACGAATTTTCCCAATGGGATGTCGCGGTACGTAAATGGAATAATGGTGAGACTTCTGGCTGGCGCTGGGGCGCTCGCGCTGAAATAGGCGATCTATTCGACAACAGCGAGAGTATTGATAGAGAAGATATTGTCTTCTGGTACACCACGCATCTGGACCATGCGGCACTCGAGGGCACCCATAAATGGCACTCGTCAGGCCCTCGTGTGCATGTCATCAATCCGTAGGGCCATCAGGCAGGCTATTGGATCTTACCAGGCTGGTGAACGACGGCATTAACCAGGGTCGCAATGCAACAACAAAGCTATAACCTATTCTGTACTTTAATTCGAGCCTGGTATCTTCACGATTGAGCTCTACAAATTCCGCTGTGAGTTTATCTATTTTTTTTATCAACTCATCTGCAGATTGTTTGGTCAGCATACCCGTTCTAAACAGCCGCACTTCTCCCTCTGCATCAAACCGGGAATCCAGAAAATCACTTTGCACATGCTGCCTAAAAAATTGTTCAAGTGGGCCACTAGGTATCCATTTGAAGTTACGATCAATGAGTAATTTGACTCGACCATTTGCACGAATACTGATTAACTTCAACTTCTCCAGGGTTTTTAAATGCTGCTGACATTCAGCTTCAGAAATATCATATCGTTCGACAATTTCATCAGCAGTCAGGTTATTCATAATTGATACTGACACCACCAACAGCCGTTCATCTGAGATCAGTTGCTGCTCTTGTTTCTCGGTAAGGCCCTCGATGTATTTCTGTCGATCTTGCGAGACCTGGATTAAGTCCACAATCTCCATACCCAGTAATTCATTACAGATGATTGACAGGCGACTCATACTAAAATCCTGATTGGCAAACATCTGCTTTACGCGAGCCACACCAAGGTTGAGTACCGCAGCAACATCATACTGAGTGATATTTTTCTCTTTAAGAAGCTGCTTCAGCGTATCTAGAATCTGGTTCACTTCAGACATCATTAACCTCGCACAAGAGAGAGACCGCACCGGCCACAAACATTACTGAAACGACAAAATTACAATTATTGGCACCTGCGCCGCGAGCAAATTGAACTAGCAACACAAACTGTCATAATTCTCCACAATTGTGCTTTTTTCAAGCTCAAAAATGTCTGGTTTTGAAGCCAAACTAAACTATATATATAACAGACGGAGACGAGACATGAAAAGCACACACACAAGTATAAACCGCTTGCGATTCCAGATACTGGTTGCTTGCATTGCTGTATCAGCTGTACACGTATTGGTGTGAGCCTCGCACCCGTAGCAAATCAGGCACTGCTACAATAAACTCTGGTTCATCCACGTCGTGGAGAACAAATCCTCTCATCAACAAAGCACAGTTGGGTTGTGAAAACCAAACACCTTTTAATGGTCACTCGCACCGTGAAATTCGCAACCGCTCTGGTAATGATAGGGCTTATGGGTTGCCAAAGTGGCTTGCCCGTCAATATGGAAATCAACGGCAGGATCACTAAAGTGCATGACGGTGATTCTGCACATATCACCCCCACTGGAAGCAAGCGGGTTATTGTCAGGTTGGCGGCGATTGATGCGCCGGAAATCAAGCAAGAGCACGGAATTAAATCCCGTGACTACTTACGGGGTCTTATTCTGAATCGTGAAGTTGTCGCCTATTGCAACAAGCTCGACAAATATCGACGACAAATCTGTAAGGTTACTCACAAGGGCACAGACATTAATGTCGAAATGTTAAAAGGCGGTCAGGCCTGGTATTACTCCCGCTATCGACAAGAACAGACTCGCAGTGATCAGCGGATATATAAAAAAGCAGAATCACTGGCAAAAAGAGCCCAGCTGGGGTTGTGGAAAAACACAGAGGCAGTTGCCCCGTGGGAATTCAGGTCCATCGTCCGGCAATAATAACGCCACGCTTACATTCACCGATAACCTATGCAGTAGGTCTCTTACTATATTTCTCAAGCAACCGTTGTGCTTGATCCAAATGTAATCGCTCAACCATCTCACCGTCAATATTCAGCACATTAAGCAGTGCGTTTTTCGGATCATCAAAAGTATCAACAATCAGCTGAGCCCTTGTAATCTCTTGTGCCGAGGGCGAAAACAAGTGATTTGCAGAGTCGACCTGCGATGGATGGATAAGCGTTTTTCCATCAAAACCCATACTCTTTGCCTGCATTGCTTCTGCTTCAAATCCTTCTAGATCACGAAATCGATTCCACACACTGTCAAGCACATGAAGCTCTGCCTGTTTCGCCTGCAGCACAATCTGCATTAGCCAGGGGATAATATAACGACGTTCAAAATCAAGCGACACACCAGTCTCACTGGCGATATCGTTATGACCAACTACCAACGTGGTAAGTACCCACGGTAAGCTACCGCCTTCGCGGACAATACTGTCGAGCTGTGCTATGCCCTTTGCAGTTTCAATCATAAACCAGGTAGCCACTGATGGGGCGAGCTGGACCGTCTCCGCTTGCTGCGCGAAAGCGTCAATATCTGATACTGATGAGACCTTTGGCAACAAAACGGCCTGCGGCCGACATGCTGCAACCGTAGCTAGGTCAGCCGGAAATTCCGCTGTATCTACATGATTGCAGCGAATGGCAGTCTGGCTACCATTAAAATCCATAGACTTAAATGCTGCGATCAGTGCGTCACGCGCAGAAGCTTTGCTTTCCGGCGCCACCGAATCTTCCAGATCAAAGACAATCCAGTCAGCCGCTATACCAGCGGATTTTTCAATCGCTCTTTGCTTGCACGCCGGAACATATAGTACCGAACGTAGCAGCCTGTTATTTTTCATATTCAGTGACTATCCTCAACCGACGATCAGCAAAGGCCGCACTATATCAAAAACCAGGCCCCGGAATAGACACGGATGGTTGCCACTTGGCACATTTCACTAAGACACCAATTGTGCAGGCGTTCGCAATTTCAACAGATAGTGACGGCAGATAGCGGTTCCGGGTTTTATCCCGCTCGAAACCGCTGTTTAAGTTACGTAGCATGCACTGATGGAGTTTTAAGATGGACCCGCAATGAAAACAACCTATCGGCTAATGCTAGCTCACCTGCCCGCTCTTGTGTTGTTGCTCTCAACAGTGAGCGTAAACGCGGGACCCAACTTATTGTCCGATAATTGGGTTTCATGCAGTAACAACAATCGCATTAGAAGCTTCAACGCCAATATCGGCCTAGACTCCGAGTGCATTTATCAGGAAGTCAATGCCACACCGTCCGACAACCTGGAACTGGTCTGCCAAACCACTACCTCTGACTTTACCAGCACCCAGTTGGCGTATTCTCAAGCAAATTTTCGAGTCTTGAGATCATCAATTGATACCACACGCACATCTACAACCTTGCGTGTGTCAATGCCGGGCGCGCCTGATGATACCCGTTACGCTGTAGCTACACTGTACGCCAACAGCACTGCCAACATGAACTGTACGCTGAGTCGCCCGGATTCGGTAACTGTCGAACCCACTGGTATCGGGCCATGCATTGATAGTGACAACGACGGCTTTGGCTGGAATGGGGTAGCCACCTGCCGAACAATCACCCAATCTCCACCGGTCAACTCCTCCGCTACACGCCAGACGCAGGTAAGTACTGTGAGCAACCAGGTATGTGCTGACCCTGACAATGATGGATACGGATGGGACGGCACTCGCTCCTGCCTGGTGAGCGACAACCAATCAAACTCTACCGAAGACAGGATCCAAACGGCTGCACCGGCGAGCGCGCAGCCTTCAGATACCAATACTCGCTCGGCAACCGGCAACGTCGCTGGCCCCTGTGTTGATGCAGACAATGATGGTTACGGCTGGAACGGCGCAGCAAGTTGTACTCTGAACGTTTCGGTGAGCAGTAATTCCATCAACCCAACAAGCAATCCCCGGACAAGCGGAACACCCGGCATAGCAGACCTGACTGACCTGATTCTTGTCACCGGACAATCTAATGCGCAGGGAAACAATTCAACCGCGGACCTGGCCATCCTTGATGCAAGCAACAATCAGGTATTCGCCTACACCGACAACAATACCTGGCAAGTCGCAGATCTAAGACAGCACTGGGATGGTCCAAATGAGATCCGTCACCCGGGAAATAATGCGTTGATTTTTCCGACCAACGCCCCTCACAACAACTTTGCTTTCCACTTCGGCAAAGCGCTGGTAACCCTGGACCCGCAACGTGTGGTTGGCTTCGTACTCATCACCGCCCCCGGCGCTGGAATTAAGCACTGGGATCAAGACAGGAGTTTCTATCGCAGCCTGTCCGGCAAAGCGATGAATGCGCTAAACGCTAGCTCAAAGTCCAGCTTCGATGGAATCCTTTGGCACCAGGGGGAAACGGATTTTCAGTTCAACGGCACATCAGATATCACCGCCACCAGCCTGGAGAGGGTTGACGAGAACTACTATCCAGACAGACTGTATCGGCTTATTTCGAACCTTCGGCAAGAACCGTGGTTCTCTACACAAAAACCGATATTCATATGCGCAGAAACACAAACAACCAATCCAGACCCGCTTACGATTGCACCAGTGAACCGCAGGCTAATGGCGCTGAACTCAGACAGTGATCCGTATACTGGCTGTGTCAGTTCCAGCAGATTGCAAACAACCGATGGAATACATTTTAACGCTGCATCAATGCGTGAAATCGGTAGACGCTACGCGATAGAGTATTTAAAACTACAGCGTAGATAAACTGATCCCGGTGCATCTGTTCAAGATACGTGGCTATCGCCAATGGCCGTTTCAATTTTACCTTTCAACCATTCAACATCTGGTTCACATTTATTTTTCAACACCACAAATAGCGTATAAACACCCGCCAGCATAATCATCACGTGAAGCAAAGAGGTCCATGAAGCTGCGGGGTTTTTGATCAATGTAATCAGGGTGACAACTGCCACCACTGCCACGAGGCCTAACCACAAGACCATAAATTTACGAATCACCCGATTCAGGCTAATGGTGCCACTCAATACGGTCTCTGTTCCACGAGTGGCGAAGCTGCCGTAAAATGTCGGTCGGAATGAATTTCGTGTTCTTGGCACCCCGCGGTAGATATAGCAATCATCCCGACTGACACTACCGACCATGCCTTCCGTAGATATTTCTTTGGGATCACCTACCGTTCTGCGTAGATTCTCAACCGCCAGCTCCAGAGGCAGTTGAAATACAAATTCTACCTCCCTGGATTCGAATGGATTAATATTCATCCTGACATTTTATACTATTCAAACTCTCGAATCTAAAGCACTCCGTTACCAGTAGGTGGTTATGACAAATCAGGAAATCAATTATTCGATAGACAACGGAATTGCCACACTGACGTTCAATCGACCCTATGCCCGCAATGCACTGACGTTTGAGATGTACGATACATTGGCGGAAATCTCACAGTCACTGATTAACGATCACACTGATGCACAAGCCTTAGTGATCACCGGTGCAGGCGACAAGGCATTTGCTGCCGGCACTGATATATCACGGTTTCGCGAATTCAATGGTGCCGATGACGCGATCAACTATGAAAGACGCATGGATCATGTACTTGGTTTACTCGAGTCAGTTCCCATCCCGACAATTGCTGCCATACGCGGGGCATGCACAGGCGGCGGCGCAGCGATCGCTGCATGTTGCGATATTCGAATCGGATCGGCCGATATGAAGTATGGGTTTCCGATCGCACGTACGCTGGGTAATTGCCTATCGTTGACCAACCTGTCACGCCTGGTTTACCTGATTGGTGCCGCAAGAACCAAAGAGATCATTCTAACGACACGCTTAATATTGGCCGAAGAAGCACTGGGTATTGCACTGGTATCAGAAATCCATCCAGACCCATTGCAACGAGCTCACGAACTTGCCAACTTAATGAAGGGACATGCACCTCTGACCATGGCTGCGACAAAAGAGGGATTGCGCCGGTTGCGCGCAAAGGCGGCAGATATGGAAAGCGACGATCTCATCGTTCAGTGCTATACCAGTAAAGATTTCAAAGAGGGGCTGGAGGCCTTTTTATCTAAACGAACACCAAAATGGACAGGAAAATAGGAAAGCAATAACAACCCGGGCCAAAGCGCCCCGGGCATAAGTTAATAACAATTTACAGATGTATCGACTAACCGCCTTCGCGAGTCCAGATCTGTCCGCGACAGATAAGCCCGCCGGCGACACAGCCAGACACTTTTAAGGTGTTTTCATCTTTCACTTTAATTTTCGATTTGTACCATTTTTCAGTATCAGGCGCGTAAATCTTGCCGCCAGAATACTTTTTTTCATTTTTTTTGCTCATTCCTTCAATAATTTCAGTACCAATAATTTTGGTGTTATCTGAGTTATGAACATTGGTAATTTTGCCGCAGATTTGTTCACCGCAGTTGTATATCTCTACTGAAATCTGCTTACCTTCTTCGTTTTTTTCAGACAACCAGTTACCCGTAATATCAGCGTAAGCAGGCAACGCCACCAGACTTGCAACCAGACCAACCATCAATCTAATTTTATTAGTACGTGTAGTCATTAAAATTACCTCGTGTCTTTTTTGTATCAAAGAAAATGCGCGTGAGTGGCCATGTTACACCAGATAGTAGTACTTAAGCTGAACCACTATTTGCTGACGTCGCTGACTGGAAAATAACTGTCAGCCTACAATATACACAGGCAAAAAAAAGGCGACCATAAGGTCGCCTCATTGAGCGCGCGCGCTAATACATATGAGCGTGTTTATTCAACAGTCACACTCTTAGCAAGGTTACGTGGCTGATCCACATCAGTTCCGCGCATCACAGCAACGTGATAAGACAACAACTGCAATGGCACAGTTAACAGCAACGGTTTCACCGGATCCGGGCAGCCCGGGATCTTAACCAGTGTTAGACCATCAACAGGTTCTATATCTGTATCTTCTTCTGTTATTACGTATAACTGACCGCCGCGGGTACGAACCTCTTCAAGATTGGCTTTGAGCTTTTCCAGTAGGTTATTGTTAGGTGCGATGGCAACTACCGGGACTTCGTTATCAATCAGTGCTAACGGCCCGTGCTTTAATTCACCCGCCGGATATCCTTCTGCGTGAATATAAGATATTTCCTTTAGCTTTAAAGCCCCTTCAAGTGCAATAGGGAACAGCGGACCACGGCCAAGAAATATCGCATGGTCTTTCTCTACAAAGACCTCAGCTAAATGTTCGATGGTACGATCAACCATCAGCAGACGCTCCATAGTAACCGGGCTGTGATAAAGCGCTTTAATGATTTCACCGCGTTCCACTTCGGTCTGAGACTCTTTCGCTTTGCTCATGGTCAAAGCAACCAGTTGCAGCGCAACCAACTGTGTAGTAAATGCTTTAGTCGAGGCAACACCAATCTCAGGACCGGCTTTTGTAAGTAAAGTAGCATCAGCTTCACGGGTCAGTGTGCTCTCCGGAACATTGCATATCGCCAGTGTTCCAAGGTACAAACCAGATTTTTTCACTTCATCAAGTGCTGCCAGTGAATCAGCAGTTTCACCTGATTGTGACAAAGTAATGTATAACGTTTTTTCCGGTACAGCGACTTCTCTGTAGCGGTATTCACTGGCAATCTCGACGGTGCAGGGAGTTTTTGTATATTCCTCAAACCAATACTTTGCTGTCATTCCTGCATGGTAGCTGGTTCCACAAGCAACAATATGAATGGCTTTCACTTGCTTCAGTAAATTTAAATCAAGATCACCAAAGCCATTTAGTAACAGCTGGTCTTCAGTGATTCTATCCTGCAGGGTGGCACGCACAGCATTCGGCTGTTCGTAGATCTCTTTAAGCATATAGTGCTTGTAAGGGCCTTTATCCGAAGAACTGGCAGTCAGAGAAGATACCTTTACCGGACGCTTCACTTCTGCACCAGACTCATCCATGATTGTCATTTTGCTTTCGCAAATATCGACAAGGTCACCATCTTCCAGATAGATAAATTCTTGTGTCACCGGAATAAGCGCCGCGGTATCAGATGCAAGAAAAAACTCGCCAATACCGAGACCAACCAGCAAAGGACTGCCTTTACGTACAGCGATCAAACGATCAGGCATCTCTGTGTTTAGAATTGCGATAGCATAAGCGCCGTGGAGTTGGTCTATGGCATTGTTAACCCCTTTCAGGTAATCACCACCAGCCTTGTTCACTTCACTGTGAATTAAATGCACAATGACTTCAGTGTCAGTCTGTGAGGTAAATTCGTAACCCGCTGCTTTTAACTCAACACGCAATGGCTCGTGATTCTCAATGATACCGTTATGCACAACAGAGAACTGTTCGGTTGAGTTGTGTGGGTGTGCGTTGGCTTCCGAAGGCTCACCGTGTGTAGCCCAACGGGTATGAGCGATACCTATACCGCTATCCATTGGTGCTTTTTCAAGCTTTTCACCGAGCATCGCTACTTTACCCAGCGCACGAGTACGATGGATTTTGTAGTCTTTGTCTAAAACAGAAATACCGGCAGAGTCATAGCCGCGGTACTCCATTCGCCGTAAGCCTTCTAGCAATATTGGAGTGACATTGCGTTGTGCGTATGCTGCAATAATTCCACACATGATTCTATATCCAGTTCGTGTTCGAGCCAATCTGTCTAACTAAGACACAGGCAGTAAAACGTTATAAGTTATTTGCTTTTCTTTGTTGGTCGCGGCCAATTTTCCACAGTCTTGAGTGGCGCACGCGTAAAAGCCAACTGATCAGCAGTGACTTCTTTGGTAATTGTTGATCCGGCACCAATAACAGCGTTCATACCCACTTTCACGGGAGCCACCAATTGTGTACAGGAACCAATGAATACACCGTCTTCAATAATTGTTTGGTGTTTATTCGCACCATCATAATTACAGGTAATAGTTCCTGCACCTATATTGACGTTTTCACCGACCGTGCTATCACCGACATACGACAGGTGATTTACCTTGCTGCCGTTACCGATGGTAGATTTCTTAATTTCTACAAAGTTACCGATATGTGCTCGTTCTGCCAGCTCGGCACCAGGGCGCAATCGCGCAAATGGGCCGATCGTACAACTTTCCCCGACACTGCTCTCTTCTATCACCGTATTGGCTTTGATAATTGTGCCATCTGCGATAGTCGCATTGCTGATTGAGCAGTTCGGTCCAATGCTTACGTTTTCACCGATAGTGACATCACCTTCGAACACACAATTAACATCAATGATGCTGTCCTGCCCGACGATTAAATTGCCTCGAACATCAATGCGTGCCGGGTCACGCAGCGTCACACCCGCTGTCATTAATTTATCTGCCTGACTCAGCTGATAGATTCGTTCAAGCTCGGCCATCTGCAAGCGGCTGTTAACACCCGCTGTCTCCCACTCGTGTTCCGGTTGATGGGTGGTGATTGTCATACCCTGCTTTACTGCTAATTCAAAAATATCGGTCAGGTAGAACTCGCCCTGAGCATTGTTATTGTTAATTCGACCCAGAAGCTCATTTAAAGCGCTGGCACGTGCGGCAAGTATGCCAGTGTTACCTTCTGTGATTTTTAGCTGTTCTTCGGTGGCATCTTTTTGCTCAACAATCGCCTGCACCTTACCTGCAGCATCCCGGACGATTCGACCATACCCAGTGGGGTCTTGCATAATCACTGTCAACAAGGCGATGTTGCTGTCACTGACATCATCAATGAGTTGTTTAAACGTTTCAGGGTTGGTTAACGGCACGTCACCGTAGGCCACCAGAACGGTATCATCAGGATCAAGCAGTGGCAGCGCTTGCTGCACCGCATGCCCGGTACCAAGCTGTTCGGTTTGCTCCACATATTCAACATCGCGAGTCACAGTTGCCCGTACCTGATCCGCACCGTGACCCACTACCAACACAGTTTTCTGCGCACCAAGAGACGAAGCTGCATCCACCACATGCTCTACCATTGGCTTATGCGCAATTCGATGCAGCACCTTCGGTATGCTTGATTTCATACGCGTACCTTTACCGGCAGCGAGGATGACAACTTTTAAAGGCATTGTGATAGTCCTGTATGCTTTGCATCGCAACAATTAACATTCTACGGGTAGCGGCAATTAATTGACCAACCTGTAGTGCTTTCTATCTGTCGGACACTTTCTCTGCTTACAATACATGCTCGTTTGCTGGATTCTTAACCAGCATACAGCCTGTTATGAACGAAAAAGCGAGCTTTACAGTGGTGCTCCAACATCTCAAATCTATCCGATAAGTACAGCCTTTTTAGTCACTCAGTCTAGCACTCGAGTAACCAAGTGGTTGATTCCAATTGTGAAAGGCACATTGTGTGATCACTCAGATCGTCGTGAGTTTACGTGCTCAACCGGTGTAGCCCCTGGCCCGGGAATCTCATTAATGACGTTAGTAAAGTTACTCGCACTATTTACTCCACGTAACAATTGCCAATAAGCCTGGTCAGCAATCGATGGGTGTTCTCGTATACCATCGGTTTATGGTTATCCGAGAAAAACACTTAACATCTATGAAGTGCAATCCTGTGATTTACACCGCTTTGGTCATAGGTGTTGCAGTGTGCTCCAATTCAAACTTGATGGCTGAGAGTGATCAGACCCCTGTGGTGGTTGAATCACCCACAGTCGCCATAGACAGCGCACACAAAGGAGCGAGCAAGCTCCTCAACGGGTTCGCATCGCAAATCGACAATTATTTCGCCGATGAAATCGACACTGATAAAGCGAACGATACGAGTGCAACGCTAAGAGTCGACTTTGCCGATCCGTCTCATGGCGATATCTCGGCAAATGCCAAACTTAAACTGCGCCTGGTACTTCCGCGAAGTCAGCGACGGGTTCGCTTACTGCTGGATGTTGACGATGAAGACATCGATGACAACTCGCGATCATCTTCCGCACAATCACTCTCAAGCACAGATGAAGATCGTAGTCTCGCCTTGGCACTGCGCTTCATACGCAAGGTGAGGGAAGGTGCAAGCGTGAATATAGATATCGGCGCTCGTCGGCACGAGCAGAAATTCCAAACCTTCGCCAGACTTCGCACTTCGGCAGAAACTACAAGTGAGAACGGCTGGTCCTCAAAAATTAATAATGATTTGCGCGAATATTACTCAACAGGGTACTGGAACCGGTTAAATTTCGATTTTTGGCGCTATACCCGTGAAGGGTCATCTACAGTTTTCCGAACCTCAACAAGCTTCAAATGGCAACGCAATCATGCGGGCGCACGCGTCGATCAAACCATTGGAGTATATAAGGAGTTAAGCCGGGAATCGTTATTGGCATTCGAAGCCCTGGCTGGCTACAACACCTCTCCAGCTAATGAGTCCGAAAGTTATTATGAAGGCCACCAGTTAAGACTGCGGTATCGGCGCAACGCATTTCGACCGTGGTTTCACTTTGAAGTGTGGCCAAGCATCAGCTGGTTAAGCGGTGAAGATAGTGATCCGAAGATCGGCGGTCTGATACGAACTGAAGTTCGCTTCGGGAAGTACTAGCGCGACAAGGTCGCGCTATGGCAATACAGATGGGCAAATCCAAGCTGCTGGTACTCGCCTTCGTTATTTTACGCTACGCATTTTCTTCAGTACGCTCAAGCGGGCAGACGCTTCAGCCAGGCTGGCCGCCGCTGCTGCGTAATCAGGTGTGCCCTGACTCTCTTTAACCTGCTCTTCAGCGCGCTTGCGAGCCTCTTCAGCCTCTGCCTCGTCGAGGTCGCCACCGCGAATAACCGTGTCAGCCAATACAGTGATGACATGTGGTTGTACTTCAAGCATGCCCCCGGAGACAAAAAAGTGCTGAGTATCACCCTCAATGTGGACTGCCACATTACCTGGCTTGATACCGGTGATAAAAGGCGCGTGTCCCGGCGCAATACCGACTTCACCCATCTCGGCTGACACCACGAGCATCTCTGCTTCGCCGGAGAAAATTTCTTCCTCAGCACTGACGATGTCGACTTGGATTACTTTTGCCATGTTCGCGCTCTGTTATCGCTTCGCATTCTATAACGGTCTAAGCCGTTACTTAGACTCATTCATTTCTTTAGCTTTCTCTACCACTTCGTCGATACTACCGACCATGTAGAAAGCCTGCTCCGGCAAGTGATCGTATTCACCGTCGACAATGCCACGGAAGCCCGCAATAGTGTCTTTCAATGAAACGTACTTACCCGGGGAACCGGTGAAAACTTCAGCAACGAAGAACGGCTGTGACAAGTACTGCTGTACCTTTCGAGCACGGGCAACTACCAGTTTATCTTCTTCAGCTAGTTCATCCATCCCAAGAATTGCGATGATATCTTTGAGTTCTTTATAACGTTGAAGCGTGTTCTGAACATCACGCGCTGTGTTGTAGTGCTCGTCACCTACAACCAATGGATCTAACTGGCGTGAAGTAGAATCAAGCGGATCAACCGCCGGGTAGATACCCAGTTCTGCAATGTTTCGTGACAGTACAACTGTTGCATCAAGATGCGAGAAAGTGGTCGCTGGCGATGGATCGGTTAAATCATCCGCCGGTACGTATACCGCCTGAATCGACGTAATTGAACCCGTCTTGGTTGATGTGATTCGCTCCTGCAGTACACCCATTTCTTCAGACAGTGTTGGCTGATAGCCCACCGCTGATGGCATACGACCAAGAAGTGCAGATACCTCAGTTCCCGCGAGGGTGTAACGATAGATGTTATCGATAAACATCAGTACATCACGTCCTTCGTCACGGAAGTACTCCGCCATGGTGAGTCCGGTCAGTGCAACACGCAACCGGTTGCCCGGAGGCTCATTCATCTGACCATAAACCAACGATACTTTATCAAGTACGTTTGATTCTTTCATTTCATGGTAGAAATCGTTACCTTCACGAGTGCGCTCACCCACACCGGCAAATACAGAATAGCCCTGGTGCTCACTGGCGATGTTTCTGATCAACTCCATCATGTTTACGGTCTTACCAACACCCGCACCACCAAATAGTCCAACCTTACCGCCCTTCGCAAACGGGCATAGCAAATCAATTACCTTAATACCGGTTTCAAGTAGCTCTGTAGAACCGGCTTGTTCCGCATACGAAGGCGCTTCACGGTGAATACCCCAGCGCTCTTCAGTAGCGATCGGTCCTTGCTCATCAATAGGATTACCCAGCACATCCATGATTCGACCGAGTGTGGCTTCACCGACTGGTACCGAAATCGGGTTACCAGTGTTCACCACTGGAAGCCCGCGACGTAAGCCTTCAGAGACTCCCATCGCAATAGTTCGTACAATACCGTCACCCAGTTGCCCTTGTACTTCGAGCGTTGTCTGCGTGCCTTCAATTGTGAGCGCGTCATAGATTTTTGGCACTGATTCCCGTGGGAATTCAACGTCGATTACAGCGCCAATAACTTCGACAATAGATCCAGAACTCATAGTGTTCCCCGATAAATAAATTTTTTAAACAGCTGCCGCACCGCCGACAATCTCGGATATTTCCTGAGTAATTGCCGCTTGCCGCGCCTTGTTATAAACCAATTGTAAGTCGTTGATGATGTCGCCAGCGTTGTCCGTAGCACTCTTCATCGCAACCATTCGAGCAGCCATTTCACATGCAACGTTTTCAACTGCCGCTTGAAAGATCAAAGATTCAATGTAACGGCGCATCAACTGATCAAGCACTTCTTCTGAAGAAGGCTCGTATAAGTAATCCCAGTTTTCACCCAGGCGATCATCTTCATCTGCCTCTGTAGGTATCAACTGTGTCAGGCGTGGTGTTTGCGTCATTGAGTTAACGAACTCGTTTTCTGCCAGAAACAACCGGTCGAGCTTGCCTTCTTCAATTCCATTCAGCATTACAGTTACCGCACCGATCAAATCCTCAAGCTTCGGCTGATCACCCAGGTCTTGAACATCAGCAACGATGTCGCTGCCGAGTCGGCTGAAAAAACTGGCCGCCTTTTTACCAATGGTGCAGACCTCAACTTCAACACCCTTTTCGGACCACTCTTGCATTGAAGCAACAGCGCCTTTAAAGGTATTGGTGTTCAAGCCACCACATAGACCACGGTCAGTCGACATCACGATGTAACCCACACGCTTAACGTTATCGCGTGGACGCATATACGGGTGCACATATTCGGTGTTAGCGGCGGCGACATGGCCCACCACTTCACGAATCTTTGTAGCATAGGGGCGTGTAGCCTCCATGCGATCTTTTGCACGGCGCATCTTACTCGCGGCGACCATTTCCATCGCCTTGGTGATCTTCTGCGTGTTCTGAATGCTTTTGATCTTGGTGCGTATTTCTTTTGCGCTGGCCATCTGCTATTACCTGTGCCTTATCCCGTGCCTTAAGCCTGAAAAGCGCCATTAGCGACAAAATCATCTATAGCGGATTTCAATCCACCGGCGATTTCATCGTTGTAGTCACCCTTCTCGTTGATTTTATCGAGCAAGGCACCGTGTTTTGCGCGAATATGGTCATGCATAGCTTGTTCGAATTCAACGATGCGATTTACATCAGTGTTATCGAGATAACCTTCGTTCGCCGCATATAAAGACACAGCCATTTCACCTACAGACAGTGGCGCATACTGATTCTGCTTCATCAATTCTGTCACGCGTTGGCCACGTTCCAATTGCTTACGGGTCACTTCGTCGAGATCAGAGGCGAACTGTGCGAAAGCTGCCAGTTCACGATACTGCGCAAGTGCCAGTCGAATACCACCACCAAGCTTTTTAATGATCTTGGTCTGAGCAGCACCACCCACTCGTGATACCGAAAGACCGGCGTTAATCGCCGGACGGATACCAGCGTTAAACAGATCTGTCTCAAGGAAGATCTGGCCATCGGTAATTGAAATTACGTTGGTCGGTACGAAAGCTGATACGTCACCCGCCTGAGTTTCAATGATGGGTAGTGCAGTCAGTGAACCTGTCTTACCTTTTACACGGCCGTTGGTATATTTTTCAACGTACTCAGCACTTACTCTGGCAGCACGCTCAAGCAAACGGGAGTGAAGATAAAATACGTCACCAGGATAAGCTTCACGACCCGGTGGGCGACGCAGGAGAAGGGATACCTGACGGTAGCTCCATGCCTGCTTGGTGAGATCATCATAAACAATCAGTGCATCTTCACCGTTGTCACGGAAGTACTCGCCCATTGAGCAACCGGAGTAAGGTGCGATAAAGTTCATCGCAGCGGATTCAGCGGCACCGGCTGCAACCACGATAGTGTTTGACATTGCACCGTGCTCTTCGAGCTTCGATACCACGTTCGCAATAGTCGACTGCTTCTGACCGATCGCTACATATATGCATTTAACGCCTGTGTCTTTCTGATTGATGATGGCATCAATCGCAACGGCTGTTTTACCTGTCTGACGGTCACCAATAATCAACTCGCGCTGACCACGTCCAACCGGCACCATCGCATCAATTGATTTCAAACCAGTCTGTACTGGCTGATCAACTGATTGACGCCAGTAAACACCGGGGGCAATCTTCTCGATGGGAGCAGACTCCGTGGTGTTCAACGGGCCTTTTTCATCAATTGGTTGTCCGAGTGCATTCACTACACGACCAAGCAACTGGGGCCCGACGGGCACTTCCAGAATTTTGCCGGTACAGCGAACCTTGTCGCCTTCTTTAAGGTGACCGTAACTACCTAAAACCACGGCGCCGACAGAGTCGCGCTCAAGGTTCAAAGCCAGTCCATAAGTGTCGCCAGGGAATTCGATCATCTCGCCTGACATCGCGTCATTCAGACCGTGAATACGCGCAATACCATCGCTCAAACTAACGATAGTGCCTTCGGTGCGTGCTTCAGCAGACGCCTCGAAGTTACCGATGCGCTCTTTGATCAGCTCGCTGATTTCAGATGGGTTGAGTTGCATGTGGTGTCCTCTAAATAAATTCTGTACGCGCGCAGGCTATCTAGGCGCTTAAGCTACTGTTGAGCTGAGCCAGGCGACCTTTGATCGACCCGTCTATCACGACATCTCCGGCGCGAATGATGGCCCCACCTATGAGGGACACATCTACGGATTCGACAATATTAATTTTCTTGTTGAACTTACGCTGCAGAGCTTCGGCAAGCTTTGCTCTGTAGGTATCATCAAGCGCCATCGCGGAAACCACACTGGCTTCGAGAACGCCCTCTTCGTCAGCGCGAAGTGTCTCGTATATCTCACCAATGTCGCCCATCAATGGCAGGCGATTATTTTCTGCCAGTAAGCGCACCATGTTGACACTCTCGGCATCTAAACGATCACCGGCAATTTTCTCTACTAATGCAGCGCGGTCACTTGCCGTGCTGGAAGGATTATCAAGCGCTGCTGCAACGTTTGGTTCAACCACCACGGCGTTTAAAAACACCAGTCGTTCGGACCAATCGCCGTAGTTGCCGCTTTTCTTAGCGAGTTCAAATATGGCCTTAGCGTAAGGCCGCGCTGCGGTGACGTTTTCAGACATGGTTAGATCTTCGCAATCAGGTCGTCAAGAATGGCGTTGTGTGCTTTGGCATCTACTTCGCGCTGCAGAATTTTCTCTGCACCGGCGACGGCAACACCGGACACTTGCTTGCGCAACGCTTCACGCGCACTCACAACTTCCTGGTCCATCTCGGCCTGAGCAGTCACTTTAATGCGATCGCTTTCGACAACGGCATTCTGCTTGGCTTCATCGACGATCTCGTTGTGCCGACGCTGTGCCTGCGAAACGATTTCCGATGCCTGTGTTTTGGCTTCAGCCACCATCTTGTCTGCCTCTGCCTGTGCAATTTCTTGCGCCTGAGCACCTTGCTCAGCAGCTGCCAAACCTTCCGCAATAGTCGCCTGTCGTTCGCGCAGAGCACCAATCAATGGTGGCCAAACGAACTTCATGCAAAACATAACGAAAAAGAAAAACGATATGGCCTGGCCCAGTAACGTAGCGTTAATTGTCATTTGCTTATCTCCGGGTCAATCTGTGGTTAAAGATATTGCTTAACCACCCAATGCGCCGGCGAACGGGCTTACGAAGATGAAGTAAAGACCCATCGCAACTGCGATCATTGGAATCGCATCAAGCAGGCCCGCCGCGATAAAGAATTTTGTTTGTAGCATTGAGACAAGCTCAGGCTGACGGCCTGAAGCCTCAAGGAATTTTCCACCAAGTAGCGCAAAGCCAATTGCGGTGCCGAGTGCTGCTAGACCGATAAGTATGGCTGCAGAGATCGCGGTGTTGCTGAGTACAGTTTCCATTTTAGCTCCTGGACTTGTATTTTAAAATGTGTTGGTTGGAAGAAATTAGTGTGATTCGAAAGCCATGTTCATATAAACGATGGTCAACATCATGAATATGAAAGCCTGCAGCACGATAACCAGAATATGGAATATCGCCCAAGGCACAGAGAGCAGTGGCTGCGCAAAAGCGGGCAGTAATGCAATCAGAATGAAAATCAATTCACCAGCGTACAGGTTACCGAATAACCGCAAGCCGAGTGATATTGGTTTGGAGATTAAGCTGACAATTTCCAGAAAGAAATTGATCGGCATTAAAATGATTTGCACGACTTTGTTGTCAGCGCTGAACGGATGCATGGTGAGTTCAGCCGCGAAGCCTTTTGCGCCCTTCATTTTGAAGCTGTAGAAAATCATCAAAGCGAATACCGACAACGACATACCCATTGTGACGTTCACGTCAGTGGACGGCACGACCTTCATATATTCTATGCCGAACACCCGCTTGGCGGTTTCAGGCAGAAAATCGATCGGGATCAGATCCATAAAGTTCATCAGGAAGACCCACACGGCAATCGTTAACGCCAATGGACCTATCAGATCGCTCTTACCGTGAAACGACTCTTTCACTATGTTGTCGACACCCTCAACCATGGTTTCGGCAAAATTTTGTATGCGACCGGGAACACCGGTAGTTGCTTTGCGCGCAGCCAACCAGAAGAATAAACAAAAAAGACTACCCAACAATATCGACCAGAACATTGAGTCCAGATTGATAGACCAAAACCCCATTTCGGTAGCTTCCGCGGCGCTGTGGGCAATGCCCCAATGCCCGTCCGGATGCTGACCCCAAGTCAGGTTCTGCAGGTGATGCTTTATGTAGCCGGTGGCGTCAATTAGTCCACCATTAGATTCACTTGCCATATGCCGCTAATTTCAAATGCTAGAATTTGGTTTTCGGTTCGACAGCAGCGGGGTTAACCAAACTGACAATTGAACCACTATGAAACCGCTGAACAATGCTCCGTGATTCAGCGTTTTCTGATATTTAAAAAGCACTATAAAAATCAGTGCCATCAAAGCTAACTTGCCAATCTCTCCTGCAAACATCGACCGCGCAATTGCGTTCACCGCCCTGGCGCCGCTGTACTGAAAAGTCCTGTAAGCGAAATAGGCATTCGGGATAAAACTCGCAAACCCGCCAGCTAATGCGGACCATGCAGCGTTCATTCCAAACGGTAGAAACGCGAGAGGAAAAAATATCGATATAGCCAACTGCGTTAGCAGAAGTCGTCGAACGATAAAAATATGTGGTGATCGCACAGCCATGGAGCGCATATCCAATTATTTATAGGCTACAAATGGCGTTCCGTCGAGCGCAAAAACAAGACTGTTTGACGCGGCGAAGTATACGGGCGGAAGTATCCAAGGGTCAAGGATCAGAAAAATATTCTCTGCACGGTATGGTTAGACTTAACACTTAAGCCTCACTTATTTGGCTGCGCCCGACAAGCTAGCAATTTGGTGCCTGTTGAAGTGATCCTAGTTGATGTGAGACAAGATGCCATCCAGCTCGTCTAGCGAACTATAACTAATGGTAATGCTGCCTTTGCCACCGCTTGAATGTTCGATCGACACACCAGCACCAAGCTTCTCTGATAGCTGCAACTCGAGCGCCTTAATGTGTCCATCCTGTGGCTTCCTGGTGGCCTTGCCACTTTTTTGCTTTTTCGGCGCAGCTCCACCCCGAGCCAATGCCTCAGTTGCTCGAACACTTAATCCTTCTGCATACACTTTCATGGCGATCGTATGCTGCTCATCGGCCGCCAGTGTCAACAGTGCCCGTGCGTGACCCATTTCTATCTTGCCAGTGGCAAGCATGTCAGAGACCCGCTCATCAAGATCCAGCAGTCGGATCAGATTTGATACGGCGGCTCGCGAGCGACCCACGGCCTCGGCAACAGAGAGATCAGTCATGCTGAATTCGTTTTTTAATCGATAAAGCGCGCGCGCCTCTTCCAGAGGGTTCAGATCCTCGCGCTGAATGTTTTCGATCAGGGTCACGGCCGCCACTGCGGTGTCATCCATTTCACGAACAATTGCCGGAATAGTTTTCAGGCCGGCAAGTTGCGCCGCACGCCAGCGTCGCTCCCCTGCAATCAACTCAAAACCACCGCCACGACGACGCAGAAGTATCGGTTGTATTAATCCTTGCGCGGTAATTGAGTCAGCCAATTCCTGCAGTGCTTCGGGATCAAAGTGGACGCGTGGCTGATAAATACCCCGGGTGATTGCTTCAACCGGAATATCTCTCACCGACCCCTCGCCAGTGGCTGTGCCTTCGGCTATGGCCGAATCGGCGGGTTCGGTTGCTCTGCGAACTGCCGGAGCGGCAGGTTTAGCCACATCCCTCGCAGTCTTAGCCTCATCATCAGCCGGACTTACCGGCGCAGCGATATCTATGCCCTGAAGCAATGCTCCAAGACCTCGACCTAAACCGCTTTTTTTTGCTGTCGACACTTGTTCTTTCTACCCTGCGCTTAACCGTAATACAAAATTCAAAATAACTACGACACTGTTGGCGCTTCTTGCGAAGATGACTCTACCGGTTTGTCACCGCGCCCGGCAGTATCCGATGGCACTGACTCTGCGCTGTTCTTGTTATCATCAGTGGATGCTTCCACGCTCTGCGAGGCCTCGTCCCGGGATGCAGTCTGGGCTGCGTTCCGGGCCGAGGCGGTAGCCATTTCACGACGAATAATCTCACCTGCCAGCGCCAGATAAGCAATCGACCCACGAGATGATTTATCGTAATAGACAATCGGCTGGCCAAAGCTCGGCGCTTCAGCAAGCCTGATATTTCTCGGAATAATCGTGCGGTAAACACGCGATTCAAAATGTTCTATTAATTGATTAGACACTTCATGCCCAAGCTTATTTCGGCCGTCAAACATGGTTCGCAAGATACCTTCGATAGCCAGTTGTGGATTCACTGAGCCCTGGACTTGTTTAATTGTTTGCAGCAATGAAGAGAGCCCCTCAAGCGCGTAGTACTCGCACTGCATTGGGATCAAAACCCCATTGGCTGCGACAAACGCATTTAGCGTAAGTACATTCAGTGCCGGCGGACAATCAATATAAATATAGTCATAATCTTCCTGCACCTGCGTAAGAGCCTCGGCCAATCGACGCTCGCGCCCCTCCGTGCTCATCAGATGTACTTCAGCAGCCGTCAGGTCAGCGTTGCTCGGCATCACATCAAACTTGACGTGCTCCGGGCTGACAATGGCCTCTTTTGTCTGACACGTCGAAAGCAGCACATCACAGGTGGTTAGATCGTGAGCATTTTTGTCCACACCCGCACCAGTGGTGGCGTTACCCTGCGGATCGAGATCGATAAGCAGCACCCGTCGTTGAGTCTCGCCCAACGCCGCACACAGATTGATCGCTGTGGTGGTTTTCCCCACACCGCCCTTCTGGTTCGCAATTGCAATGATCTTGGCCATGGAGCTCCCGAGTTCTGCGATCCACATTACCTGACACTTAAATAAAGCAAGAACTAATAGAGCAAGAACTCTAAATTAAGACGCCTCAGGTAAGGTCGCGCTCTAATATTACTATGTTGCGCTCGGCGGTTTCATCGGGAATCGTTAATTTGGCCGCTTTTACGAACGAAAAGCCGTCAATTTTCTCAATCTGTTCAGTAGATGGCAGTTGTCCGACCATCGCTAGCAGTTTACCGCCCGTCGGTAATAGATGACCGGTTAGCAATGCCAGCTTGTCGATAGAGGCAAACGCACGTGCCACCACCAGATCACTTTGCAAGTTGACCTGCTCTACTCTCTGATGCAACGCCGTAATATTAGCGAGCCGTAATTCCGCGGCGACTTGCTGCATGAAACGGGTTTTTTTAGCCACGCTGTCAATCAGGGTTACATTCACGTGAGGGTTTGCGATCGCCAGTGGAATGCCGGGCAAGCCGGCACCAGCCCCGACATCAATCAGCGTCTCCGCATCAATATATTCGAGAATAGACAAAGAATCGAGCAAGTGCCGGTGAATCATTTGCAGCGGGTCACGCACCGCGGTCAAGTTCACTACCTTGTTCCATTTAACCAGCAGCTGAACATAACCCAGCAACGACACAATTTGCTGATCGCTAAGCTGAATTTGCATGCGCTCTAACCCGTCTCGCAGCGCCAGGCGGGGAGTGGTCGCACCGTAGGCGCTCGAATCAGGCAATTTTTCCGACACGCTCAAGCAAGTGCTGCTTTTTCAAACTCACCAGCAACAAAGAGATGGCCGCCGGAGTAACCCCGGGGATACGCGAGGCCTGGCCAACCGTATCCGGTCGCTGTTCAGAAAGCTTTTGCTGCACCTCCGACGACAGGCCGGACACTTCGTTATAGTCAAATGATGCAGGCAGCAGGGTTTGGGCAAAGCGCGACTGTTTATTGATCTCATCCTGTTGGCGATCAATATAACCCTGGTAGCGAATTTGGGTTTCCAGCTGTTGCAGCACAACAGGATCACTGACTGGAAAGCGATCGGGAAACAGTTTTTGCAAGCCACCGCAATTCACTTCCGGCCGGCGCAACAAATCCAGAGCCGGCTGATCTTTTTGCACTTTCACATCGAACGCTGTTTCAATCTGGCGCGCATCATCCGAGCTAGCATGCACAAACCATTGACCGATCGCATCGCGACTTTGCTCTACCGCATCGCGCTTGGTATTGAACCGCTGCCAACGGTCATCATTGACCAAACCAAGCTCACGACCCTTTTCGGTGAGTCTGAGATCGGCATTGTCTTCACGCAACAGCAAACGGTATTCAGCCCGGCTGGTGAACATACGATAAGGTTCAAGGGTACCCCGTGTAATGAGATCATCCACCATGACACCAATATAGGCTTCATCGCGGCGTGGACACCAGGCATCCTGCCCTGCCACCGCGCGCGCAGCATTAACACCTGCTATCAACCCCTGAGCTGCGGCTTCTTCGTAACCAGTGGTGCCGTTAATCTGGCCGGCAAAATACAAACCCTGAATGAATTTGGTTTCAAGAGAGTCATGCAAATCGCGCGGATCAAAAAAATCATACTCAATTGCATAACCTGCACGCGTGATGTGAGCGCTCTCAAAACCCTTTATGCTATGCACATAATCAAGCTGCACTTCAAAAGGCAAACTGGTAGATATTCCATTCGGGTAGACCTCGTGGGTATTTAAGCCTTCAGGTTCTATAAAGATCTGGTGCGACGATTTATCTGCAAATCGCACTACCTTGTCTTCTATAGACGGGCAGTAGCGTGGCCCTACACCTTCAATATTCCCTGAATACATCGCCGAACGTTCAAGATTAGAACGAATTATTTCATGCGTCGCTTCATTGGTATGAGTGATATGACAATGCACTTGTTCAGGGTGATCCTCTTCACATCCAAGATACGAAAACACCGGCCGTGGTGTGTCACCTGGCTGTGCTTCAAGCTGAGAGTAATCAATCGAGCGGCCATCAATTCTTGGTGGTGTTCCGGTTTTTAGCCGCGCCACTCTAAAGGGCAGATCACGCAAACGCAGGGCCAAGGCATTAGAAGGCATATCCCCGGCTCTGCCTCCGGCTTCCTGGACATCGCCAATATGAATTTTGCCACCGAGAAAAGTCCCGACTGTAAGCACCACGCGTTGCGCTGTAAAACGCAAACCTGTTTGAGTGACCACACCCTCACAACGATCAGAATTAACAATCAAATCGTCTACCGATTGCTGAAAAATATGCAGATCGGGCTGATTCTCTACCACGCGCCTGATGAACGCTTTATACAACGCACGGTCAGACTGGGCTCGCGTGGCTTGCACCGCTGGCCCTTTACGCGCGTTCAAAGTTCGAATGTGGATACCGGCATGATCGGCCGCTTGTGCCATCACTCCGCCGAGCGCATCAATTTCTTTCACCAGATGACCTTTGCCAATCCCGCCAATAGCAGGATTGCAGCTCATCTGACCAATGGTTTCTATGTTGTGGGTAAGCAAAAGAGTTCGTGCACCAGCGCGACTGGCTGCCAATGCCGCCTCGGTGCCTGCATGGCCACCGCCGACAACGATGACATCGTAGTTAAATTGATTATTCATGAGTAAGCCGAAAATCTATTACATTGCATTTTTGCTGTGGCATAGAAATACTGATTTCTAACTCAGCAATTATAGTTACAAGTCGCGTACGACAACGTGCATCGATCACCAGTAAAGACAATCAAGCAGATAATTTCGCCGGCCATCTTCCTGCATGGCTCGCTGACCCCCATTTTATGTAACGGGGAACACGTGATGCCGGCACAGGGAAGTAGTCGCCTGCTTGTATGATACACCCAACTCACCACACAACTTGAAGTTAGCCTTATTTCTGCCCTCGCATTTGCATAATTACGCTCAGCAAGAACCCAGTTAGCTGGCTCCGGTAATACTGGCGCTTAAAAGATTAAGTGCCGGAGCAGCTTGAAATTGAACCATAGCGTTGCGCTAGCCACTGTGAGTTTGAAGAAACCAGCTATGTGCGTCTCTGTCCCGCCTTCTTACCGTTGAAATACTCGTGCGGCACTTTTGGACTTTTGTGAACAACGACGTGAGTGATCGATACCGTGTACTCTCGGAAACCCCGAGAGTGAGTAGCATACTGTGTTTGAGTCGACTGCGTTTCTCAGCCTTCAGTGCAGCGAATTCAACAATAAAAAAGGGGCGCCGATAGCGCCCCTCCTACTACATTACAACTAATCGCAACTATAACTTCTTGCTTATATACTTCGGTACAAAAACGACGCGGTTTTAGGTTCTGCCTTTCTGGATCAAACCAAGAACAAATAACAACACACAGGCACCGATAACCGCCGTCACTATTGAAGCGATCGAAAAGCCGCCTGTAGCTGATGCAAAACCGAGCATACTGGCAAGCCAGCCGCCCAGAAAAGCGCCGATAATCCCGACTATGATGTTGGTCACAACGCTCCCGCTACCTGTTTTCATGATCATACCTGCCAACCAACCAGCGACGGCACCTAAAACCAACCAAATAATAAGTCCAACCGGATCCATAATAATCTCCTTAATCTAGATGAGCATACAGTACTAGATAGAACTGTTTCAGCCACACTCATGGTAGTTCATTTATGGCTATGCTCACATTTTAGTTGCAGATATTTACGAATAGGTTACTGATATTAAACAGATTATTTGCATTTCTTCACAACGGATCACCCGTAATTTTACTGTGTACCATGAGTAATCTGCACGACACGGTCGCGACTTTCCGAACCAACTTTAAAGAGTCGAACATCGATTCAATTGATCCGATACTTCCGGTTAGTTCGCCACTGAAATAGTTTACGGGTGTACCCAATCGCAACGTTGCGATCACATGATCAGTTCGGGTCGCCGAAGGGTTCTTTCTTGCCAAGGCGAATTAATATTTCGTCTATCACATTAAGCTTGAACAATTGCCAGCATCCTTTGAAAGCAGAGTCGATGCGAAAGAGTTTTTCCATCAATGGTGGAAGACTGCCTTCTTCGTGAGACGCGTCGTAACCAAGGCGTATCAATGATGTCGCTGCCACACTTTCAAAAGTGGTTATTTGCTTTGAGGTCATTGCAGTGCGCCACTTGTTAAAGTTACTTCTGCGCACATGATTAGCGACGAGCGATATTTTATGTTGATCTACAGACGCACCTATAAAATTGAATACCCTTTCCATCGATGCCTCGGGCGATTTTAGAACATCTTCGTAGCAGACAGTAAGCAGTAGTTGTTTATTTTCAAGCGCTTCAACTATCTCTGTATTTTTGTAACACTCCTTCCAAAGCTCAGCGCAGGAAAATATATTGACCGGCCCCCATTCTTTCTCCAGCAGAGAGAGCGCGACATCGCGACCGTCCCTCACCATCAGAATAAACTTCGCTTTTGGAAACAATTGATGAAGTTCTTGCAGATGTTTCACGTACAGCGGTGTTTTGTCACCCCACGATTTAAAACCCTGCTCTGCCCTTTTTCTTCTAATAAGTTGATCCACTACGTGAGCATAATCGTGTTGATCAAGGCTTTCATAAAAAGCATTCAGATCAATATCTATGTTAATTTGCAACATTGTGCGCTCACGCAGAATGGCCTTTACTACCTGTATAAATTTTTCGCGAGAAGACAAATCCAAAGCGCCGGAAAGCTTTCTCATATGCTTGATAATGAAGTGTGTTTCAAACGGCGCGCCCCACGCCGTATCTGCCAGCAACTCGGCCATCATTGTGGTTCCGGATCGCGGGCACCCAACAACGAAAATGGGTGGCAGTTCGGTTTGTTCATTTATATTTTCGATGATTTTCCTCCGGGATGACCCGGCTCTCATGCCCTGGTCACCGCAATACAACAGGCCTGATTTTATCGCGACAGTATTCTTTTAAAAACACCAGCTATATTCACAGCCCAACGAGTTTAAGAACAATCAGGCCCAGGAGGTATGATCTCCACTGTACTTAAATACTTATATCGCTACATTTACCAGTGTATTCAAAAAGCTGCTGATACCGTATAAATGGCAACTACGGTAAGCGATAGGTTTTCCCTAACCCTGAGATTATTTTCCAATACAAAACCGGGAAAAGATCTCACCCAATAAATCATCACTGGTAAATTCTCCGGTAATCAAATTAATCTGGTCCTGAGCCAATCGCAATTCCTCAGCAGCAATTTCCCCTGCACTTTGATTAACCAGACTTTGATGTGCCATTTGGATGTGAAGCTGAAGGTTATTCAATGCAGTGATATGCCGACGACGCGCCATTAACGCGCCCTCGGGTGTTTTTTCAAATCCAGCGCATTGTTTTAAATGATCCTTCAGGTGTTCTATTCCCTGACCCGTTCTGGCAGAGACCAGAATTGAATCTTGGTACGTAGATTCTTTCGCGGTGTCATGCATCAAGTCAGCTTTATTGATCACAATGCTGACTGGAATATGGCTGGGTAACTCATTCAGCAGTGACTCATCTTCCGCTGTGTAGTGATCGTGTTGATATTCCCCCGCCTGAACAATAAAGAGGATTCTATCTGCCTGATCAATTTGCGCTCGTGCGCGGCGCATACCTTCCTGTTCTATCGGGTCATCACTTTTTCGCAAACCGGCTGTATCAATGATGTGGATCGGCAACCCATCAATATTGATTTCTTCTTTTAATACATCGCGTGTGGTACCAGCAATGTCAGTGACAATCGCCGTGTCCTCGCCAGTCAATCGATTTAATAAACTCGACTTACCCACATTGGGCAAACCAGCAATAACAATACTGATGCCGTCTCTGAGCAATATGCCTTCCTGACTTCTGGCAAGTAATTGAGTGACGCTGCTATCCAGACGTGCAAAGCGATCTGCCAGATCACTGTCTTTTAAGAAATCGATCTCCTCCTCTGCAAAGTCGAGGGCAGATTCAACATAGACACGGCAATTTAGAAGTTGTTCGAGTATGTCAGATACCTGTTTCGAAAACTCACCCTGGAGCGATCTTACCGCAGCACTGGCGGCATCTGCAGTGCTGGCCTGAATCAAATCGCTGACCGCTTCTGCCTGCGTAAGATCCATTTTATCGTTTAGAAAAGCGCGCTCGGTGAATTCCCCTGGCCGTGCTGACCGTACCCCTGCATGGGTCGCTACTTCAAGCAATTGATCAAGCAGCACATGATTGCCATGCGACTGTAGCTCAAGCACATCTTCCCCTGTATACGAATCAGGGCCTTTGAAAAACAGTGCTATGCCGTGATCAATCGTAAGACCATCGGCATTATAAAATGGGGTGTAGCACGCCAGTCTGGGTGATAGGTTTTGACCTGTGATCAGCTTTGCGATGTCGTGTGATTTAGAGCCGCTGATCTTAACAATGCCAATGGCACCCTTGCCGGATGCCGTAGCAATTGCTGCTATCGTGTCAGATGACACAACACGCGACTACTTTTCTGCCAACACGTGGCGGGTAATATAGTACTGCTGTGCAATAGATAAGGTGTTGTTCACTACCCAATAGAGCACCAGCCCGGCGGGGAAGAAAGCAAAGAACACAGTAAACACAAACGGCATGGCCATAAACACCTTGGCTTGAATTGGATCAACCGGTGCCGGGTTAAGGCGCTGTTGGATAAACATGGTGATGCCCATTATCAGCGGCAGCACATAAAACTTATCCATTAATGACAAATCCTTGATCCATAGTATCCAGGGTGCCTGGCGCAGTTCCACACTTTCCAACAGCACCCAGTAGAGTGAGATAAAAACAGGAATTTGCACAAGAATAGGCAAACACCCACCCAGTGGATTGACCTTCTCTTTCTTATACAAATCCATCGTCGCCTGACCCATTTTGGCGCGATCATCACCATGACGCTCTTTCAGCGAGGCCAATTGAGGTTGCAGCTTGCGCATACGAGCCATCGAGCGATAACTCGCTTCAGACAGTTTGTAGAAAATCAGCTTAATGCACATGGTCACGCCGACGATGGCCCAACCCCAGTTGCCGACAATGGAGTGGATCTTCTGCAGCAGCCAGAAGATCGGCTTGGCAATAACAGACAAAAACCCGTAATCAACAGTGAGATCCAGGTTTGGCGCAACGGCCGCCATGCGTTCCTGAATTTTCGGGCCGACAAAAAAGCTGCTTTGCATGATGCCCGAGCCGCCATCAGGGACAACAGTCGCTTCGGACTGCAGACCAATAATATAGCGCTGTGGCGAACTCAATGACTTGGTGTAAATAGTGTTTATTTCATCTTGCTGCGGGATCCAGGCACCCAGGAAGTAATGTTCAATGATCGCCGCCCAGCCACCGGTGGTTTTTGACTGATTAGTAACATCGTCAAAATCTTCAAACTTGATCTTTTCATATGGGTCAAGGTCTGTGCTGACCACACCACCAATGAAGGTATAGATAAAGCTCTGCGTCTCATCGTCTGTGACTGGCTTACGGCGCAACTGCCGGTACTGATTGAAACTCATAGACGCACCGGACGCATTTTGGATCTCATACTCAAGATCGATCAGGTAACGGTCACGCTTAAAAATATAGGTTTTAGTGACCGTGACTCCGTCTGCTGACTTCCAGCTCAACGGAACGCGCATTTCTTGTTCCCCTTCAGCCAGTGTAAATTCGGTTTTATCAACGCTAAACAGAGCGTGATGGTTTGGCGCTTCACCTGCGGTCGATTGCAATCCCGATTGGGCGACAAAATAATCTTCTTCGGTGTTGTTCATCAACACAAAAGGATCATCAGGCGTTTCCAGAGAAGTCGGGTATTGCAGCAGCCTGACTGAATTGATGTCTCCACCCTTGCTACCGATAGTCACTTTTATAGTGTCTGTGGTTACAGTGATCTGCTCACCGGCAGGGCCTGAATCTTCAGCCACAGAGCCTGCGGCAACAGCTGTTTGTGCACCGGCAACCGGTGTCGGCAAATCATTTGACGGGGTCACACCAGTGGTGGCATTTTCTGTTTGATCAATGCCAACCGATGATTGCACCGCGCCGGGTTGGTTTACCGCCACCTGTGGCTTGGGACCGTAGTCCTGTTGCCACGATGTCCACACCTGGAGCAATAAAAATCCCAGAGCTGCCCAAAGCAAAACGCGCTGATTATCCATGCTGGTACTGCCCCGGGGTACTGGTCATTATTCTTCTTTCTGGTTTGAAGTTGGCTGAATCGACGATATCTGATTCGATGCCAACTGGCTTGATTTCACGAAACATAGATCTTTACTGTTCTGCTCTGTCTGACGCTACATCTGGTACCGGATCATATCCATGTGATCCAAGTGGATTACAACGCCCAATACGCTTTAAACCCAGCCAACTGCCTTTGAAGGGTCCGTATAGTTGAATTGCTTCCATAGTGTACTGTGAACAGCTCGGTGTGTATCTGCAGTGTGGTGGCAAACACGGACTTATAAAGCGTTGGTAACCACTGATTATAAAACAAAGCGATTTACGCATTCTTCGCAATCCGTGACCAATGCGCCTCTAAGCCTTTGTACAGCTCTTCATTACCAGCTGACACGCTGGCGTGGCGTATCATCAGTACGATATCAAAACCTGCGAGTGATTTCTTGTGTTGCCTGAATGATTCTCTGGCTAAACGCTTGAGTCGGTTCCTGTCGACCGCTCTTTTTGCATTTTTTTTTGCCACCGCCATGCCGAGTCTTGCGGCACCATCATCGTTGGCACGGTAGAGGATGGTCCAGTGCTTATCGGCTGTACGATGGTTTTTTTCGAATACCTTGCGGTATTGGGAAGCGGCAGTCAGCCTGGATTCTCTGGGAAAACTTGAGTCAGGAGTGTGCGGCACAGTGATTTTATCAGACCGTTGATGTGAACCCCGCGAGTCACGCTCAGTATTTTCTGGCAATACCGGTCCGTAGCGCAAGACACGCTACATTTCATTCGAGCCTGCAACGCAAGTTCGATCGGACAAATACTTTACCGTGACGTGCCTGGCTTTACACCACCAGGGCTGAGGTCTGGATTTACGCAGAAAGTCTGCGACGACCTTTGGCTCTTCTTGCACGGATAACTGCGCGTCCACCACGAGTGGCCATACGAGCTCTGAAACCGTGAGTTCGCTTGCGACGCAAGTTGCTAGGCTGGAAGGTCTGTTTCATTATTAGATACCGGGATTTACAAGCGCCGCAGTGGCGCAAGCACTTTGTTTCGGGTTAGCTCTCTGATTATCGCTACAAAATGGGCTGTCGTCAATAATTACACGTGGCGACTAACTCGAAATCAACTGTGGATAACTTTCTCAAACAGTAATAGACTAATTTTCGTCGATGTGAAGCGCTGGTTTAGCAACACGCACTGCAAACCTGTCGCCGAGCTAGGTTATCAATTGATAAGCGCAGCGAGGTACAACAACAAAATACTCGTTCGTCACACCGACCGCCATTATTTTCCGCCAGTAAAAACTGAATATTATTTACCTTTTTGGCCAGTATTGGCCTCAACCGGGGAGTGTCGCTCGTTGTCGGTCTGGAATCGCTGTCTCTCGCATTTGTCAAACGAACTGTCTGTACAAGAAATGACCACATGGGTTCTGTGCTTACAAGCCATGGAAACCGAAGAAGGCATCAAGCTACTTGCACCAAACGAATATGTACGAGAAAAGGTTGAGACCAGCTATGCGGAAAGAATCAGAGAAATCGTCACAAGCCTGGCTGATAAAAAAGGATTTAATGTATTGCTTCGGGTCGGTACCGATGAACTACAGGCACCGGCAAAAGCAGTTGCTAAATCCACTGATCTCAATTCCAACGGTTTTGATGGCAGTCACAACCCCTCACGGCGTTCATCGGCACAAAACGCCCCGCTTCAAGAATTTAAAACCGCGCTGAACCCTACTTTCAACTTCGATACCTATATAGAGGGTAAATCCAACCAGTTCGGGCGTGCGGCAGCATTGCAGATTGGAGAAAACCCGGGCGGCTCATACAACCCATTGTTTATTTATGGTGGCGTCGGATTAGGCAAAACTCATCTAATGCAAGCGGTTGGCAATCACATGGTGAGCCGCGGCGCACGAAAAGTTCAGTACTTACACTCTGAGAAATTCGTGCGTGAAATGGTGAAATCTCTGCAAAACGGTACTCAGGATCAATTTAAGAAGCACTATAGGAGCCTTGATGCTCTGCTCATTGATGACATCCAGTTTTTCGCAAACAAGGTGCAAACACAGGAAGAATTTTTTCATACCTTTAACGCACTGCTTGAGGATGGTCAGCAAATTATTTTGACCAGTGATCGCTACCCGAAAGAAATAGATGGCGTAGAGGAAAGGCTTAAATCACGTTTTGGCTGGGGTTTAACGGTGGCTATTGAACCGCCAGAGCTGGAAACCAGAGTAGCCATTCTAAACGCAAAGGCAGAACAGTTCGGCTATCCGTTAAGCGAAGAAGTCAGCTTTTTTATTGCGCAGCGAATCGTCTCTAATGTTCGTGAACTTGAAGGTGCACTGCGGCGTGTAGCAGCAAACTCCCAGTTTACCGGCAAACCAATCACCATTGAGTTTGTGAAAGACGCTCTGAAAGACATGTTAGCAGTACAGGAACGCCTGGTTACTGTGCAAAATATTCAGAAAACAGTCTGTGATTACTATCAGGTACGAAACTCTGAGCTCTTATCTAAGAAGCGCAATCGATCTATCGCGAGACCTAGGCAAGTGGCGATGTTTTTATCCAAGAAGCTCACCAGACACAGCCTGCCTGAGATAGGAGAAGCATTTGGCGGTCGTGACCACACCACCGTTTTGCATGCCTTTCGCAAGATCACCGAGCTTTCACTATCTGATGGGAGAATGGAAGAAGACATCAAGCAACTGACAAGAACATTGACTCAATAAATGCTACAGGTACTGTATGTTGTGTATGTCTGGTAAGGTCACCCCTTGTAGATAAGTTGTGAAAAAGTCAGGAATAAAAACCTAACAACTTTTTCGAGAATATTTGAACCCAAGTTATCCACAGCTTAATGAATGGCATCCACATACAAATTTTATGTTGTAAGCAATTGATTAATATAAAGAAAAATTAGTTATATACAGAATTATCCTGCTTAGTAGTTAGAGCAAGGTAACCCAGTAAACAAAAACAATACTTATATACGCCATGAAATTCGCAATTTCCAAACTCGAATTGTTCACTCCACTACAGCAGGTTGTAGGTGTTGTAGAACGAAAACAAACCCATGAAGTGATGAACAATCTTTTGTTTGTAGCAACTGAAGATAGTCTGGAAATCACGGGTACTGACAATGAGGTGGAACTTAAAACCAGGATTCCTCTGATTGTCACCGAACCGGGACGATCAACTATTCCTGCACGCAAGCTTTTTGATATCTGTCGATCACTTGATGACAACGCACGACTCGATTTCGAAGTCGATACAGAAAAAGCCAAAGTAAAAACAGGCAAAAGCCGCTTTACTCTGGCTACTCTGCCAGTCGATGAATTTCCGTTAGTGGATGAACTAACGGATGCAACGGCTGTTTCACTTCCTCAAAAGCATTTGGATCTGGCCATTAAGCGCACCTCGTTCGCAATGGCTCAACAAGATGTTCGTTATTACCTGAATGGTCTGTTATTGCAGATCGGTGAAAATGAACTGTGTTGTGTAAGCACTGACGGCCATCGACTGGCATTACATAGAACAGCAATAGATATCAATACCACTGAGGCGATATCAGCCATTATTCCTCGTAAAGCAATAAGCGAATTGTCACGATTAATGGACGACACAGATACAGATATCACGTTGAATCTGACCAGCAATCATCTTCAGGTGAAATTAGGTGCACTTCAGCTGACCACTAAGCTTATCGATGGGAAATTTCCCGACTATGAAAAGGTCATTCCATTGGCAAGTACTAACATTGCCATTGTCGATAGGGATCTTCTGAAACAGGCTTTACGTCGAAGCGCGATTTTGGCTAATGAAACGTACAAAGGCGTTCGGCTAACCTTAGCCAAAGATCAATTGGGAATTCAAACAAACAATCCCAAACATGAAGAAGCGGAAGATGAATTGCAAATAGATTACGACGGTGAGCCTATAGAAATAGGGTTTAATGTGGTTTATCTTCTCGATGTTTTAAACGCAATTGATTCTGAAACAGCTGAATTGAATGTCAGTGATAACACCAGTAGCATGGTGATCCATCCCAGTGATGATAAGCAAAGCACGTATGTTGTTATGCCAATGCGGCTATAAAAAGCGGCCTGGGTATAAGGGTAATTGAGATGCCATCTGATTTAAGCGCCCTACCCATGCAACTATTCATCGCGAATGTATTCGCTCTATGCATCTGACTCGTCTAGATGTGCTCGGAGTTCGCAATTTATCTTCTGTACATATTGAGCCTGGTGAAGGTATCAATTATTTTTACGGAGATAATGGCGCTGGCAAAACCAGTTTGCTTGAGGCTGTGTCACTTCTGTCTGTAGGCCGTAGCTTTCGCTCCGGCAAAATCACGACAATAATTTCTAACGATAATTCAGAGCTTACGGTGAGCGGATCTGTTTCGGATCGTTTACGGCAATCGAGTACTTCTGTCGGGATTAGTCGTGGGAAAGATTCGACAACCGCCCGTATTGATGGTCAGAATATCAATCGTTTGTCTGCTCTAGCTATTGCTGTTCCTAGTGTCGCGATATCAGCGAAGAATCACGAACTGGTTGAAGGGGGTCCTGGCGAGCGGAGAAACTTCCTCGATTGGATACTGTTTCACGTGGAGCACACTTTTGTACATTTATCGAAACGGTACAAAACAGCATTGTCGCAAAGGAATGCGGCGCTGCGCGCAAACGCCCCGGATAAAATGGTGTCTTTGTGGAACACTGAGCTTTCAGAATCAGGCGAAGCCATTGCTCTGTGCCGAAGATTAGTCTGTGAGCAAGTACAGCACCGTCTTGGCAAATTTGCCGAACAGATGGATAACAATGCAATTCTTCCACAGCTTCATTATCGCCAGGGCTGGGCTGAAGGTATTTCATTGATCGACACGTTGGAAAGATCCCTGGACAACTGCCGCCGACTAGGCACGACATCGACCGGGCCACATCGAGCTGACATCAAATTAAAAGTGGGAAGTGACGAAGCTAGATATGTGCATTCACGTGGTCAGCAAAAATTACTGGCTGTGTTGCTTAAGTTAGTACAGGTAGATTTGTACACTGATCATCATCAGCAGGCACCGATATTACTGTTCGATGATCTCCCTTCTGAGCTTGATGAAAAAGCACGCGAGTTTGTATTTGCTTACCTGGAAACCTGTTCTGTTCAGGTGTTTCTAACAGGCGTAGAGGATATTTCTAAAACCGTACAAAGTGTAAACAAAACGTTCCACGTGGAACGAGGCAAAATCGAAAACGTGGTATACTAAAGAGCTGCCCAGCCTACCGCTGAAATAGAGAGCTCTGATGGAAGAAGACAACAACGACAACACGCCAGAAAAATCTTCAGGCGCTTACGACTCCAGCAATATTAAAGTCCTTAAAGGACTTGATGCTGTTCGTAAAAGACCCGGGATGTATATTGGTGATACCGATGATGGTACCGGCCTGCACCACATGGTTTTTGAAGTTGTCGATAATGCTATAGATGAAGCGTTAGCGGGTCATTGCAGCGAAATATCAGTGTCAGTACATGTCGACAATTCCATTACTGTAAAAGATGACGGTCGCGGCATCCCAGTAGACATGCACGAAGAAGGCAAGTCTGCAGCGGAAGTTATCATGACGGTATTGCATGCTGGCGGTAAGTTTGACGATAACTCATACAAAGTGTCCGGTGGTTTGCACGGAGTAGGTGTGTCAGTAGTTAACGCGTTGTCTGAATCTTTAAAGCTGACTATTTATCGCGATGGAAAAATTCACGAGCAATCTTATGTAGACAGCGTCCCGGTAGCACCAATAGAAGTGACTGGTGACACAGAGAAAACAGGCTCAACTATCTATTTTAAGCCTAGTGCAGCGATTTTCACCCTTACCGAGTTTTCTTACGAAATATTATCCAAGCGTTTAAGAGAGTTGTCTTTCCTTAACAGCGGCGTACGCATTAGATTGCATGATGAACGCTCTGATAAGGAAGACATCTTTGAATACGAAGGTGGTATAGCAGCCTTTGTAGATCACCTGAATAGAAATAAAACACCCATACATAAAACGCCGATTCATCTTCGACAAATGAAAGAGGAAGCAGAGGTCGAGGTGGCCTTGCAATGGAATGATTCATACCAGGAAAATATTTACTGTTTTACCAACAACATTCCGCAGAAAGATGGCGGAACACACATGGCGGGATTTAGAGCGGCATTAACGCGAACGCTTAACACCTACATGGAAAAGAACGGCTTTGCTGCAAAGCACAAGGTTGACACCACTGGTGATGATGCTCGAGAAGGGTTAACCGCCGTGTTGTCGGTAAAAGTGCCAGATCCTAAATTTTCATCGCAAACGAAAGATAAGCTGGTTTCTTCAGAAGTACGTGGCGCGGTTGAGTCATCAATGAATGAAAAATTGACTGATTTTCTCAATGAGAATCCGGCTGAAGCGAAGGTAATAGCGAGTAAAATTATCGAAGCGGCTATGGCTCGTGATGCGGCACGTAAAGCACGTGAGATGACAAGACGGAAAGGTGTGTTGGATATTGCCGGATTACCCGGGAAATTAGCGGACTGTCAGGAAAAAGATCCAGCAAAATCAGAGATTTACCTGGTGGAGGGTGATTCTGCCGGAGGTTCGGCCAAACAGGGTAGAGACCGTCGTACACAGGCGATATTGCCGTTGAAAGGGAAGATTCTTAACGTTGAACGCTCCCGCTTTGACAAAATGCTGTCCTCACAGGAAGTTGGCACCCTGATTACCGCGCTTGGCTGTGGTATTGGCAAAGAGGAGTTTGATCCGGACAAGCTGCGCTACCACTACATCGTCATCATGACTGATGCTGATGTGGACGGCTCACATATCCGCACGCTGTTATTAACTTTCTTTTATCGGCAAATGCCAGAGCTAATAGAGCGCGGTCATATCTATATTGCCCAGCCACCTTTATACAAGGTGAAAAAAGGCAAGCAAGAGCGCTATGTAAAAGATGATATTGAACTCAATACTTATTTGTTAGAACTGGCGATGAATGATGCGAGTCTGATACCGAAGCCTGGTGGCAAGCCTCTTGAATCAAGCGAACTGACTGAGATGGCGGCGTTGTATAACAACTCGCTTGGTGCTATCCAGATGCTATCGCGTCGCATTGATCGAAGTGTGCTGGATCAGATGTTGTCAATTTCGTCGTTATCAGAGACACGAATCACTGATAAGGAAGCGGTACAGAAGTGGGCTGATGAGCTGCATGTGGCGTTGATGGCCAACTCAAGCGACGGTAACTATTACCAGCAGCGAGTGGTTGACCACGACGGTAAGTACGGCGTTGAGCTAGAGCGATGGTTGCATGGCAATAAGTACATCGTGAAGCTTGAGCCAGCACTGTTCGGAACCTCGGAATACAAAGTAATTACCAAACTCGCTGATGAGATGTCCGGCTTGTTGGAAGAGGGTGCGGTAGTTAAACGTGGAGAACGTCAGCAGGAAGTCAGCAATTTTTCTGAAGTGATGGATTGGCTGATGAAAGAAGCTAGACGTGGCCAGAGCATTCAACGCTATAAGGGCCTGGGCGAGATGAACCCTGAACAATTGTGGGAAACCACAATGGACAAAGATGCCCGTCGAATGCTGCAGGTACGTATAGAAGATGCGATGCAGGCCGATGAAGTATTCACAACCCTGATGGGTGATCAGGTGGAACCCAGGCGTGATTTTATTGAATCAAATGCCTTGTCGGTGTCTAACCTTGATGTGTAGCGCTGGTCACTGAAAAAATTGAAGCCGCGGTTATAGCTCGCTGACGTAAAGCGGGCTTGTGGTGAAAAAATTGCGTCTAGGCTTTGTTTAAAGTGTTGGCGGCCGGTTGAAGCCAGCGTCAAACCCATTTTGTCTTTATAAGCAGCGGTGTTTTTTGATACCGCGCTGATTAACACAGCGAGCGGATGCGTTATGCAAGGATTCCTGGATCTACCTGAATTCTCCAAAATCGAACTGAACAAGGTGGAAGCGGAGCTCGACGAGCTGCTCGCCGCCAGTGATAAAAAAATCGCAGAACTGTCTGAGTTATCTGATCCCGATTGGGACAACTTTGTCTTTGAGCTCGATCAGGCTGTTGATACCATACAGCGATTTTACTCGCCCATACGGCACTTAAATTCAGTTGCGAGTAGCGATGAAATTCGTGAGGTACACAATAACTGCCTGCCTAAGTTGACTGCCTGGTACACAGAGTTAGGTCAAAACAAGGCGCTTTACGAGCGAATGCAGAAGATCGCACAGAGTGATGGGTTTGCCTCTCTTGATCAGGGACAGAGAAAAAGTATTGACGATCAGTTGTTGAGCTTCAAATTAGGTGGCGTGGCACTGGAAGGCAAAGATCGCCAACGCTTTAAAGAGATAGCTGCCGAACTCAGCAAATTAAGTACACGCTTTAACGAAAACGTATTGGATTCCGGTAATGCCTGGCGGATGAACTTTACTGACGACAAGGCGTTGGCCGGTTTTCCGCAAAACTCTCTCGATCTCGCCAGGCAGTGTGCAGAAGAGAAAGGTGAAGAGGGTTATAGCCTGACGCTCGACTATCCGAACTACCATGCCGTGATGACTTTCGCTGAAGATCGCGAGCTGCGCAAGACAATGTATTTTGCCTGGTCCACACGTGCTACCGCTGGCGGCGAAAAAGACTGGGATAACTCCGGAATTATCGAGCGCACAGTGGCACTGCGTACAGAAAAGTCTATATTGCTGGGTTTCGATAGCTATGCAGATTATTCAATAGCCAGCAAAATGGTCGAAAGCCCGCAGCAGGTGCTCGACTTTCTTAATGATCTGGCTATACGCGCTAAACCGTCAGCGCAGAAAGACCACGATGCGATGCGTGACTTTGCCCGCACTGAAGCGACTATCAAAGTGGATGACCTTCAGCCGTGGGATATTTCCTACTACGCCAATCAATTAAAAAAGAAGCTTTACGATTTTTCAGAGCAAGATCTAAAGCCTTATTTCCCTGCCAGTATTGCAGTTCCGGGAATGTTCGAGGTCACTGGCAGGTTGTTCGGTATTGATATCAGTAAAGTCGAAGGCGCTGATGTGTGGCATGAAGATGTGGCGCTTTATCAGATAAAAGACACTGACAGCGGTGAGCTGCGCGGCGCGTTTTATATGGACAACTATGCCCGCAATGGTAAAAGGGCAGGCGCCTGGATGGATGTTTGCGTTGGCCGTATGCGTAAAGCCAAAGGCATACAACTGCCTGTGGCCTACCTGACCTGCAATCTGACTCCCCCTGTCGGTGATCAACCAGCGCTATTAACTCACAATGAACTGACCACACTGTTCCACGAGTTTGGCCATGGTTTACATCATATGCTGACTCGTGTGGAGCATGCATCTGTCGCTGGCATCAGCGGTGTTGAGTGGGATGCGGTTGAGCTACCCAGTCAGTTTCTTGAGAATTGGTGTTGGGAGCGTGAATCAATAGATTTGGTCAGTGGCCATTTTGAAACCGGTGAAAAACTCCCGCAAGCGCTATTAGACAAGGCAAAGGCGGCAAAGAATTTTCAATCCGGAATGATGACAGTCAGACAGCTGGAGTTTGGACTTTTTGATATGAAGACGCATTTACGTACAGATTCACCGGACGCAAAAGCAATTCAAAGTATTCTTGATTCTGTGCGATCTGATGTAGCGGTTTACGAGATACCCGGTGAAGTGAAATTTCAGAACAGCTTCTCACATGTATTTGCAGGTGGTTATGCCGCCGGATATTTCAGCTACAAATGGGCTGAGGTTTTGTCTTCGGATGCTTTTTCAAAGTTTGAAGAGGACGGTATCTTCAACCAGGAAACCGGTCGTCACTTTATGCAATCTATTCTTGAAAAGGGCGGTACAGAAAAAGCCCTTGATCTGTTTATCGGTTTTCGCGGGCGTGAGCCAAAGATTGATGCATTGTTGCGTCATACCGGTTTAGCAGCCTAATAGCGCTGTTGAAATAGAATCGATACAACGCGATAACCAGAGACAAAATATCATTTGAAATATCGTGACCTGAGGGAATTTATTCAGAGCCTTGAGCAGCGCGGTGAGCTTAAGCGGATTAGCCAACCCGTCAACCCACATCTTGAAATGACCGAGATAAGCGATCGCGTATTGCGTGCTGAAGGTCCGGCTCTGTTGTTTGAAAATCCGGTCGGTAGTGAAATTCCGGCGCTGTGTAATTTGTTCGGTACACCCACACGGGTGGCCTATGGCATGGGTGAAGATGATGTTGCGGCTCTGCGCGAGGTGGGTAAATTGCTCGCGTTTCTGAAGGAACCTGATCCACCCAAGGGTATTAAAGACGCCTGGAACTCGTTACCAATCTTTAAAAAGGTGCTTGATATGGCACCTAAAACGGTATCGAACGCTTCTTGTCAGCAGCGTGTTTTACAGGGCGAAGAAGTGGATCTATCGCGTTATCCGGTACAGCACTGCTGGCCGGGTGATGCAGGGCCATTGATAACCTGGGGATTGGTGGTGACCAGGGGGCCTAATAAAAAACGCCAGAATATGGGGATCTATCGCCAGCAGGTAATCGGTCGTAATAGAGTCATTATGCGATGGTTGTCGCATCGTGGTGGAGCGCTCGATTTACTAGAATGGCAGCAGAAGTTTCCCGATGAACCGTTCCCGGTGTCGGTGGTGCTGGGCTGTGATCCAGCAACGATACTGGCTGCCGTGACTCCCATCCCTGATACTTTGTCTGAGCATGCATTTGCCGGCTTGTTGCGTGGTAGCCGAACTGAATTGGTGAAGTGTAAAAGCAATGATCTGATGGTGCCGGCCAGCGCCGAGATCGTGCTGGAAGGAACCATTTCTCCCGGTGATGTGGCTGATGAAGGCCCGTTTGGTGATCACACCGGTTACTACAATGAAGTGGATAGCTTTCCGTGCTTTACGATCAAGACCATCACCGAACGTGAATCACCGATTTACCACACCACGTACACTGGCCGACCGCCGGACGAACCCGCCGTACTGGGGGTAGCGCTGAACGAAGTGTTTGTCCCTATACTGCAAAAGCAATTTCCGGAGATAGTGGATTTTTACTTACCTCCTGAAGGTTGTTCCTATCGGGTAGCAGTGGTAACGATGAAGAAGCAATATCCTGGTCATGCCAAGCGAGTGATGATGGGGGTGTGGTCTTTTTTACGTCAGTTTATGTACACCAAAATGGTCATTGTTGCAGATGACGATATCAACGCCCGGGACTGGAAGGATGTTATTTGGGCGATGACTACCAGAATGGATCCGGCGCGTGATTGCACTGTGATTGAAAATACCCCTATCGATTATCTGGATTTTGCATCGCCCGTCTCAGGGCTTGGCTCAAAGATCGGTTTTGATGCTACCAACAAGTGGCCGGGTGAAACCCAAAGAGAGTGGGGTGAGCCGATTGTGATGTCAGACGATACCAAGAGGCGTGTCGATGATATTTGGGAGTCACTCGGTATCTAGTCGGCTGTTTGGAAAGTTCGGTAACGCTCTATCTTCGCCACAGCCGCCATAGCGGCGTTAGAAAAATTCAACTTAGGCCTGTATGCCTGCAATTTTTCGCCTTGCTCTGACGACGGCGCTGTGAAAAGTTTATTACCGAACTCCTCGCACAGCCCAGTAGTGCTTAACTGCAGCGTTTTACCAACGGCGCTGGAAAGCACTTAAATTGGCTTCCCTATTGAAACGAGCGAGTATAGAAATAGTCAAAGGGAACCGTTGTCGGTCGACTATTGGTGTTGGTGGTTGCGATGTGCAATCGGTCGCTTGGCGTGATAACAAATATTCCCAACAGATTGTCGAGCTCAATACTGCGCTCTTGAAGCTCAGATTCAGATAGGGTTTCACCATCAATCATGACGGAGCTCTCCAGAAGATTAATGTGCTGCGCACTGCCTAGATCTGTGCTTGTTGTACCGAATGGAAAACTCAAAGACAGCTTTTTAGACTGAGACTGTATGGTGAATCTTTGATCTACCGGGTTAACCACCTGTTCTGCAGTAACTGCAAGGCTGCATTCAGGATCCTGGTAATAGTTAAAAGTCAGGCTGGCGTTTAAACCATTAATCTGCAGGGTTTCGTCGTAGTATCCAATGACACTATTGGCAATAGATTCATCACGTGGGTTTTCCAGGCAGCTGGTTTTCCAGTTTCCATTTAGGGCTTCCAGCGCTGCCGTCTGTTGCGGCGGAGCTCCATTGTCCGAACAGTAGCTCGACCCGAGAAGGAGTAGTGCTACAGGTGCCCATGTTGCGTATTTAATGCATTTACTCATTGGTCTCTCGGATGCACGTTATCGTCAGTGCTGCTGCGTCAGACACAAAAAAACCCGGACCAGCCGGGTTTTTTCTATTCTCCTGCAAATAGCGTTACATCGCAGCGACATTAGGAAAAATTATTTCCACACGCCGGTTTTGCAATTGGCCAAGTTGAGTGCTGTTGTCTGCTATGGGGGCTGAATCGCCATAGCCTGTAGCATTAATTCTTTTGGCATTCACGCCACGCAGAACCAGTGCTGACTTTATTGCGATTGCGCGATCAGACGACAGGTTGTTTCTAGCTTCTGGCGAACCAGAAGTGTCTGTGTGAGCTTCAACATCCAACATCAGTGCAGGGTTTTCAGACATGACCGCTGCAATGTTATCAAGGTGTCTGGCCGCACGACCGTGCCACACTCGTGCTGAGTTTGCCTCGAAATAACGTTCACCCAGAGTCAGCGACATACCGCGACTGGAAGGACGGGCATTCATGGCGCGCAGCTCTTCGTGAAGCCTTGCATCAGACAGTAGCTCAGGTTCCGCGGGTACTGACATTGCTGCAGCCAATGCGGGCTCTGTTTGTATTTCTGGACTGATCTCGGTTTCAATTATCGCTGCCATCGGTTGAGTGGCAGTACTGTTGTACTGTTGCGTGTAGCCGGTGGTTTGACTGCCAGCTTGCATCGCGCCGCCTTCTATACGAGCCTGAAGCTGCATGATCTGTTGGCTTAGCGCAGCAAGTTGCTGGGCAATTTGCTGTGTTTCGCTCAGTGATGATTCCATTGCCGAGTGCCCACCGTATGCGCGACCACCCGGTGTTGGAGTTGCAGCGGCAAGGACAGGTTGTGCTCCGGGTTGTACTGCCTCTGCTTGTGCCAGACGTAAGTCTTGCTTAGCTGCAAGAGCTCGTGCAGTTTGCTGAGCTTCGAGAGCTTTCAGCTTAGCCAGAGCTGCTTCGTGCGAGATCACCTCAGCGCTCTTAAAATAGTCTGATGCGTCTTGCGCTACCTTCAGCTGTTTCTGTGCACTGTCCAGTTCGGCAGCCGCGAGCGCTGAAACTTGCGGGTCACTGCTGGCCTGCTGGTAGGCTTGTCGGGCATCCTCGAGCTCAGGGCTCCAGGTCTGTTTACTTGCACATCCCGTCAGAGCGATTGCGCCCAACAGTAGTGCGGTGCTCGAAAGTTGGAATTTGTTAGTCATGCTTATTCCGTAATGATTACGTTTGCTAGGTTAGCGAGCCATGCCTGTGCGGATGTAACCTAGTGAAGACTCCGCTTGCGCAGCCTCACTGATCGCTTTGGCTAAACTCGCCTGGGCCGTTGCAAGTTCCAGCAATTTCTGTGCGCGTTCTGTGCGGCGTCGTTGCTGCATTGCCTCTGCCTTCCGGAAAATTTCGTTAGCTTTTAGGTAGTGATCAGGTGCATATTCCAGCGCACCGGCGGTTTGAGCGGCTCTTATTGCGGTAGATGCGTGATCAAACATCGGACCTTGCTTTGGCGCAGCACAACCTGCAAGCAAAGCCCCGAAAGCTATAGCCACTACACTTGTTTTAAGTGCGCTGGCCTTGAAAAATTGAATAGTCATGGTCAAACCTTCTAAGAAATCAGTGCGGTATTAATGGTTTGCGCTCAGAATCTACGGAGCACCTTAAGACTTGGTCGGCATCTGAAGTTAAGGGTTGAGAGTTGCGGAGGAGCATCTGCTACGGACGCTGGGTTTTGTGAACCAGGACACGTAGTCGAGCTCTGTCTGTGGAAGACCGGGAGTTATTCCAGGCAGGATTGCAGCGTTATTTTTTGAGTTGCAAAGCCATGCGTAAAATTTCTGTCACCTGGCCATCGTCGCCAGGCGGATCGGCGATCGCAATTTCTCCGGCAAAGCCGTTGGATCTTGCAAGGCTGGCGCATCGTTCACTGTTAACCACCAGCGGGCGGGTTTTCAGTTCGGCCCGGAGCTCGACTGGAACGATTTTCAATAGATTGGTCAGACCAAGGTCACTGGTGACGGAGATAATATCGGGCAGTGCCGGCGTTAAGAGTCTATTGAGCTCTGCATTCGTATAGTCAGGCAATATTCTTTTGTAGACGGTCAGGTAATCGACTACTGAACCGGCTTCCGTTAGCGAGTTGCGAAGTTTTTCACGCCCGCTGTCTCCACGGATAATCGTGATTGCAGATTTGCTGTTTACATTTAATATTTCCAGCAGCAATGCTTCACTACCGGCACCGCTGGCAGGCTCGAAATCAACGCTGACACCGTGTGATTTCAGCGCGCTGGCAGTGGCGATACCAATAGCGGCCGTTTTACCAGGGCAAGCCCAGGGGAGTGCAGAGCAACGATGCGCGCCAATAACCGAATTAACACTGGTAAAAATGTTGATATCACTTTTCAGTGCTACATCAACGTCGGTTTTTACATACTGTATTTTTATTGTCGGCAAACCAATTGAAGTGATACCGCCCGCTTCTTCCAACCGCTGAGTAAAGCCAGATGCCTGGTGCGCAGGCCGGGTAACCAAAACGCTTATATTGCCTAGTGATTTTTCCACATCGTTCAAAGAGGGTAGCGAATCCGTTGGTGGTTCCTGCGGCGACTATAGGAAATGTTCATACTGGCAGTGCCAGTGCATCTATAATCTCCTGCGCACCAGCGTCGAGTAACTGCTCGCCTACCGAATTACCCAGCGCCTGGGCATTATCACGATGATCTGAAGCTTGTGCCGTCAGTATGCGGCTACCATCGGGTGTGCCGATCAATCCTCGTAAAGTTAGCGTATCTCCTTCTAGCTCTGCATATGCTGCGATAGGTGTTTGGCAACTGCCCCCCAGATAGGCGTTCAGGCTGCGCTCGCACGCTACCCGGCTGGCGGTATCATCGTCGTGCAAATGTGTGAGCAGTTGGTTGGTTTTAATGTCGTCGACTTTGCACTCTACGCCAACGGCGCCCTGAGCACAGGCCGGCAGCATGATCTCAACATCAATCTGAGATTTTATTCGCGACTGCAGTTCCAGACGTATCAGTCCGGCGCTTGCCAGAATAATAGCGTCATAACGGCCGGAATCGAGTTTGGCAAGTCGGGTGTTGACGTTTCCGCGCAAATCTATAACGGTTAGATGTGGGTACTTTGCCAGTAACTGACAGCGCCGGCGCAGGCTGCAGGTACCAACCACTGCGGCCTCCGGAAGTTCATCAAGGTTATCGTATTTATTTGATACGAAAGCGTCAGTCGGGTTTTCGCGTTTCATTACTGCACCCAGATGCAGTCCCTCTGGAAACTCGGCGGGCAGATCTTTCATTGAGTGGGCCGCCATATCCGCACGCCCGTCCAGCATGCCTCTTTGCAGCTCTTTGATGAAAAGTCCTTTACCACCGATTTTTGCTAACGGCTGATCAAGTATTTCGTCGCCACGAGTCGACATCTTTATTAATTCTGACCCGGCACCTGCAAGTGCCAGATGCCTTTGCACCTCTTCAGCCTGCCAAAGTGCGAGCGGGCTTTTTCGTGTCGCGATTCTGAGAGTATCTGGCATGCGGGAATGTCTACCGTGCAGCGAAGGCTTTGGGATTGGTCGTACCGTCAAAACTGACCGGTTAGCGCCAAGCTGATAATATCAGCAATGAGGATTCACCAATAATCGTTTATTTATACTGGCGTGGCGTAAAGCCCGCCCAGATGCCGGATTCAATGAGCAAAGACAAAAAAGATAAAAGCAATCAGTTGTGGGGCGGCCGTTTTAGCGAATCCACTGATGAATTCGTGCAGGCGTTTACCGCGTCGGTCACGTTTGATCAACGAATGGCACAACAGGATATTAATTGCTCACGCGCGCATGCCCAGATGTTGGGCAAAACCGGGGTATTGTCTGCGCAGGATGTTGAAAAAATTCTTCAGGGTCTGGAGGAGATCAGCCAGGAAATAGAGGCCGGTGAGTTTCCGTGGTCCGTGGCGCTTGAAGATGTACACATGAATATCGAAGCGCGGTTGACCGATCGCATCGGTGACGCCGGTAAGCGATTGCATACCGGGCGCTCTAGAAATGATCAGGTCGCCACAGACATTCGCCTGTATATGCGTGAGGCGATAGATGTGCTGATAGCAGAGGCGCAGCGCCTGCAACATGGCATGCTTACGCTTGCAGAGCGTAATGCCGATGTAATCATGCCTGGCTTTACCCATTTGCAAACTGCTCAGCCTGTCACTTTTGGCCACCATGTGATGGCTTGGTTTGAAATGATCTCGCGTGATATTGAACGTCTGCATGACTGCAACAAGCGGGTTAATGTGATGCCACTGGGTGCTGCAGCGCTGGCCGGCACGACCTACCCGATTGACCGGCAATACAGTTGTGAGCTACTCGGTTTTGCCAGTGTTGCAAGAAACTCGCTTGATGCGGTAAGTGATCGGGATTTCGCGATCGAATTCTGCGCGAGTGCGGCCATTATAATGACCCATCTTTCGAGAATTTCAGAAGAACTGGTGCTCTGGTCTTCTGCGCAGTTTGATTTTATCGAATTGCCCGATCGATTCTGTACCGGCTCAAGCATTATGCCGCAGAAGAAAAATCCCGATGTGCCAGAGCTGGTGCGCGGTAAGACCGGCCGCGTTAATGGTCATTTGGTCAGTCTGCTAACTTTAATGAAGTCTCAGCCACTGGCCTACAACAAAGATAATCAGGAAGACAAAGAACCCCTGTTTGACACTATAGATACGCTGATGGGCTGCTTGCGCGCCTTTGCAGATATGATTCCTGCTATTGAAGCAAAGCCTGACAGCATGCGGAATGCAGCGCTTAAAGGCTTTGCCACTGCGACTGACCTTGCTGACTATCTGGTGAAACGCGGAATGGCCTTTAGAGACAGCCATGAAGTGGTAGGTAAAGCGGTAGCTTATGGCATTCAGCAGGGCAGAGACTTAAGCGAATTTTCACTGGAAGAGCTGCAGGGGTTTAGCGCAGATATCGAGGAAGATGTGTTCTCGGTTCTAACTCTTGAAGGGTCTGTTGCAGCACGTGATCATATGGGTGGCACGGCGCCGGCGCAGGTAAAAAGTGCTATTGAAGAAGCTCGTAAGAGAATAGGTAATGCCTATTTCTAACTTTTCGATGTATTTCCGGTGAAAGCGGATTGTGTAATGCCCCAGGCAATATGAGGCGTATCGTGTAGGTGCGTAGGTTTATTAAATCTTTGGCGTTAATCCAACTCGCAAACCCGACGCGTGAGCGAGTGGATCAGTTCCGGGTGTCCTGCCCGGTACTATCGGTTTTCTGGGCGTGACATCATCCCTTGCTCACGTTTCAGGTTTCCGCAGAGTGCTTATCAGTAGTGCAAAACCACCAAACAATAATCCCCAAAAAGCCGCACCTATTCCAAACAGGCTAACACCCGATGCGGTCATTAAAAAAGTGATCAGTGCAGGCTCTCGTTGCTCTACGGTGGCGAGCGCTGTGGCCAAACTGCCGGCAATGGTTGAAAACAGAGCCAGACTTGCAATGGTTAAGATAAGTTCGTTCGGCACAGAGGCGAGAAAAGCACCGACCGTGGCGCCAAAGATGCCAAGGATCAGATAAAAAATGCCTGCTGCCACACTCGCCGTATAGCGCCGCTCAGGATCTTCACCGGCGTTTTCTCCCATACAAATCGCGGCAGTAATTGCCGCCATGTTTAATGCAAAGCAACCGAATGGTGCCAGCAATAAAGTGATCACACCGGTGGCGGTGATCACTGGAGACACAGGCGTTTGGTAACCCGCTGCACGCAGGGTGGCGATACCTGGAATATTCTGCGCCGTCATGGTGACCACGAATAATGGCACGCCAATGCCAAGTAAACTTGCGAGCGTAAAATCGGGTGATACAAAGACAGGATGTGTTACTGCAAGACTTACCGATTTAAATGCAAAACCGTTTAGCCATGCGACAACAATCCCTGCGATTAACGCTGCTATCACAGCATATCGCGGCACGATCAGTTTGATTAGCAGGTAGGTGACAAACATCGCAATGGCGAGCATCAACTCAGTTTGCATAGAAACAAAAACGTTCATACCGAAATTAAACAGAATGCCCGCCAGCATCGCTGAAGCCAGTGAGATCGGAATGCGGTCCATGATTTTCTCAAACCACCCGCTTAGCCCTGCAATGATGATCAGCATTGCAGAAAACATAAATGCAGCAGTTAGTTGCGAAAGACTAAGTGAGGCAGTGCTGGTCGCGAGTAAGGCCGCACCGGGTGTTGACCATGCTGTCAGAATAGGCGCTTTATAATAGAGTGATAATACAATGGTGCTGAGACCCATGCCGATGCCAAGTGCACCTATCCATGAATTCACCTGTTCCGCACTGGCACCTGACACCGCTGCCGCCTGAAAAATAATGGCAACAGAGCTGGTATAGCCAACGATAACGGCAATAAAACCTGCGCTAATGGCAGGCAGCGACAGATCCCGAAGGAAAGAGGTGACTGTTGTTCGCATACTGTTGTCCGGTGGTTACAGTCTAATTACCACGCGCAGTGTAACTGAAGGGTTGTTTTCGTCTAGCCGGATTCACTTTCATCAGACGAACCGGGATCACATGAACCGGTGTCACTGCTGCTTTGATCGCGATCATGCTCCTGCCATTGAATTCGATTTAAACCATTCAATGCAGCCACTCGATAGGCTTCTGCCATGGTCGGATAGTTAAAAGTATTTTCGGTAAAGTAGGTGACACGATTACCATCACCGGGTTGACGCATGATGGCCTGGCCAATGTGAATGATCTCTGAAGACTGATAGCCGAAACAGTGGATACCTAAAATCTCCAGCGTTTGGGTATTAAATAATATCTTTAACATCCCTGTGGTTTGGCCGGTGATTTGTGCACGGGCGATGGAGCGGAATAGTGATCTTCCTACCTCATAAGGCACTTTTTGTTCTGTCAGTTCTGCTTCGGTTAAGCCGATAGAACTGATCTCGGGGTCTGTGTAGATTCCGGTCGGAATGTCGCTTATCAGTCGGGTATCGCAATGCCCCTCGCCGATATGCGTACCGGCAAAGCGCCCTTGGTCATAACCGGCACTGGCAAGGCCCGGTGCGCCTACAACATCACCGACAGCATAAATATGCGGCACTGAAGATCTGTAGTATTCGTCTACTTCGATCTGTTTGCGGCTATTGGGTGTTAAGCCTGCTTTCTCCAGATCGAGCTTGTCTGTCGCACCTGAGCGGCCATTTGCCCACAGCATAACGTCTGCTTTGAAGCGCTTTCCGCTTTGCAGATGCAGGACCATAGAGTCATCATCGGTCTCTACGCTTTCGTAGGTTTCGTTGTTTCTGACCGTCACACCGATTTCGCGAAAGTGGTAGCCGAGCGCGTCTGCTATTTCTCCATCGAGGAATGACAACAAGCGATCACGGGTATTGACCAGATCAACTTTGACCCCCAGGTTGCCGAAAATGGAGGCGTATTCGCAGCCGATAACACCTGCACCATAGATAATGATTGATCGGGGGACAAAGTCGATATCCAGAATAGTGTCACTGTCGCAGATTCTCGGGTCTGAGAAGTCAATGTCGTCCGGGCGGTAGGGAATAGAGCCAGTGGCAATGACTATATTTTTGGCTTTGCAGATTTCTTCACGGCCGTTTTTTGATAGAACGCTTATGGTGTTTTCATCAAGAAAGCTTGCGCTGCCGCGAAGTAGATCGACCCGGTTTCTAAAATAAAAGCTCTCGCGCATGCTTACTTGATCATCAATAACAGACTGCGCCGATTTGACCAGTTCCTGCCAGGTGACATCGACATGCCCTGCAATTCGTCGGAAGATCGGATCCTGTCTGAATCGACTGACCATCTGAACTGAGTGGCGCAGTGATTTGCTTGGTATCGTGCCCCAGTGGGTACAACCGCCACCGACATCGCGATAGTGCTCGATCATCGCGACATTCTGGCCGCATTTGGCGAGCTTCATCGAGGCGCCTTCACCAGCAGGCCCGGAACCAATCACAATTGAGTCGTATTCTTTTATTGCCATGATATGAACAGTTTACCAAGCCCCTAATGGGCAGAATTCCAGATAGGGACCATACGGAACCCTTAGATCACTTCGTTCTGGCCGCCATGCGGCCCGTCGGCATTGTAAAACGTCGGGTGTGTGGTCGAACACTTACCAAACCGCCTGAATCGACGATAAAAACTTCGGCCTACCGGTTCATTTGACCAATCCGCGCTAGAATATACGCATGAATTATGCAGATTATGGCTTTGTCCGAATAGCAGCCATCGCACCGGTGGTAGCGATTGGCAATCCGAAACGTAATGCAGAACGAATAATAGAGGCGATGCAGCATGCAGATTTCGCCGATGTCTCGTTGTTGTTGTTCCCTGAACTCGGCATCAGTGGCTACACCTGCGAAGATCTCTTCTTCAATCAGTCGATGGTTGATCAGTGTGAAGAGGCGCTTTATCAGATAGCCCAGGCCACCGATGACCGCATTGTGGTGGTGGGTGCACCCTGGCGTCTGCAAGACGGTCGATTATTGAATGTTGGATTTGTCTGCCAGAACGGCCAGGTGCTGGGTGCTGTGCCAAAAACCTCTCACCCGAATTACGGTGAGTTTTATGACAAACGCTGGTTTGTATCGGGCCAGGGTATTGAGCAATGTGTGGATCACCCCGTACTTGGTCAATTTGTTATCGCCACAGAGCAACTATTTGCGATTGGTGAATCCATGTTTGCGGTCGAGATCTGTGAAGACTTGTGGCACCCGGCACCACCTTCGATGTCTCACGTCAGAGCCGGCGCCGAGCTGATCGTTAATTTGTCAGCCAGTGACGAGTTGGTGTCAAAGGCGAGCTATCGACGTGATCTTATCCGCATGGCCAGTGCTCAAGGCATGTGTGCGTATTTATATGCGTCATGTGGTCCGACAGAATCGACCAAAGATATAGTCTTCGGCGGCCATCATATCTTTGCAGAAAACGGTGTGCTGGCAGCAGAGTCTGAACGCTTCTCTCTGACTGGTAGCCAGATAATCTGTGAGTTTGACTGGCAGAAGATACGCCACGATCGAACAAAAAACGGCACGTTCGCCAATAGCGAAAGACCGGTACCGTATCGGCACAATGGCAAAGCACGCAAGCTAAGCCTCAAAAGTCTGATTCGTTCTTTTGATAGCAAGCCTTTTATCCCTGATGACGAACTTGAGTTTGGTGAGCGCGCCAGTGAGATATTAAAAATCCAGAGTACCGGTCTCGCACGGCGAATGATGGCGGCGTACTCAAAAACTCTGGTGCTGGGTGTCTCTGGTGGTCTTGATTCAACGCTGGCTTTTTTAGTTTGCCTTGATGCGCTCGCACTGCTGGATAAGGATCGAAGTGATCTGTGTGCGATTACGCTGCCCGGTCCTGCCACCAGTGAGCACACATTGGAAAGTGCACGTATGCTTAGCGCTTCTGCAGGAGCCAACCTTAAAGAGGTGCGTATCGATGCCTCAGTAGAGCAACATCTTAAAGATCTTGCTCATACGGGTGATCATGATGTGGTGTTTGAGAACGCGCAAGCGCGTGAACGTACTCAAATTCTGTTTGATCTGGCCAATCAGATGAATGGTATTGTTGTCGGTACCGGTGACCTTTCGGAACTCGCGCTCGGTTGGTGTACCTACAACGCGGATCAAATGTCGAGCTATAATGTCAATGCAAGTGTGCCAAAAACCCTGGTGATCTATCTGGTGCGCTGGTATGCGTTGCACCGGGCTGACAAGGCATTATCTGAAGCGCTATTGCGAATTCTGGATACTCCGATATCACCTGAGCTGGTGCCAGCTGCAGACGATAATGAGGATGAGGTCGCGCACCACACAGAATCCATTATCGGGCCCTATGAACTACATGACTTCTTTATCTATCATTATTTACGCAATGGATTTAATGCAGAAAAAATCTATGTGCTTGCGCAGCTGGCGTTTAAAGATAAATATGAACCCGCAATCATAAAAAAGTGGTTGGCTTTGTTTTTTAAGCGTTTTTATATGCATCAGTTCAAACGCACCACGCTGCCCTCAGGTCCGAAAGTCGGGAGTGTCAGTTTGTCTCCTCGTGGTGACTGGCGTATGCCGGATGAGGCAGATGTGAGTTCAATTCTTGAGCTCATTGAATCCTTGCCTTAGTACTACTCATACTTACTCTCAACAATAAAACTGATTGTTTCGAAACCAAGAGCCATTATGTCTATAGTGATTAGCAGCCAGTTTGATGGCGGCAATATCGAATGTGTTGCTTGTGAAAATGCCGAAGATATTCGTTTAAAGATCTCTCATGATGCGGGTGGTGAGTTTTATCAGTGGTTTTTCTTTCGCATGACCGCGACGTCTGGAAACCGGTACCAGCTACACATAGATAATGCGGGTTCGTCTTCCTACCCTAATGGTTGGAAAGATTATCGGGTCGTTGCCTCCTACGATAGAGATGACTGGTTCCGCATCGAAACTCAATACACTGATGGTGTGTTGAGTTTCGCACTTGATGCGGAGGCGGACACCGTTTGGTTTGCCTACTTTGCACCGTATACCCTGCAACGCCACGATGATCTCATCGCAGCTTGCTCTATTGACCATAAAACGTCAGTCGAAGTTCTGGGTAAAACACTGGATGGCAGAGATATAGATCTTATCCGTATTGGTAGTCGTGATAAGCCATTAAAAATCTGGGCTATTGCCAGGCAGCACCCGGGAGAGTCTATGGCCGAGTGGTGGATGGAGGGTTATCTCGACCGACTGTTGGATGACACAGATGCTGTATCCCGTGCGCTACTTGAGAAAGCAGAGTTTCTTGTTGTACCCAATATGAACCCCGATGGGACTTTTCGCGGTCATTTGCGAACCAATGCGAGTGGGATTAATTTAAATCGTGAATGGGATAAGAGCACGCTCGAAAATTCCCCTGAAGTATTTTATGTGCTGGAAAAAATGCGACAGACGGGGGTTAGTTTTAATCTTGACGTTCATGGAGATGAAGCGTTGCCGTATAACTTCATCGCGGGCACTGAAGGGGTTCATTCATGGACTGAAGAACGCAAAGCACTTCAGGAGCTTTTTAAAAGCAACCTGATGGCGATCAACCCGGACTTTCAAACAACAATCGGCTATCCGATAACCCCGTCTGGCTCTGCGAATTACGGTATTTGCAGCAGCTTTATAGCAGAGCACTTCGGCTGTGCTGCTATGACATTGGAAATGCCTTTTAAAGATAATGTGGAATTGCCTGATCACCGATATGGCTGGTCGGATGAGCGCTCGAAGAAACTGGGTGCTTCCTGCGTCGCTGCCATTCATAGCGTAGTGGACAAGCTATAGTAAAAGTTATTTAACCACTTGTGCAACTGTCGAGTTAGTAGCGCTGATAAGATCTGCAGGGTTTAATTCAATCTGCAGGCCTCTTTTACCACCACTTACAAAGATAGTGTCAAAATCGGTTGCCGATGCATGCATGCAGGTTCTGAGCTTTTGCTTCTGGCCTATCGGGCTAATACCACCGACAAGGTAGCCTGTGACCCGTTGTGCCACAGCAGGATCTGCCATCGCTGCTTTACGACCCTTGAAGTGGCTGGCTAACTTTTTTAGATCGAGCAGTTCGGCCACTGGAATGAGTGCCACCACGGGTTTGCGATTGTTGCCGTCGATTGCCGCCAGCAGTGTTTTAAAGACCCTCTGCGGGTCCTGCCCCAGTGCTTGTACCGCCTGCATTCCGTAACCTGAAGCATCCTCGTCACTGGCATATTCGCGTAACTCAAAATCAATCTTGTGTTTTTGTAGAAACTTAATCGCGGGCGTCATTGATCTTTCGCTGTTAGTCCTGGGTTGTACTTTCGGTGGTTTGAGAGCAGTTGTCGATTGGCCAATATAACTTCAACGCGTGGGGTAGTTCACCAATTATTAGACGTGGATCGCGCAATGTGCGGAACCCGTCGACGAAACCATCTCTGCTTACCCGCAAAATACCGTATCGATACTGCAGTTTACTGGTTATATACACAACGGTGTTTTATAAAGATGATAGTGGGATGAACAAGTGACCTTGCCGATATATTGTTGGGCTAAATATATAACGACTGGCACTTTATGCTGGTTGCTTAGCAGTGTGTTGTATCCAGTCTACTCAAACCCTCTTTTCAATGATCGTGAAATCGCCATTGTCAACGGCAGTCCGGTGTCAGAAAACCAATATCCGGTCCTGACTGCGCTTCTTTCAGGGCGAAAAGCGTCGATCAGGATCAATGGGCAGCAAGCTAACGGACAATTTTTTGGTCACGGCGTACAGGCAGCTTTTGATGGCTATATGTCTAATTGTGGTTCCGCCGCGAATGTGTGCCAGTCGGTTGAAGGTAAAATTTGCCTGATTTTTACCGCAGCCTTGTCAGACCCAAGCGGAATAACTCCTGCCGAGCAACTTAAAAACTGCAGTCTGGGTGGTGGCATCGGAGCGATTTTTAGATCTGATATTGGTCAGGCGTTTCGGACTGATCTTTTCGATGGTGATGCAAGTATACCCGCGGTATTTATTGGTGATTTCTGGTCATACGCAACCCTTAGCGCTTCGATAGCACTAACTCCATCTAATAACACGGTACGAATTGAAGTCGAGCCTGTAGATTCTCAATCGATACTTTGTGGTGCGGCCTATCTGGGTAATCAATGGTTGGTGACTGCTGCCCATTGTGTTTTGGATCAGACGCCTGAAGGGGTAAGGCTGAAATTGCCCTGGGAAATTCAGGCGAGCGTTGGCGCCCACCATCTCATTGATGATGCACATCTTGTGCAGCAGGTAATAGAGATAGTTGTGAATGATTTTCAACTGCAGGGCATTGGCTCAAGAAACGATATTGCGCTCTTAAAACTGGCGGATGAACCCTTGAGGGCTCGGCAGTTGGCAACGAGTGAAGCCAATCTCAGCACAGAGATCAAAGTGGCTGCACCTGGTACTGTTGAAAGCCAGAGTTACCGCTCATTAGAGGCACTGGTTCTTGGATGGGGCAGTACCGAAGTGAGAGAGCCGTTAGCAGAATTAGCAGCAGAAAACGCGACCAGCCTGACACCCCGTTCTGCGTTATTAACGCTTCGCCCGGTGGAGGAATGTGCGGAGCAGTGGGGCGATTTTCTGCAGTCTAATAATTTTTTGCGTAGCGCCATCACCATAGACAGAAGTCATATTTGCGCTTATGCACCATTGACCCAACGCGATACCTGCCAGGGCGATAGCGGCGGACCCTTGCTTATTGAAGTGGAAGGCAAGCTTGAGCTCGCCGGAATTACCAGTTTTGGTTTGGGTTGTGGCAGTGCTAACGGTGTGCCCGGTGTGTACACCAAAGTCGGGGCGTACGCTGACTGGATAAAAACGGTCACCCGGATAGATGTTTTGAGCAGGGTATCGCCAGATGAAAGTGGTCCTGTTAATCCTGTCGTCACGGTGGCTGGGTCTGCGGCGAGCACTTATGAAGGTGGCGGTAGTATTGGCTTGCCACTGTTGATGTTGTCGCTTCTGCTCAGACGTCGTGCATTGGTTTTAGTATCGTGTTTTGGTTTAAGTGCTTGTCAGTACAGCGGGTCCCAGTCTTCAAATGATCGATTATCAATTAACCTGGCAAATGATCAGTTACTTGAAAAATTGGATATTGATATTAACGGTGACAAGCTGCAACTAAGAGTATTAAGCAACGGATGTACAAAAGCTGATCATTTCAAACTGTTTGAGGATACCACTGCGCGATGTAGCTTAAAGGTGGTTCGTATTCGCCCTGACTTGTGTAAGAGGGCTACAGACGTAGCAGCCTTTACAATCTCCATAGAGCCTGCCCAACTGATGTCTGAAGAGTGCCGTCTAAGTACATTCGTCAATCCCCCGTTATCTGCGCCTCGTTAATCAGTCAACTGACAACGAAGCACCGAATAGCAGAAAGTGCGAATCAGCGCTCATCCATAGAACTCGCCACGGGGTGTTTGTGGGCACTAGTTGTTAGCTACCAAATACCTTCACCAGCCATTTGGCGATGTCTTCGATCTCTTCCATACTCACAGAGTGAGGCATGGGATAGGTGTGCCACTCTATTGAGTAGCCGCTGTCTTCCAGTTGCTTGCGACTGGCTTCGGCATATTTGAGTGCGATTACATCATCCTGCACGCCATGCGCCATAAAAACAGGTAAATCTGTATGTTCTGATTTTTCGGTCTCAAGCTTGTCGGCTAGAGGAAGATAAGTGGACAAAGCCATTACGCCAGCGATTCTTTTATTCAACCGAGTGGCTGTATGCAAAGCCACTGCACCGCCTTGAGAGAAGCCGGCAATAACCAAATTCTCTGCCGTAATATCGCGTGATAGTTCACGATCGATGAGAGCCTGAACAATTTTCTGTGATGCTATTGTGCCGTCTACATCTTGTTCGCGCTGATCAAAATCTAATGAGGTTATGTCGTACCATGCGCGCATTTCCATACCGGCATTGATGGTCACGGCTCGCATCGGTGCATGAGGAAAAATAAAACGTGTAGAGACTACGCCAAGTTTTTCAAGCTCCGGCACCAGTGGAGCAAAATCATTGCCGTCCGCACCGAGTCCATGTAACCAAATGACAGCGTGTGCTGCGCCTGATTCTGTTTTGCTGACATCTGAAGTAGTGAGCTCTACGCCATCGAATGCATCGGTCATGATAAAGCTGTCTGTAAATTAATAAAACGGAGTGTAACAGTAGCACCGTAGCCCGCAATATTCATGAGGTGCCGAGCATATCCTGCAGAGAATTGATTTCACAGTGAATTTTCATCTCGCGCTGAGGACTCATTGTCATTCACAGAGAAAAAATTTGCTGTGGAACCAAGGATCAGGCGAGTTGCCGTCAACCTTGTGAATAATGCTGGCCGAGACCTTATCCATTATCGGTATGCGGTATACTTTGGCTTGCTTACATTACTGGGAGATGTGCAATGGATGCGAAAATTCTTACTACCGTTATCTTTTCCGCAGCGTTGACGTTAAGCGCTTGTGGGTTTAAATCCGATCTTTTTATGCCTGAATCGGAAGACAACAGTACGCTCTTTACGCGCGATACACTGCCGGAGGTTCAGTCTGCAGAGCAAATAGCCCTCGAGCTAGCAAGGCCTGCTGATGCTGAGATGGCCGACACTGATGACATCATGATAGAGAAAGTCACTACCGAGGCGTCTGACGGCAAAATTCTGCTTGATTCGACAGGTGCGGCTGCATCAACTGACGAGGGCGTACCGGTAGATCTTTCTGACCTCGCTGATCTACTAGAGAAGAAGCGCGTTACGCAATGACATTTACTCGTCGCCCTGATGGTGAACTTCTGATTGAAGAAGTTTCCACGTCCGATCTGGCAGCTCGCTTTGGCACTCCCCTGTATGCTTACTCGCGCGCAGGTATTGAAAGTGCCTGGCATGCTTTTGATCGTGCGCTTGCCTCAAGGCCACACTTGATATGCTATGCCTTAAAGGCGAACTCTAATCTGGCGGTGCTCAATCTGCTTAGCAGGCTGGGTTCAGGGTTTGACATCGTCTCGTCCGGTGAACTCGCAAGGGTCCAGGCTGCAGGCTGTGATGTATCTAAAGTGGTTTTTTCAGGGGTTGGGAAATCCAGTGATGAGATGGCCACTGCGCTTGAAGCCGGTATAAAGTGTTTTAATGTGGAGTCTCTCAACGAGATAGACGTGCTTGCCAGCGTGGCGCAGGCGCATGGGGTGGTCGCGCCGGTATCTGTTCGCATCAACCCGGATGTTGATGCCGGTACCCACCCTTATATTTCAACCGGTTTAAAAGAAAACAAATTCGGAATAGATACCACAGCGGCGATTGATGCCTATCGAAAAATTGCCGATAGCCAACACCTTGAAGTGCTGGGTATGGATTTTCATATTGGCTCTCAGCTCACTGAAATTGCGCCCTATCAGGATGCACTGCGGCGCTTGCTGTTGCTTTGTGATCAATTACAAGATCAGGGCATTAAAATCAGCCACCTCGATCTTGGTGGTGGTCAGGGTATCCGTTATCGAGATGAACAACCGATAGATCTGACATCCTGGGCTGCTGCTATCAATGAAGTACTCGGTGATCGTGATGTTGAGATCATAGTTGAGCCGGGTCGAAGTATTGTTGGCAACGCGGGTATTCTTCTAACGGAAGTTCGCTATTTAAAACATACCGCAGATAAGAACTTCGCCATCGTTGATGCGGCGATGAATGATCTGATCCGCCCTGCTATGTATGACGCGCACCATGATATTGTGCCTGTGATTGAACCTGCCGTCGGTACGCCCGTGGCACCGATTGATATCGTAGGGCCCGTCTGTGAGAGCGGTGACACCTTTACCAAGCAGCGGGCCATGCCACCTGTGGCAGATGGGGAAATGATCGCGTTTCGCTCGGCTGGGGCGTATGGGGCGGTGATGTCGTCTGAGTATAACTCGCGCCCGATGATCCCCGAAGTTTTAGTGGATGGGGATCAATTTGCCGTCATTAGACCCCGCCCGACATTTGACGAAATGTTAAATCGGGATAAGCTACCAGAGTGGATGCAGGACTGATCTTGCATCGCTAGCCCTCCGCGAGGCCGAATGGCTGAATTTGAACAAGACACTGGTAAGATGACCCGTCAGGCGATGCGGTCGCTCAAATGGCGGCTGCGGCTGACCCGTGGGTCATTGCTGTTGGAACGGTTGGCGTGGTCATTTTGGCCTCTGATTGCTTGGATGCTGACGTTTTTTGCGATTGCAAGATTTGGACTGTTGTTGAATGCGTCCCAAGTTGTGGCGATTGCGGTTTTGGTAGCAGGTGTCGTTGGGTTTTTGTGGCTGTTCGCCAAAGGCGCGCGGACGTTTGAATGGCCGACAGCGGCGCAAGCGAAAGCGCGGTTGGATGCGAGTTTGCCTGGGCGCCCCTTGGAGGCGTTGGAAGATGGGCTTTCAATTGGGTCGAATGATGCGGGTGCGCGGTTCTTATGGGCGCGGCACTTGGAAAAAATGGCGACACTGGCGCGCGGATCAAAAGCCGCTAAACCGCACGTGCGGCTGGCGAAACGGGATCCTTGGGCGTTTCGTCTGATTGCAGTGTTTTTGTTTGCAGGCGCAGTGTTGTTTGGGCGCTCTGACCCTGTTCAGTCTTTAGTTGATAGCTTGCAGGCTGATGCGCCTTTGGTTGCAACCGGGCCAAGCTGGGAGGGTTGGGCAGAGCCACCTGCCTATACGGGTAAACCAGCGGTCTATTTGAATGATGTTGAAGCAGGGACCAAGTTGAGCCTGCCAGAAGGCACGCGTGTTACCTTGCGGGTTTACGGTACGCTCGACGGGACAGCGTTTTCGGAAACTGTGTCGGGCGGTGATCCGATTGCGTTGAATGCGGATGACGGTGGTTTTGCCGAAGCGACGTTTGAAATTGCGAAGACGGGTCAGATTTCACTGACGCCGCCGCAAGGATCAGATGCGAAGTTTGATATCAAAGTGATCGAGGATGCAGATCCGCAGGTGGCGCTGACGGGTGATATCACGCGGACCTTACAAGGTGCGTTGCAGATGCCGTTCGAAGCGCGCGATGATTATGGCGTGGTTGGGGGATCTGTGATCATCACGCTCGCGCTTAATTCTGTGGATCGGCGCCATGGTTTGGCACTAGAGCCAGAACCGCGTGACACGGTGGAGCTGGATTTACCGATGCCGTTCACGCGCAAGACGACATCTTTTGAAGAAACGATCATTGAGGATTTGGCCGAACATCCTTGGGCGGGTTTACCTGTGACGATCACAATGATTGTACGCGATGAGTTGGGGCAAACGGGCGAGGTTGTGCCCGAGGTGGGGCCGATGCCAGGCAAGCGGTTTTTTGATACTTTGGCCGCAGCGATAGCCGAACAGCGGCGCGATTTGTTGTGGAACCGCGAAAATGCGGCGCGGATTACGATGATCCTGAAAGCAGTAACGCACGATCCAGAAACTGCGTTTGAGCGGCGGGGGGAGAAACCATATTTGATGATCCGCACAGCGTTGCGGAGGTTGCAGTATAATGCGGATGCGCCGCTGAGCGATGAAGTGCGGGACGAGGTTGCGGAGTTGTTGTGGAAAGCCGCGCTGTTGATCGAAGACGGTGATTTGGCTGACGCACGCGAACGGTTGAAGCGCGCGCAAGAACGCCTGTCCGAGGCGATGAAAAATGGCGCGACCAAGCAAGAAATTGAAGAATTAATGAACGAGTTGCGACAGGCCACGCGCGAATATATGCGCCAGTTGGCCGAAGAACAGCGCAACAATCCGGATCGCCAGCAAGCTCAGAACGGCGAACAGCAATCCATGTCGCAAGACCAGTTGCAGGAAATGATGGATCGCATCCAAGAGCTGATGGAGCAAGGCCGCATGGCCGAGGCCCAAGAACTAATGGAACAACTCCAACAGATGATGGAAAACATGCGCGTCACCGAAAGCCAGAATGGCCAAGGTGGTGAAAACCAAGAAGCGATGGAAGGTCTGAGCGATACGCTGCGCGAGCAGCAAGATTTGGCAGATGACACCTACCGCGAGCTGCAAGAGCAATACGAACAGAACCGCCAGCAAGGTCAGCAGCAGCAAGGCCAGCAGCAGGGTCAGCAACAAGGCCAACAACAGCAGGGCAACCAACAGGGCCAACAGCAAGGCGAAGGCAACCAGCAAGGTCAGCAGCAAGGCCGAAACCAGCAGCAAGGCCAGCAAGAGGGTGAAGGCGAGGGCCAAGGTCAGGCACAGAACCAGCAGGGCCAAGGTCAGAACGGACAGCGGCAGAATGGCCAAGGCATGAGCCCCGGTCAGCTGGCCGATCGCCAGCGCGCGTTGCGCGAGATGCTAGAACGCCAGCAGGGTGAGTTTGGCCAGAATGGCGTAGACGGCGGCGAGGAATTTGCAGACAGCCTTGGTGAAGCGCAGCGGCAAATGGAAGAGGCGGAACGGAATTTGGAAGAGGGGAACTCTTCTGGTGCGCTCGATAATCAGGCCGATGCTATGGAAGCGTTGCGCGAAGGTATGCGCCAGTTAGGCGAGGCACAGCGTCAGGCGCAATCCCAGCAGCAGGGCCAGCAAGGCACGCAACCCGGTCAACGGCAAGGCGAGCAGCGTGACCCTTTAGGGCGGCCTCTGTCACAAGGTGGCAATGTAGAAACCAACGAACGTCTGGTCCCGACCGAGGAGCAGTACCGTCGCTCTCGTGAAGTGATGGACGAAATCCGCCGCCGTTCGGGTGATCGCGCACGGCCTTCGATTGAGTTGGATTATCTGAAACGGTTGTTGGATCGATTTTAAGCGCGGACCCTGACGTAAGCGCAAGGTTCGGGTCGAAGCCCAGAGGATTGGATCGTATTTTGTTTGAAGTGAGATCAAACAAAGGACCAGATCATGACATTTCAAATTCACGCGCTCCCCGAAGGGGATTTCCAGAAATACTTTGCAATGAGCGAAGCGGAATTGTCCGCGCATAATGCCCAAATTCACGAAGTAACATCAAAGCCAAATGCACCGTGTCGTGTGCGTTTGGAAGACGCAGAAATCGGTGAGCGTGTGGTTCTGGTGAACTATGAACACCAGCCTGCGGACAGCCCGTATCGGTCCAGCCACGCAGTTTATGTATCTGAGGGCGCGGTTCAGGCAACCCCGATGATCGGCGAAGTGCCCGAGTCGCTGGCAGTCCGAACGCTGTCGGTGCGCGGCTTCGACACGCGTGATTGCATCCACGCAGCCGACATCGTTGACGGCACAGATTTGGCTACGCGTCTAGATGCGCTTTTTGCAGACGATGCAGTGGACTACGCCCATGTTCATTACGCGCAACGCGGGTGCTTTGCAGCAAAGGTCACGCGGGCGTAATTCAACCCAGTAGCCCGTTTATTAAACCCCGTATGCCGTCGATTGCGGCGGCGTATGGGTCCAACACATAGGCAGCTGGCGGCAATGCGGCCACCAGTTGCGGGCGCAAAACATAAAGCGCGATCAGCAAGGCAATAATGAAAAGCGTCCAGATAAACGCACGGCGGAACCCGCCTTTGCTTGCCTTGGTAATCTCTTCTTCATGGGCCTCGCGCATTTCACGGTCACGGCGTCGCGGTTCTTCGCTTTCCGAGCGTAGGGACGCGTCCAATTCGTCTACGTCCGGCAACATCGCCTTGCGGTCGGCCTTTGGACGGCGGTTCGGGTCCGCTTTGCGATCCGTGTCTACGGCTGCGGCAATGTCTTCTTCGACGTCGGGCAGATCTATCTTGTCCGCTACATCGTCCATCGCATCATCAATGGCAGACGCAATGTCATCCGCTGGTAGGTCGGGGGCTTCGGTCGGTTTCGGAGCCTCGTCAAACCCAGGCAAAGTGCGCGCACGGGTGCGTGCGCCAGATGCGCGTGGACGTGTCATACCAACAGCGGCGGCAACCCCAGTAGCGGCAGCAGCTGCGGTCGCAACGCTTGCAATCGAACTGTCGTCATCTTCAACGTCTTCTGAAACATCCTCGGAACGGTCTTCAACCACGTCATCTGACGTGCCGCCAGACAAACCACTGAGCGCAGCGGCAAGGTCTGCCTCGGCTTCGTCTATGTCCTCTTCGACGGTGTCTTCGATGTCATCCGCAACGTCTTGGGCGGCATCTTGGGCGGCGTCTTCAACATCAGCAGCTGCGCCGTCCGCGCGATAGGCGTGGCGTGTGCCGTCCTCTTCGTCGTCAAAGTCATCATCGTCTTCTTCAGCTGTGTCATCTGCCCCCCTGATATCGAGCGCGGCGGACAATGCGGCGGCATCAAATTCGGGCGCGTCGTATTCGGGTTCGCTGTCTTGATCGTCGTCCAAAGCCTCTTCGATATCATCAATGATATCGTCTGCCGCTTCTGTTGCGTCTTCAGTGACCGTTTCAATCGGATCGTCTGGCGGCAAGTTCGGTTCGTATTCTGATGTCTCAGATTGCTCCGCACCAATGTCGTTCAACTGACTACGGATGGCGTCAAGGTCTGCTAAGGGATCAAAGCCGGGTTCAGCTTCAACGTCTTCGAAATCCTCTGACGCATCCTCGGACAGGTCTTCAGGTTCCTCTTCTACATGCGCATCCAAAAAGGCGTCTAGTTCGTCAAGAACGGGTTCCGCATCTTCGGCTTCATCGTCATCAAATGCCGATTTCATCGCTTCACCGTCGCCATCCAACGCGTCTGCTGCCGCTGCGTCCAATTGATCGCGCGCAGAGGCAAAGGCCGCTTCGGAACGAAGCACATCGAGCACGTCTTCGTTTACGGGTGGGACAGGGATGTTGGTGGCAGGTTCATCGTCGTCGTCATCCACATCGTCGAAGTCGTCATCAAGATCTTCTTCAAGATTGTCGAACTCGTCGTCGATGTCCTCAAAATCGTCTGGCGTTTCTGCGGCGTCCGCATCTGGAGCAGTACCACGGTCAGAATAAAAGCTGGCCTCGGATTTGCCATCAAGATCATCAAACACGCCACGATCTTCTTCCTCGGGCACGTCTGTATCGTCCGCTGTGGGCAGCATTTCAATATAGTCTTGGAACCAGATGTTTTCACAATTCGCACATTGAACCTCGCGGCCCGTTTCTGGAATTGCACTCTCATCTACTTCGTACTGCGCGACACATCTTGGGCATACTATTCGCATGGCACCCTCTCGCTCGTTTTTATTATCGCCAATCCACCCTTAGCGAATCAGTCTTTTTTATAGTTTTAGCGGCGGAATCCCGCGTTTCCAAGCTTCTGTTCCATTTTGTAAAGATTGCATGTTTGTGTGTGATGCGCGAAAAGATGCAAAACGAGGCATCAAGCAGAAGGCAGGGCAGAGTTTGATCGAGCTGAAAAACGCAGGCTTTACATATGGTGGGCGGGATATTCTGAGCGAAATGACGCTGCGATTGCAGCCAGGGTCGTTCCACTTTCTGACGGGACCATCGGGATCTGGCAAAACTACGCTGCTGAATTTGTGTTATCAAGCGCTGCTGCCGACCACAGGTATGGTGCGCATTTTCGAACAGGACGTGCGGGCCATGACCCGCGACGACATCGCAAAAATGCGTCGTCGCATTGGTGTCGTGCATCAAAATTGTCAGTTCTTGGATCATTTAAGTGTACGCGACAATCTTGCGTTGCCTTTGTCTGTGTCAGGCCGCGAAGATGATATCCACCCGTCGAACCTTGACGATTTGCTGGGCTGGGTCGGTTTGACCGAACGTGGCGAGGCTTTGCCACCTGAACTGTCTGGCGGTGAACGTCAGCGGGCCGCTTTGGCGCGGGCAATCATCATGTCGCCTGATCTGATCCTTGCGGATGAACCAACAGGCAACGTGGATTGGGAAATGGCGCAGCGTTTGATGGCGCTGTTGGTAGAATTGAACAAGATGGGTAAGACGATCCTGATCGCGACCCATGATCTGAACTTGATCCGCACCGTAAAATCCGAGGTATCGGCGCGGGTCCTTCGGATCAACAACACTAAGCTGCAATTGGCGGGGGCGGATTTGTAATGGAACGGTTTCGCGCAATATTAGAAGTTTTCAGCGGTGACGGAAACGCCGACCGTGTTGTCCCACCAAGCGGCTTTACCGCGCGGTTGACCACATTCACCGCCGCCGCGATGGCGTTTTTAACGGTTTTTGCCCTTGCCCTATAGCTTGCCACAGGCCGTTTGGCGGCCCGTTGGGATGCAGAACTGGCACGCACGTCAACCATCCGCATCTCTGCGCCCGAAGGACAGATGGCTGCCCAATCTGAGGCGGTTCTGGAAGTGCTGCGCACAACGCCTGGCATCGCCAGCGCTCGTGTGATGTCAGAGGCAGAGCAGCGCAAATTGCTGGAACCTTGGTTCGGTCCAGATTTGCCGCTGGACACACTTCCGGTTCCGCGATTGATCGAGGTGCTGGAAGAAGGCCGTGGGCCAGACGCGGCTGGCCTTAAGCTGCGTTTGTCAGCAGAGGCTCCTGGCGCCGTTCTGGACGATCACACCCGTTGGCGGCGACCTTTGGTCAACGCAGCGACGCGGTTGCGAATACTTGGCGCGGTGTCGATCCTGCTGATCGCTGGCTCCACAGCGGCGATGATTACACTGGCGGCACAATCCGCACTCGCCGCAAACGGACAAGTCATTGGTGTGCTGCGATTGATCGGGGCGCGTGATGTCTATATCGCGCGGGCTTTTGTGCGAAGGTTCACGTTGCGCGCGCTTGTGGGGGCTTGCGTTGGAACGGTACTGGCGATGATCGGCGTGTTGTTTATGCCTGCCGCTGCTGAGGAAGGCGCGTTTTTAACGGGGCTTGGCTTTAAGGGCTGGCACTGGATATTACCATTCCTGATCCCACCTCTTGCTGCATTCGTCGCGTTTTGGGCCACCCGCTGGGCCGCGTTTCGCACATTGTCGAGGCTAAGCTGATGTACGCGATCCAATGGCTGCGCAGTTTGTTTTTCATTGGCCAGATGTATCTGATGATGTTTGTGCTGGCGCTTTATTACATTCCGCGCACGGTTCTGAACAACGACTACGCCTTTCACGGTGTACACACCTATTGCAAATGGGTGCGCTGGACGGCGTCTTGGATGGTCGGGCTGAAATCCGAAATCCGTGGCGAGGTGCCGACGGACGAGGTGCTGATCGCTTCCAAACACCAAAGCTTTTTTGACATCATCATGATTGTGTCCGCCGTACCGCGTCCGAAGTTCATTATGAAAGCGATCCTAAAGTATGCACCGATCTTGGGCTGGTTCGGCCTTAAAATCGGCTGTGTGCCTGTGGAACGCGGCAAACGCGGGGCGGCAATCAAAAAGATGGTGGCGGATGTGAAATCGGGCAAGGCGTTGCCGGGCCAGTTGATTATTTTCCCGCAAGGGACGCGCGTCGCGGCTGGCGCACATTTACCTTACAAGGTTGGCGCAGCAGTGTTGCAGAAGGAAACGGGCCAGCCCGTTGTGCCAACGGCAACAAACGTCGGCGTGTTTTGGCCGCGTCATGGAATATACCGCAAACCCGGTTTGGCTGTGCTGGAGTTCCTCCCAACGATCCATCCGGAAGATGTAAGTGATTTGGACACAGCGGCGTTCACCGCAAAGTTGGAAGAAATCATCGAACCCCACTCAAACCGATTAATGGCAGAAGCAGGGTTCAAGGTCCCAGCCTAAAGAAATTTGCCCATGGCGACAGCGGTGTCTGCCATGCGGTTGGAAAATCCCCATTCGTTGTCGTACCAAGACAAAAGGCGGCCCATTCGGCCTTGGACCTGTGTTTCTTCGGTTGCGATAATAGATGAACGTGGGTCGTGGTTCAGGTCGATGGACACAAGCGGCAAGGACTCAACGCCAAGGATGCCTTTCATCGGGCCGTTTGCTGCGGTGGTGATGGCTTTGTTAATCCCCTCAACCGTCAGAGGTTTAACCGTATTGAATTTGAAATCAGTGCAAGACACGTTTGGCGTGGGAACACGGATCGCGACGCCATTCAGTTTGCCGTTCAGCTCAGGCAACACAAGGCCAACGGCCTTGGCCGCACCCGTCGTGGTCGGAACCATCGAAAGCGCGGCAGCGCGGCCTCGTTCCCAATTTTTGTTGCCACGGTCCAGCGTAGGCTGGCTGCCTGTGTAGGCATGAATGGTGGTAATCAAGCCGTCTTCGATCCCAAAAGCGTCGTCAATCACTTTGGCCATCGGTGCAAGACAGTTGGTGGTGCAGGATGCGTTTGAAACGATTATGTCCTCTGCAGTCAGCTCCATATGATTGACGCCGTAGACAACCGTGCGGTCGGCGTTTTTGCCAGGTGCAGACACCAAAACGCGCTTCGCGCCCGCTGAAATGTACATCTGCGCTTTGTCGTGGTCCTTAAAGAACCCCGTGCATTCCAACGCGATATCCACATGACCCCAGTCCAGCTTTGACGGGTCCCGTTCTGCGGTCACAGGGATAGATTTACCATCAATCACAATGGCGTTTTCAGTGTGGGATACCACGCCCGGGAAAATCTTGTGAACGCTGTCGTATTTGAACAGATAGGCAGAGTTATCGACAGGCGTAAGGTCATTGATCGCAACGACCTCAATATCTGTGCGCGCTGATTCCAAAATGGCGCGAAGGACGTTGCGGCCGATGCGACCAAAGCCGTTGATGCCTACTTTGACGGTCATGGGGGTATCCTCTGATAATTTGCGTTAGCGATAACGTAAATTATCAGAAGGTTCAACCGTCTTGCGACGCGTTTTAATTCAAAGGAACCAGAATACGATTGCCAGCAGCCAGAAAAACCCTGCGAGGCCAAACCAACTGCGGTTTAGGGCTTTGACGCTGTCGCGGATATCACCCGCGTTCAGATCGCGTTTGCCGCGGGAGTTGACGAACAGATCATCGCTCATTTTCCCGTCATAGCTGCGTGGCCCTGCCAGTGCGACGTCAAGCACACCTGCCATCGCGCTTTCAGGCCAGCCAGCATTTGGCGAGCGGTGCAAATCGGCGTCTTCAAACACCACATCAAGGGCAACGCGATCAAAATGCACGCCACAAATCAGGATCGCAGAAATGCGCGCAGGGAGCCAGTTGAGGATGTCGTCAAGTTTGGCAGCCGCAAAGCCGAACTCGGCGTATTCCTCGTTTTGATAGCCAATCATGCTGTCAGCTGTGTTGATCATTTTGTAAATTAAAATGCCTGGAATGCCGAGGATCAGGAACCAGAACACAGGGGCAACCACCCCGTCTGAGAAGTTTTCAGCCGCGCTTTCAATTGCGGCACGGGACACATCGGTTTCGGACATCTGCCCCGTGTCACGGCCTACAATCATGGACACAGCGTTGCGCCCCTGCGGTAGGCCAGATTGCAGCGCGGTGGCCACCTCACGGACGTGATCGATCAGGCTGCGGTGTGCGATCAGGACGGCGGCGATGATCACTTCGACAATGTTCACGGCATAGCCAAGATAGGGAATGTTGTTCAGTTTTTCGATAATCAGGCCCGGAATGAATGCGATCAAGACCATAACGGCCACGGCGACAAATCCTTTGACGCGGCGCTGATCACCTTTGTTCAACGTTTCATCAAGCCAATTCACCACGCGACCCATCAGGGTTGCAGGGTGCGGATAGCGATCCCAGACTTTTTCGGGTTCACCCATAAAGAAATCGAGCACGAGGGCCAAAAGGACCATCAAAAAGACGCTCATTGCTTACTCCAACACTTTTTCCACACGCGACCAGTGTGCTTCGGACGCAGGCAGACCCAAACGGATCATTGTGTCGGAATAGGGGAAAATCCGTGAAAGGATATGGGAGTTTGCGAGTTTTTCGAACCATGCTTGCGCGTTTGCCACATGATAGCTGCGAAACAGCGTCGTGCCGCAGGGCGATACCGCGCCCGCTGCGGTCATGATCTGATCAAGACGGTTGGCATCAACACTAAGCTGTGTGCGGGTCGCTATTGCCCAATCTGTATCGCTCAGTGCGGAAGTCCCGATATGTTGTGCAGGGCCAGAGATCGCCCAAGGGCCTAGCATCTGTTCCAATTGCGCAATGGTATCAGGGCGCGCCGCTGCAAATCCAAGCCGTAAGCCAGCAAGGCCCCAAAATTTTCCAAGACCCTTGAGCACCACATACCCTGGCTTTGATGCGAGTTGAATGTGTGAATGTTCTGGCGTTGTGTCGCAAAAACTCTCGTCGATTATTGTTAAGGTTTTGTGGTTCGCAAGGATCATATCACGGGGCCACATACGGCCATCGGGGTTGTTAGGATGCACATAAACGTTGGTGTCCGACGCCGTGGTTTGTACATCCCATCCAAACGCTGCAAAGCTGGCGGCGTGTTCGTTGTAGGTGGGTTGCGCGATTCCGACAGTGGCGGCGGGCGAGAGGCGCGGCAGGGCCGCGATCAGGGCGGACACGCCAGACGCAGCCGCGATATCCGCCTCTTTGGGAATGTCCCAAAACGCGCGGGCAGCGGATTTTAGCGCGGCTTGATCGCCGCTGTCGGGAAGCGCCTGCCAAAACCGTCTAGGAATATCAGGCAAAGGGTAAGGCGTAGGATTGATCCCCGTGGACAGATCAATCCAATCGTCCCGTATACCCCCAAATCGCGCAATAGCCGCATCTAAGCCGCCACCATGGTCTCGCGTGTTAGGACCAGAATTCTGTGGCGCCGCGCCCTTCATTCCGCGGTAGGTAGGGTCGGGATGCGTGATACAAAGTGGCCTTTGACGGCTTTGGGCCACTCGCGGAAAGGCACTTGGCCCAATTCGGACGCCGCGTGTTTGCTGGCGTATTCCACGATTCCTTCTGCCGCGTCTGTGCCTGGCTCAAAGCGGCCCATCACATAGGTTAGCTTGCCTTCGGATTGAATTGCGATGTTACAGCCGTGCGAACAGCCCATCAGGCAGGAATGACGACGTGTTGTGACTGTATCCACACCTTCCGCCGCTTTTTCGACCTCGGAGGCGAGGCGTTCGCCGTCTGTTTGGGGCTGTTTGTCTGCGTCCCAGCCTTCAAGTTTGCAAGTGTCGCAGATTGTAATTGTCGTTGTCATAGCGGTCTTTCGTGAAGCGAGGAGTGTGCCATTCAGCAGGTTTTCGCTCGTTTCATCACCAAATTGAGGAAAATTCAATTGTTAATCGGAGGGGCCCTGTTTGTTAAGACTTTGTTAAGAAAATAAGCAGAGGTATGAGCGCGGGACGAGGAGTGATGATGATGAATATTTTGGTGATCGAGTCCGACATCGCACTGGGCCAAATCTGGTGCCGCCATCTGGAAAGATTAGACAACAAAACGAAGCTGGCAGCAGATGAAAAGCAGGCCATTGATATGCTCCGGTTTGAGCCGTTCGACGTGCTGGTGTTGGATATTTCCACCGAAAACGCGAGCGTTTTGGCGATTAGTGATTTTGCCACGTATCGCAATCCAGATGTGGCAATCATCGTTGTGACCGCGAACAGTTTCTTTTCAGATGGGTCGATCTTTGAACTGATCCCGAACGCACGCGGATATCTACACACACCTGTGCAACCTGATGATCTGGCAGCGCTCGTGGAACACTATGGGCGGACGTCTGTTCCTGCCTAATTCTTAATGAATTTAGCGCCTATTGTGCTGCGTTCACCGCCCACTTGGATGCGTTTGCGCCCTGATGTAGCTGCTTTGGGGATGGCACGTAGAGCGCGCTTTAGGGTGGCGATGTTATTGGACAATTCCATGCCGTAGGCCACTGTTTCCCCATTCGCTTTGCTACCCGATGATACCAGCGTTACGATGCGCGCGCGCGATCCCTCTTTTACGAAAACGGGTGCGCCAGAAGACCCAAAAGTGACGTTGCAATTGAACGCAATCAAGCCTTGACCGCGGCCAAGCACGTCGCATTGACGCTGCCATGACAAAACGTCTTGGCGACCACGTCCATAGGACACCACGCTAACAGAGTTGCCTTGGCGGATGCCTGAATGGATTGCAAACGGCGCGGCGTCAAAGGTGGAAATCGGTTTGTCGAGCTTTATCAACGCCACATCAAAGCGCACGTTTTGCGCGCTTACACCGCGTTTTGGTGCATAATTTTCGTGGGCAACAACCTGAGCACCTGTGCGCTGCGCGATGGATATGCCGTTGCGCAAACCTGCGGAGAACTGAAATTGATTGGCAGGCTTCAGGTGGCCCGTTTCACGGTCATAAACGCAATGTGCGGCCGTCAAAACAAGGTCAGAGGCGATCAGAACCCCAGTGCAAGAACTCCCAGCTGAATCAATACGGCCAACGGCCTCCCATCCATACAGATCGTCGCGATCGGTCAAAGGGATCAACCCGCTGGTGTTTGCACCAGAGGCAGAGACCAGCAAGGCGAGGGCGGCAAGGGCAGATTTAGGAAGTCGCATAGGGATCGGTCCAATAAGTTTGGACCGATCCTGCCAGTAGAAATAGGCGAGATTATGACCCGCGTCCGTGCGGCTCCATCCAGTCGATCACAGGATTGATTGGGATGATACGATTGGGGTTAATCGTTTCGTGGCTGTAATGGTAGTGCCGCACGATATGCCCAAAGTCACAAGTGCCTGCTATGCCGTCCATCTGATACAGTTCACGCGTGTAGGCCCAAAGGTTCGGCAAATCCATTACCCGTGACCGATTGCATTTGAAATGCAGATGATAGACCAGATCGAACCGCACAAGCGTTGTGAACAGCCGCCAATCCGCTTCTGTCAATGCGTCGCCCATCAGGTATCGGTTGTTGGATAGGCGCTCCTCTAACCAATCCATTGTCTCAAACAGTTTGGTCACCGCATCGGTGTAGGCGTCTTGCGCCGTGGCAAAGCCCGACTTGTACACGCCGTTGTTAAGAGTGTGATAGATCGGCTCGTTTACAGACTCGATATCGTCGCGCATGGCTTCGGGCCAGTAATCCGCCGTGTTTCCCGTTATCCCGTCGAATGCCGAATTGAACATACGGATAATTTCAGAGGACTCGTTAGACACAATGCTGTTTGTGTTTTTGTCCCAAAGGATCGGTACGGTCACACGCGATGTAACCTTCGGGTCGGCTTTTTGGTAGATCTGATAGGCATGGGTTGACCCAAACAGGCTGTCCCCTTGCGCGGCCCCGTCGTCGGTTTCAAAGGTCCAGCCTTGGTCCAACATATCAGGGTGAACTACGTCTACGGTTATGTGATCAACCAGCCCTTTGAGTTGGCGAAAAATCAATGTGCGATGCGCCCAAGGGCAAGCCATTGAAATGTAAAGATGATACCGCCCAGTTTCCGCTTTGAACCCTGCCTTGCCAGTAGGGCCAGCAGCCCCATCCACCGTGATCCAGTTGCGAAAGCTCGCGTCTTGGCGCACGAATTTGCCGCCAGTGGATTTCGTGTCATACCATTCTGTGGACCACTGCCCGTCGATTAGTCTACCCATTCGGAGTACTCCTGTCTGTGTTCACATCAAACCTATCAGACACTGATTTGTGCGTCAGCGTAGTCTTGCGGTTTGCAGTGTTGCACAGGGGCGAACAGCCAATTCTATTGAAACGCTAAGGGTGCGAGCTAGGTATTTCGGCAACCACAAAACCAACGGAGAGACTCATGGAACAGACAAGACGCAACTTTTTAATGTCAGGCGCAGCGATCACAGGCAGCGTTGTGATGTTGCCGTATGCAGTGAACGCCGCTGGTCACGCGGCGAATGAATTCAAAGTTCCAGGCGGGACGATGTCTGTCCACCCTGTCGCTCATGCTTCGGTGGTTTTAAAAACGCCAAAGGGCGTGATTTACGTCGATCCTGTGGGCAATCCAGTCAGCTATGCTGGTTTGGACAAACCTGATTTCATCCTGATCACGCATCACCACGGCGACCATTTGGACGCGGCGACTCTGTTTGCTATTGCAGGTGAAAACACGACGATGATGGTAAACCCAGAGGTGATGAATAAGCTGCCAGACGAGCTGAAGGCCAAAGCGACCGTTTTGAAAAACGGTGACACGGGGGAATGGAATGGCATCGGCGTTGAGGCGATCCCAGCCTATAACATTTCTGAGGATCGGTTGAAGTTCCACCCAAAGGGGCGCGACAATGGATATGTGCTGAATATGGATGGGTTCCGCGTTTATCTTTCTGGCGACACAGAAGACATTCCTGAAATGCGCGCTCTCAAAGACATTGATTTGGCGTTTGTCTGTATGAACTTGCCGTTTACGATGGATGTCGAAGCGGCGGCCTCTGCTGTTGCAGAGTTCAAACCGACCTATGTCTATCCCTACCATTACCGAGGTCGCGATGGCGGCACGCAGGACCCTGCCGAATTCGCAAAACTGATCGGCGACGCGGTCGAGGTGAAGATGGGCGATTGGTACGCTTAACACCCAAGGAGGTTTTCGCACGATGCCTAGTTTTTTGACACGTAGGAAAGTGCTGCGCACCGCGAGTGCGGGGGCCTTAACGGGGGCGATGGGATTGCTGTCGCCCGCCACGGCGCAGTCTCTTGCGCCGACCAAATCCATGCGGGGCGGATCCAATAACTATCGCCCCGGCGCGCCCATTGTAGAACGGATTGGTGGCGGTGGTTTTTGGATGAGCGGAACTGTGCGTCGTGCCAGCGATGGTGCTCCGCTAGCGGGTCAACGCATCCAAATCTGGGCGCATACGACCGAAGGACACGAAAGGGATGAACGCAGTCACGGTGCAACCTTGACGGATGAAAACGGTGTTTACCGCTTGGAAATGCCACAGATCGTGCCTGCCTTTGGTCAGGCACATGCACATTTGGCATACGACAGTGACGAATTTGAAACCGTATTTTTGCGCCCGATTATGGCGTCATCCAAAGACACGTCGCTTGAGGCGCATTTCGTTTTAACGCCTGCCTGACGGTGACATGAATCTTCTGCGTCAATTGGTTCTATGGAACGGGCTGATCCTTGTGGTCGCCGTGCCAATTGCTTTGGCTGCAACCAGTCCGCTGTTGGCGTGGCGGGATCCGATTTACATTCTTGCTGGCTTTTCTGGTATCGTGGCGATGGCTTTGCTGTTTGTGCAACCGCTGCTGGCGCTGGGCGTTTTACCCGGGCTCGCCTCTGTGCGCGGACGCAGGGTCCATCGTCTTTTAGGTGCAGGTTTGGCTGTGTCTGTTTTGGTGCATGTGGGGGCACTGTGGGTCACCAGCCCGCCTGATGTGGTGGATGCGCTGACATTCACGTCGCCCACGTCGTTTTCCGTTTGGGGCGTCATCGCCATGTGGGCCGTGTTTGCCACAGCGCTGTTGGCCCTGTTTCGCAAGCGGCTGGGGCCACGATTTTGGCGGCTGCTGCACGGGGGACTAACCCTTGTAATTGCAGTAGGCACAGTGATCCACGCGGTCTTGATCGAGGGCACAATGGAACCTGTGTCCAAGACCGTATTGGCAGTGTTGGTTTTGTTCACGAGCCTTTGGGCATTGTACCGAATACGGGTCTGGACGGTTTTTAAGTCACGCAGGTAAGCGTGACTAGATGGCGTTTCTGGTCGGTTCATTGCCGCGAATCGGATTGCGGTTGCTTTGAGGCCTGCGTATACCCGTTTTAACGATGCCCCATTGGGGCCGGAGAGGTGTTTCGCCAAGTGTTGACCCAAATAGGGAACGGGCGGCGAGATCGTTAAAACGCCCGCGTTGGGCGGCCTTTCCGAATGCAGAATGGAAAGGAACAGCGATGCGATTTTCAATCTTTTTGGCAACGATGTTTGCCGCCAGCGGCGCACAGGCGCATGTGGGTCACTTCGGTGATTTGGCGGGGCATGATCACTGGGTTGCGGCAGGCGCGATTGGGGCTGCGATTGCACTGGCTGGCTGGAACATTCTGAAGGGTAAGAAAGACAAAGACGCCGAGACCGAGGTCGAGGCGGACGAAGACGAATTGCAGGAGGTATAGGGCAATGGCTGAGAAGATTGGTGTGATGATTTGTGGGCACGGCTCGCGATCCCAAGCGGCGGTGGATCAGTTTTCGGTGCTGGCGGAAAAGCTGCCTGCGATGCTGCCTGATTGGCCTGTGGAATACGGGTATCTGGAATTTGCGAACCCTGTGATCCGCGATGGATTGGACAGTTTGCGCGCGCAGGGCTGCACCAAGATTTTGGCTGTGCCTGGCATGTTGTTTGCAGCGATGCATTCCAAGAATGACATCCCCACGGTGTTGAACACCTATGCCGCCAAGCACGATATTAAAGTGTCCTATGGGCGTGAGTTGGGTGTTGATCCCAAGATGATTAAGGCTGCTGGTGCGCGGGTGCAGGCAGCAGTGGACGCGGCGAATGCGGAACATGGCGAGTTGCCTTTGCATGAGACTGCGCTGGTTGTGATTGGGCGTGGGGCGTCTGATCCTGACGCCAATTCGAACGTCAGCAAAATTGCGCGGATGTTGTGGGAAGGCATGGGCTTTGGCTGGGCCGAAGTTGGCTATTCTGGCGTGACGTTCCCGTTGGTGGAGCCGTGTTTGGATCACGTGGCCAAGCTGGGATACAAGCGGGTTATCGTGTTCCCGTATTTCCTGTTCACGGGCATTCTGATTGATCGGATTTATGGGTTCACGGACAAATGTGCGGACAAGTACCCAGAGATTGATTTCGTAAAAGCGGGCTATTTGAACGACCACCAGTTTGTGCTGGAAACATTCGCAGAGCGGGTGAAAGAGCAAATGGGATCGGTGCCAATCCCGAACTGTGGGACCTGTCGATACCGCACGCAGGTGTTGGAAGTTGAGGGTGGCGCGCCGCGCATCATCACAGCAGAGGAACGCTCGGGCGATCATGTGTCTGAAAGTGACATGCCGCCGCCGACCTGTGTTCTGTGCAAATACCGCACGCAGGTTCTGGGATTTGAATCAGAGGTTGGGTCTGTGCAGGAAAGCCACCATCACCATGTGGAAGGCCAAGGCGCATCGGCCCCCGGTGCGACCGTTGAGAATTGCAATTTCTGTACGACATGGTGCACGGGCGAATGCCGTTTGCATTTGGACACGCATCACCACCATCATCATGATCACGACCATTCGCATGACCACGATCATAGCCACGACCATGATCACCACCACCACCACGATCATTCGCATCCAGAATATCCGCAT
>CALISD010000015.1 GCA_938041955.1 uncultured Granulosicoccaceae bacterium | reverse complement strand
TCGCAATTTGCGCCGTACCTGATGAATCGAATCATGCATCGCTATAATCAAAGCTTACAGACAGCTATGGCTGAGCAAGGCCTTTCCACTTCCAAGATGCGAACACTGGCAGCACTGGCCGCCAATGGGAAGCTTACAGTTAACGAGCTGACCGTTATGGCCGTTTCCGAACAGTCAACAATGAGTAGAACCCTTGATCAACTGGAGCTCGACGGATTTATCGTCCGAACCGCCAGTCAAAAAGACAGCCGTGTGAAGGTCTTTGAGTTACGCCGGGCTGGTCGCAAAATTTATAAAAATTTGGCCAGAGATGCAGGCCGCTGAAGAAGCCTTGTTTGCGAAGCTCCCACAGAAACAACGCGATGATTTTGTCGATACGTTGACTCAAGTGCTGCTAAATATTCGACAACATGACTTTTGATTTTTGATCACTTGATGTTTGCCAGTGAATCGGTCTAAAGTGTATGTAAATGCATATATATCAGGTCATTCCATCGTGGCAGAAAGATCATTTGCAAAAGAAGTTCTCGATCTAAAAATCGGTAAGGGAGATATCTTTCGCGGCGAAGGTATTCTGGCGATTACCAAGGCGCTTCTGGAAAATGGCGTAGGCTATGTTGCCGGCTATCAGGGAGCCCCCATCTCCCACCTGATGGATGTACTGGCTGATGCACAAGATATATTGTCAGACATGGGTGTGCATTTTGAAGCCAGTGCTTCAGAGGCCACGGCTGCCGCCACACTGGCGGCATCAGTGCATTACCCTATCCGGGGAGCGGTAACCTTCAAATCAACGGTCGGTACCAATGTGGCTTCCGACGCGTTAGCTAATCTTGCCTCTGGTGGCGTTACCGGTGGGGCGTTGGTTATTGTCGGAGAAGATTACGGTGAGGGCTCCTCGATTATGCAGGAGAGAAGCCATGCTTTTGCGATGAAAAGCCAGATCTGGCTGTTAGATCCGCGACCTAATTTACCGTCTATTGTGAAAGCAGTGGGTGACGGCTTTGAACTATCAGAAGCGTCAAACAGTCCGGTCATGTTGGAGGTGCGTATTCGGTCCTGCCATCTGTTGGGCGAGTTCGAAGCGAAGGATAACGTCAGGCCCACCATGACAGTAAAGGATGCACTGGAACACCCCAAGCGCGACATTGAACGCATTGTGCTGCCGCCCGCGTCGTTTTTACATGAACAGGAGAAAATCACCAAACGCTTGCCTGCTGCCATCAACTACATTCGCGATAACAAGTTAAATGAACACTTTGGGCCGTCGAGCGGCAAAGTCGGAATCATTTGCCAGGGCGGCTTATACAACGGCGTCATGCGGGCGCTTAAGCGGCTCGGGCTTGCTACCTTGCATGGTGATTGTGAGATACCGCTGCATGTACTGAACGTGACTTATCCGTTGGTAGATGATGAACTGATCGCTTTTGCTAAAAGTAAAGAGTGCCTGTTGGTGATTGAAGAAGGGCACCCTGCTTATATTGAACAAAACATACGCGCTATTTTGCACAAGGTGGGCGCACGGTGCGCTGTAGAAGGTAAAGGGCCGTTTCCAGAAGCAGGGGAGCTAACAGGTCCTGTCATGTTGTCCGGCATCTCAACGTTCCTGACCGAAATGGCCAGTGAACTGCTGCCACCGGTGGCACGCGCTCCGAATACGCCAATGCAGGACACCACCAATTTAGCGAAAACCGTTCCCGCCCGCCCGCCAAGCTTCTGCATCGGGTGTCCGGAACGTCCCATATTCGCGGCCACCAAGCTGGTCGAAAAAGAACTTGGGGAACACCACATCGCCAGTGATATTGGCTGCCACTTATTTTCTATTAATGAACCATTCAATATTGGTGCAACCACCATGGGTTACGGCTTAGGCCCTGCCTCAGCTGCGGCATTCAATGATAAAACCGCCGGACGGCGTTCTATTTCATTTTTAGGTGATGGCGGCTTCTGGCACAACGGACTGACCTCATCGGTTGGCAATGCCGTGTTCAACGACAATGACGGAGTCATTGTCATTGTCGACAACTACTATTCAGCCGCCACTGGTGGTCAGGACATCCTCTCATCGCGGGCTGACAATAACTCAAAATCCACTAAGCACACCATAAAAAAGGCGGTCGAAGGGGTAGGGGTTAAATGGGTAAGGCAGATTGATCACACCTATGACGTAGAAAAAATGCGAGCCAGTTTGAAGGAGGCACTTCAGACGAAAGAAACAGGCCCAAAGGTTATTATCGCCTCTTCTGAATGCATGCTAAATCGGCAGCGCCGGGAAAAACCGATTCAAAAAGCTGCCATTGCCGATGGTAAACGCATGACACGAACACGCTTCGGCGTTGATGAAGATGTTTGCACGGGGGATCATGCCTGCATCAGGTTGTCCGGTTGTCCGTCTTTGTCACTTAAGACACTTTATGATCCTTTGCGTGACGATCCGGTAGCAAGCATTGATCAAAACTGTGTTGGCTGCGGCAACTGCGGTGAAGTGGCAGATGCAGCAATACTTTGCCCGTCGTTTTACCAGGCAGATCTAATTCATAACCCAACGCGTTGGGATCAAATGTTTAGCCGGTTCAGAACAAAAATAATCACAAAGTTGCAGGCCCGGCGAGACAAAAACCGCCTGGTCTTTTCGGAAATCATCTCTTGAATAGTGCAGACCGTGGTGGTGCCGACTTAAATAATACTGAAAATATTGCACCAGATGGGTTCATCACACTGGCAGTGCTTGCTGTGGGTGGACAGGGCGGCGGAGTGCTCACCAAATGGATTGCAGACCTTGCCACACTGGGTGGATACGATGTACAGATGACATCGGTTGCAGGCGTTGCTCAACGAACCGGTGCCACCATTTATTATTTAGAGATGGCACCAAAAACCGACCGTCAACCGGTCTTCGCACTGAGCCCTTCACCAGGTGATTTAGATGTACTGATTGCATCAGAGTTGATGGAGGCAGGTCGTGCAGTGCTGCGTGGCTTTGTCACGCCAGATCGCACAACGCTAATTGCCTCGACCCACAGAATTCTGGCAATCTCTGAAAAATCGATTCCCGGTGACGGGCGAGCCGAAAACCCGCTGGTTGAAGAAGAAATTCATAAAGCCGCATTTCACAGCGTTTGCTTTGATATGGACGCGATTGCCACGGAAGCTGGCAGCATGATCTCCGCCAGTTTATTCGGAGGCTTAGCACGCAGTGGCAGCCTGCCGTTCGACGTGTCGCTCTATGAAGAAGTCATACGCACCTCTGGCCGAGGTGTGGAGGCGAGCCTTGTGGCGTTTCACGGTGCACTGCATTACGAACCTACTGCAGACGATAAAAGCAAACAGGTCAAACCCACCAGGCGACAGGTACAAGGCCCAGAGAGACTTGTTTCAGACTGGGATGATCTCCGTTCTCGTGTCGATACCTTTCCCTCCGAATCACGTGAAATGATAGAGCTGGGTTTAATAAAGGTAGTGGACTACCAGGATTTTGATTACGGTCATGAATACCTGGACTACGTTGAGGAGTTCAGCACACGTGGTAACGCACTTGTAAACACTGCAGCCAAATACATAGCAAACGCCATGTGCTATGACGACCTCATTCGGGTCGCAGATTTAAAAACACGCTCATCAAGACAAGCTCGGCTGCGCGGCGAACAAGACATACCCGACGATGAAATCGTTCATGTGACCGAGTATTTCCATCCTCGGGCACAGGAGGTTTGCGGAACGCTACCCGCCTGGCTGGGCGGCTGGATAGAAGCACATCCACGATGCTTTTCATTGCTTGACCGACTAACCAATAAAGGCCGGCGCATCCGAACTGATGGTGTTGTCGGCTTCGGACTGCTCTGGGTGGTTGCATCTCTAAAGCCCCGGCGGCGTAAGTTTTTACGGCACCGGTATGAATCGGCCCACCTTAAAAACCTGCTTGATCACACGCGTAAGGCCATGGATAGCGATACAGATCTCGCCGTTGAAATACTACAATGCCAACGTTTAATTAAAGGCTACTCTGATACCCATGAGAGAGGGCACTCAAAATTTGCGAAAGTGATGGACACCATACAAGATCTTTCCGGTCGCAAAGACGCGACTGACTGTGTCCAACGCTTACGCCATGCTGCGTTGCAAGATGAAGAAGGGATTGCACTGGATGAAACTGTTGCAACGATGCGATCAAGTTTCTGAAGATAAAGTGGACGTGCGTCGACATTTACCGCAACATCGCTTCAGACAATATTGTTGAATCTATATTCGCCATATTACCTATGATTTGTTCAATATTTTATAACACAGAAGATTAAACCGTAATGACTGACCATAGAATTGATCCGACAAAGTTAACGGAATTGATCAAAAGCATTCTCCAGTACGCCGGTTGCGAAACTGACGAGGCGGGTGTAGTGGCAGATCATCTTGTGGAGGCGAGCATGCGCGGCCACGACAGCCATGGCATCGTGCGGATCATGCGATACGTGCAATGGCTCGGCACCGGGCAAATCAATGCTAACCGTCAGATTCACATCATTTCAGATTTGGGTTCTATCGTCCATTTGGACGGCCAGTCAGGCATGGGGCAACGGCTGGCACTTGACGCATTAGCACTTGGAATTGAGCGCGCTGAAAAACACGGGCTGGCACTGATTGCGATGCGACGTGCCGGCCATATTGGACGCTTAGGCGCCTATGCGGAACTCGCCTGTAGTGCTGGCTATGTGTCAGTCCAGTTTGCCAATGTAGGTGGCTCGCAGATCGTCGCACCATTTGGTTCTGCAGAGGCAAGCTGTTCGACAGCGCCGATTGCGATTGGTGTACCAAACCCTGATGGTGATGATTTCATTCTCGACTTTGCCACGTCGATTGTGGCCGAGGGTAAGGCATTGGTTGCAGCGCGCGGTGGCAAGGCCATCCCGGATGATGCGATCATCAGTCGCAGTGGAGAACGAAGCGGTGATCCTCGAGAGCTATACGGCGACACGATCGAAAGTCCTGCTCCCAATCCGAGAGCGGGCAGTGGCGCGCTTCGAACCATGGGCGACCATAAAGGGTCTGGCCTGGCCCTGGCTTGTGAGTTACTCGCAGGAGCGATGACCGGCAACGGTACCAATGGACCGGGTGACACAGTTTTCGGTAACGGCCACATCATTATTATTGTCGATCCGAAACGGCTTGATGATCAGCAGGGATTTGGTGCAGCCGTTGGCGAGTACGTCGCACATGTACAAGCATCGCGTCCTGAAATCGGTGTTGATCAGGTGATGGTCCCCGGGGATCCTGAGCGCTTGCGCCTGGCTGACGCACTGGTGAACGGATTAATCGTCCCTGGTGCTGTGCTGGACGGCATCACGGCGCTTGCAGAGGAGATGCAAATCGAATTCGGTGACCTGAACAAATAAACATCGTGCTGGGTGCTGATTGCAGTGAACGATGATGGCAGTTCTTTGTTGCGTCAACGTGACGATATTCACTTGGCGTGCATAGACGGCAGAAATCGAAAGTGGTTCTATCTGCGGACTGCATATTAAAAGTCATTTTGTGTCTGGTAGCTTTTAACGATTGACGTTTACTTAATCGCTACAAATTAGTATTGCCACATTCAGCTTGTACAAAAAGTGTTATCGTCTTAGTGCCAATTTCTCCGGTGCTATCACTTAGTAAATAGGGAAGATACTTTGCCATCGAAAACATTCTTAATAGGCAATGGTGCAGGCTTTTCAGGTGACCGAGTTGATGCCGCGTTGCCTGTGGTGCAAACATTGATCTCACGTGGATTACCCTCAGCACTATTCTTCGAAGTACTCGGAGAGAGAACGGTAGCGTTGGCTCAGCTGGCGTTTAAAAAAGACGCCAGTGCTGGCTACGAACCAATGCTCGAA
>CALISD010000014.1 GCA_938041955.1 uncultured Granulosicoccaceae bacterium | reverse complement strand
TCTAGCCGTGTGAATGTAGTTTGTTGAGAACCGCCATCAGTTGTTTCATCTCACTATCGGTCCCAATGGTGATTCTCAGCCAATGCTTTAATTGATCGTTATTCCAGTAACGCACGAGAATATCTTCTTTGTTTAGTTCAGCAAATAGTCGGGCTGCATCTCGATCCGGTGGTGAAACGAATATGAAGTTGGCTGCACTCGGTAATACTCGATACCCTTGTGCTTTAAGTAGCTCAGTGGTGTGTTCACGAGTGGCGATGATCTTTTTGATGGTTTCTCTGTAGTACGTTTCATCGCCCATTGATGCGATACCTGCGGCTTGTGCAACGGCATCAACCGGGTAGGAATTAAATGAATCTTTGACTCTGCGCAGGCCTTCGATAAGTTCTGCGCTTGCAAATGCGGCCCCGAGTCGCAGCCCGGCCATTGAGCGGCCTTTGGAATAAGTGCGCGACACTACCAGGTTTGGATAGCGATCAATGAGGTCAATGACAGACTCTGCGCCGAAGTCAGCGTAAGCTTCATCGATCAGTACAACAGTGCTGGTGTTGTTTTGTAGTAACTTCTCGATGTCTGATTTGTTAACAGCGATCGCAGTGGGGGCGTTAGGGTTGGGAAAAACAATTCCACCACACTTACCGCCAAGTTGAGTCAGGGGTAAAGTAAAATCGCTGTTCAGTGGAATCATGTGTGGCGTGATATTTAACAAATCACAATAAACAGGGTAGAAGCTGTAACTGATTTCAGGAAACTGCAGGGGGGCTTTGCCTTTAAAGAAAGCCATAAATGCGAGTGCTAAAATTTCATCTGAGCCGTTGCCAACGAATACTTGATCAGCAGTTACGTTGTGATAACCGGCGAGAGTTTTTCTCAGCTCACTGGATTGCGGGTCAGGGTATCGACGCAATGAGTCTGGACTGACGTCGGCGATTGCCTGTAGAACCAGCTCTGACGGTGGGTATGGGTTTTCATTGGTGTTGAGTTTAACTACATCACTGCCACTGCGCTGTTCACCTGGAGTGTAGGGCGTGAGACGGTTAACCAGATCAGTCCAATATTGGGTCATTGTGTGGTGTCAGGCTTCTTCGGATACGCTAGATTAAAGCAAAATCCAAAAAGATAGTAGCGTGTTGCTTATGCGAGAGTGGTTACGCAGCTGCAGTGATTTCAGGCGTAGCATCTGACAGAGGAGTGTGGCCAACGCTGTCTCGATCCCAAACCGGAATATCGAGAAATGATGCAAGCGCTGTGGCATCCTGCCTTATCGCTTTGAAGTTGCGGTGATTAATAATGTTGACTCTCTCTCCGCTGCGAAATACCACATTGATCTCATGCTCTTTGGCGCTGTGGTGATTGGTGGCTGTATAGCCTGGCGCACAATGCCCTTGCGTGAGGCTCTGTGTTTTGAGGTCTCTGTAGGCTTCGCGATTGGTGTAGGAAATAATTTGCAATGCATATATTTGTGCCAGAGGCATTTGTGCCGACTGACCCGCTTTCCATCTAAATATGCGTGTCTTTTCTATCCAAAAGACCCCCATGTCTTTGTTGAATTCGATTGATCGGACCGGTTTAAGCAACAGGTAGCCAATGCAGACGAGCGCGACAGTGATGAACATGCAGAGAAATGTTTTGAGTGTTGGCTCGATTGAGGAAAGCGTGGTGCCGTAAGGGATGTGCGGCAGGCTATTGGAAAGTCCCAATGAGAGTAAAAAGGCGACAAGCACGCCTGCGAGTATGACGGCAAAGTACTGTAGTGTGAATATTGGTTCGAACAATAAGCGCGTTTCAGTAGAAGAGGTGCTGACTTTGCAATTTTTCGACTCGCCGTTGACATCTGGACGTGCTGCTGACCAGGCGACGGAGTCAGCTACCTTGTCGTTGTAAATGATGGGCCGTTGACTGACTTCTTTCTGAGCGCTCGGCGCGCGAAATTTTACCTTGCAGAGAAATGACAGGAGCCCTGCAACTAACAGTATTGGTCCGATGGCCAGCAGGGTGTAGTTAACTATGCTGAGCCATGGCTGATTTACAAAGGTAAAATTAATACCGATTATTGCGGTAATCACTACACCAGTAGCAAACACAACGGGCATGGGTAAGTGCCCGATGTGATTGTCTGTGGCCGTCGTGTATTTTGTTCGACCGCTTATGTTGGCTCTGTTTATCATTGGCCACGATAGCGGTAGTTTGTGCGGAAACTTGAATGTCAGAGGCAGGGTGGTTAGCGGCTGGTGGTTGATAACGAGGCAGAGCCTTAGCTAAATGATTGGGTATGTGTTTGAAAAATAAATTGAAGTTATTGCACCGATGATTAATTTTCACCTCTACCGTTAGCAGGTTTGGTATATTTGACCGCGCGATTGTCGCCTGGTGGCAGAGGAGCCGAGGTCATGTGCAGGAATATCAGAACACTGTTCAATTTTGAACCACCGGCGACGGAAGCAGAGATTCAGGCGGCTGCATTGCAGTATGTCCGTAAGGTCGGTGGGTACTCAAAGCCCTCACAGATCAATTCGGCAGCACATGCTCAGGCGGTGGAGGACGTAGTGGCGGCAACGCAAAAATTGCTTGCCAGTCTGTCGACCAGCGCTGCACCGAAGAACAGAGAAGTCGAGTATGCGAAGGCAAAGGCTCGTGCGGCTCAGCGATTTAACACAGGCGGATGAACACTTGGCACTACTATTTCACATAGCCCAATCAAAAGATATTGATGCTGCGGCAACCACCGGCAGCTATCGTTGTGAATCAATCGATTCAGAGGGATTCATTCACTGTTGCGAGCCCGGGCAACTCCAGGGGGTGATAAAGCGCTACTATGAGGGGGCAACGGGATTGTTGCTTATGCATATTGACTCTGATTTATTGAGGTCAGAATTGGCATATGAGAACACCATGGGAGGGGATGAGTTATTTCCGCATGTGTATGGTGAGATAAATATGGATGCCGTGGAGCAGATAGCACCGCTGTAGCTTGTATTGTTCACCACTACGTCATGCCGTAAAGAACCAATGATCTATCGGATAAACACGCTTTATTACACTTAACATTTACATCTAATCGGGAAGTATGCTTTGAACATCAGTATGTATGACGCGACGGCACCGTTACTGGTTTTGGCATTGAATAATGTCAAGCACATCATCAGCGTAGGAGCGGAGCACTGCAAGGAGCAGGGAATAGATCAGGAGGTGATGCTTGCTACAAGGCTATCTCCTGATATGCTGCCGTTGGCTAAGCAGGTTCAGATAGCAACGGACATTTCAAAGGGATGTATGGCGCGCCTCAGTGGGGTTGGTGCGCCGGTTTTTGAAGACAATGAAGAAACGTTTGATGAGTTGATGAATCGCTGTGATACAACAATTGCATTCATGGACAGTATTAATGCGGACCAGGTAAACGGCACAGAAGAAAAAGAAATTATTATGAAGCTGCCGAGTATCGAGCTAAAGTTTACCGGCTACCAGTATGTATCAAAGTTTGTCATGCCTAATGTGCAGTTCCATGCTGCCACGGCTTACGCCATTCTAAGGAACAATGGCGTAGCCCTTGGCAAGCGTGATTTCCTTGGGGCCATTAACTAGCGCATTGTATTCAAACAATAGCCATATGAGTCGACCAAGCAAAGTGATTCACTACTAACGTAATAGAGTTCAATTTGGATGAGGGGCGTGCTGAATCCAGTTAACTGCACTTTACTCAGCTGCCCATGTGGGAGCTCTAGATTAGTTGCTTTACAAAAGGCAAGCTCTGATATGACCGTACTATCTGATTCAGGATACGACGACCTATAGCATTGACTGGCTGCGTGCAGTCAGTCTTTCCAGTGCCTGTCTTTGTGCGGTAGTAGGGTTAAGGGTCAGACCTCGTCTCGCCAGTTGTAGCGCTTGTTGAGGCTGCTGCATTGCCAGGTGGTTTAGCGCTAATTCATAGAATGTCTGTGGATCATTCGGTGAGATGCGCAGCGCTCTTTCCAGCAGGCCTATCGCTCTGGGGTGATCGTTTGCGGAGGTTGCGACTGCGGCCTGGTCGCGAAGCGCGACTGCGGCAGGGAGGCTTTGTACCGCCTCAACAGGTGGATTGATAGTCGTGGGTGCAATCCGCGGCCGCGGCTGTTCAACTGGCTCAATTGGTTCGGGTGTTTCGATAACGCGGACTGGCGGGTTACCTTCCGGGCGCTCAACGGTGTATTTTGTTCCGCAGCCGGTCAATAACAGGGCTGGAAGTAACACCAGATAAATATTTTTGTAGTTCATTGATTCGACTCTCACCGGAATGGTCATAAGTATACTCAGCACTTGCACGTGTTATTCACAAACGTTGGCAAGCAAGGCTGCCGGGTTGCCACGCGGAACAAAGTTTTGATGAAAGGGCAGTTGTAGAGCGCCCGGGCAGTCTGCTGCGGTTCTTTGTCCTGTCGCTGTGTTGACACTGGCGTAGGTAATGGAGGGCGGCGCATCGAAGCGCAGGCTCGTGGCATCAAGGTTTGCCATAGTGCGTGCCCATACTTCGAGTGCACCTTTGCTGCCAGTGACGGGGGTCGCGGTGTTATCGTCATGTCCCATCCAAACCACGACACTGTGTTTGCCGTCATAGCCTGCAAACCAGCTGTCTCTAAGTTCGTTGGATGTGCCTGATTTTCCAGCAAGTGCGATATTGCCCGGGATATAGCGATAAGCTCTTCGGCCAGTGCCTGCGCGCATGACGTTCTGTAGTGCATAGTTTATTTGATGGCTGGTTGCACTGTCGAGACGTTGTTGTAGTTTAAACGGGTAACGCTGTAACAGCTGGCCATCACTGGCCTGTACCTCACGAATGGCGCGCAGAGGCGTGTTAAAGCCTGACGAGGCGAGGGTTTGGTATAGCGTGGCGACATCAATTACTGACAGGTCGATGGCACCGAGCAGTAGTGAGGGAAGTGGATCAATCTCTTTAGATAGGTTGTAGCGCTTCAGTGCCGCGACGACGTTCTCTATGCCGAGTTCAAGGCCGAGATTGACACTGGCTTGATTAAGAGAATGGGTGAGTGCATCGAGCATCATCACCGGGCCTCTGCTTTCTTCTGTGAAGTTTGCAGGGTTCCAGATCTCTCCATTAGGTAGTTCGAGGTAGATTGGTTCATCGTTAATTAATGATGCGAGATTGAATGTATCCGGTTGCGATAACGCTGCCGCATACACAAAGGGTTTTAACAGTGAGCCGACTTGTCGGTTTGCATCAAGTGCCCGGTTAAATCCCGCGTAACGTGCTTCACGACCACCTAACATGGCCAGTACCTCACCGTTGTCCGCTCGGGTGACGACAGAGGCGGTTTGAAGGTTCTCGAGATCTTCTGCTGTAAGCGATTGTTCGACGGCTATTTGATCATAGGCAGCATCGACTGCCTGCTCGAGTTTGCTTTGTACCTCTGGATCAAAGTTAGTGAATATACTTAAGCCGTTGCGGTGTAAATCTTCTGTTGAGTAGTCGCGTGTCAGTTGCTGCTTTACCAGATCAAGATAGGCAGGTTGTTGCAGCATGCCCGTGGCGTTGGTCAGATCGAGTGGCTGTGCTTGTGCTGTTGCTAAAGCGTCTGCAGATAAAAGATTTTCCCGGTGCATGATACGCAGCACCAGGTTGCGGCGTTTGAGTGCCCGTTGAGGATGGCGAATGGGGTCGTAGTAACTTGGGCCTTTTAGTAGCCCGACCAGCAGTGCTGATTCGTGAGTGTCCAGTTCTTGAACTGGTTTATCAAAGAAATACAGACTGGCCAGTCCGAATCCATGAATGGCTCTGCTTTTATCCTGAGCAAAGAAGACTTCGTTTACAAATGCCTGGAGAATCTCATCTTTGCTGTAGCGCCGCTCAAGGGCAATTGCCATTGGCCATTCGGTGAGCTTGCGTCGAATACTTCGCTCTCGAGTGAGGAACAGATTTTTAATGAGCTGTTGGGTGAGTGTGCTGCCTCCTTGTGCAAAGCGGCGTTCTTTGATGTTGACCCAAATCGCCCGAGCAATGCCGCGAATTGACAGGCCATTGTGTTGATAGAATTTCGGGTCTTCAACCGCCAGCAGCGCATTGATTAGCCCGTCGGGTAATTGTTCAAGCTTAATCAGTAACCTGTCTTCAGTTTGTGCCGGAGAGATACGCCCGATCAGTTGGGGTTCCAGTCGTGTAATGGGAACTGATTTTCCGGCCGCATCTGTAAGTGCTGATACTTGATTGTTGGTCCATTTAAGCGACAATTCAGTTGCAGATTCAAAGCCGTCAGCGAATTTAAATCCACGAGTGTGTACCTTGAGGCCGCCGGGTTGCAATGCAAACTGTCCTGGTCTGCTTATTGTGGCGGGTCGCAGTTGGTAACCAAGTCTCTCAAGTTCTTGAGTCACCGTGTCAGGTGGTACCTGAAGCCCGGCGTATAATTCTAATGGTCTTGCATAAACTCGCGCAGGGATGGACCACTTTGGTCCGTCAAAAACTTCTTGTATTCGGGCATCGAGTTTTTCCATAGATCTGGATGCAAGTAAAAACAGCACCAGGAACATTGCAATTAAAACTGCGAGTGCAATAAACCACCATTTATGACGCACGACAAAAGGTTGCTCTCGGGCGTTTGCGGTTTTTGGATTTCGTTTTCTGGGCATCAGCTAGCCTGCATTGCTCATGATGATTCGGCTTTCAGGTTGAATGACGTTAAACAGGTCGCCCGATCGGCCTCGAAGAGGGTAAAGCTCTACGCAAATAGTCATATCTTCTTTCATTTTGTCGCTTCATGAAAACGCAGGCTAGACCTGTGGCAGGGGTGGGTATCGATTTTTTATCGTGCCTGGTGTTTGCGTATGATTTTTTTAAAGGCTTTAAGGGTTTCGTCAGAAACATGGTGTTCCATTCCTTCCGAGTCTCGCTTGGCTGCCTCCTTACTTACGCCGATCGTCAGCAAAAACTGAAATACCACTTCATGTTTGAAGCGGCTTTCATCGGCCAGATCTTTGCCCATTTGAGTCAGGAATATTGAACGGTAAGGTTCGGAGTTTACATAGCCGTCCCTTTGTAGTCGCGCTAACGTTTTACTTGCGGTGGGTTGGGTTACCCCCATTCTACTGGCAATATCTACAAGTCGTGCCTCGCCGTTTACGCTGATCAAGTCGTCGATCAGTTCTACGTAGTCTTCTGTGGCTTCGGTTTTATGCGCCTCCCGAACCAGAGTGAAGCGTGCAGCCTGCTCGCTGACATTGGGTAGTGTGCGAACCATTTCTTTTGGATTGTTAGGTTTCTTGCTTATTGGAACTGCTCCCGATTTCCTGCTTTTGCTTCACGCTGGTTCTTTATACAAGGCTTGAAATGTAGCCCAAAGTGTATAAACTAAGCCAAGGCTAAATTATAAAGCACAAGGAATATGGTTTCAAGCGGTTCGAATGCGTGGCTACAATTCAATATTCGCACGCTGCTAGCGGTGGCATCTGTGTTGGTGATTGCCTCTATGTCACAGGCGATCGCAGCCAAGAAAGAAAAGCTGTTGGTGGCCACAACATTTACGGTGATTGCAGATATTGCGCAAAATGTCGCTGGCGAGGCGGCGGATGTGGTGTCAATTACCCGCCCTGGTGCTGAAATTCATAACTATCAGCCCACTCCGAGAGACTTGTTGCGCGTAAGAAACGCAGATGTGGTTCTTTGGAATGGCTTAGGTCTCGAGCGTTGGTTTGAAAAATTTATTTCACGGGTAAAAAACGCGACTGACGTGGTGGTGTCAGAAGGGGTGGTGCCTATCCCGATCAGAGAGGGTCCTTACTCTGCTAAGCCCAACCCGCATGCCTGGATGTCACCGGCTGATGTGACTATATATGTACGCAATATCGAAAGGGCGCTGGCAGACGCGGATCCTGAGAATGCAGACATATACAAGACTAACTCCGATAATTACATCGCCGAAATTGAAGTGGTTGCGAAAAGTATTTCAGAGCGCCTGAGTGTGGTGCCTGCTGAACAGCGGTGGCTGGCATCGACGGAGGGCGCGTTTAGCTATCTCGCGCGCTATTTTGAACTGAAAGAAATTTATTTGTGGCCTATTAACGCTGACGCCCTCGGTACACCGAAGCAGGTGAAAGCAATGATTGACGCGGTACGTGATAACAACGTGCCTGTGGTCTTTAGTGAAAGTACCCTGTCGGATAAGCCAGCCAGACAGGTAGCGCGTGATACTGGTGCCGCGTATGGTGGTGTGCTGTATGTGGATTCACTGAGTGAAGCAGATGGTCCGGTTCCTACTTATCTTGAATTGCTGCGAGTTACGACTGAAACGATATTGAAGGGACTCACCGGTGGCTGAATTTGATAAAGATCAAAACCCGGCTGGAATAGAGGCCAGCAATGTCACTGTGACCTACAGAAATGGTCACACGGCTATTCGAGATGCAAGCTTCAGTATTCCGAACGCGACCATATGTGCACTTGTGGGCGTTAATGGTTCGGGTAAGTCAACTCTGTTCAAAGCGATCATGGGTTTTGTGCCACTGGCATCCGGTACAGTGGAGATACTGGGTAAGCCTGCCGGGCGGGCCTTAAAGCGCAACACAGTGGCCTATGTCCCGCAGAATGAAGATGTCGATTGGGATTTTCCAGTACTGGTAGAAGATGTGGTGATGATGGGGCGGTTCGGCCACATGGGATTTCTGCGTCGTCCTTCAAAAACAGATCATGGCCATGTTGAATCGGCACTTAAGCGGGTTGACATGCTTGACTATCGACACAGGCAAATAGGGCAGTTATCAGGTGGTCAGAAGAAGCGGGTATTTTTAGCCAGGGCGCTGGCACAGGAAAGCCGGATAATATTGCTTGATGAGCCTTTTGGTGGTGTGGATGTAAAGACCGAGGAATCGATCATCAGCCTCATGCGCAGCATGCGGGATGAGGGCAGGGTGATGCTGGTGTCCACACATAACCTTGGCAGTGTTCCCCAGTTCTGTGACCATGTTGTTCTGATCAATCAAACGGTATTAGCCGATGGTCCGGCAGATGTTGTTTTTACCAGAGAAAATCTTGAGCAGGCGTTTGGCGGTGTGCTGCGATTTCATGTGTTGGGTGGTCAAGACTTACATGACGATGACGATGCACGCGAAGTCACTGTCATTACTGATGATGAAAGACCATTCGTTCTTTATGGCGAAAATGACCCGGCTGCCAGATCTGAAAAAGTACCAGACAAAGCGGATCATTCCTGATGGTGACGTTGCTTGAACCATTTTCCTACGGCTATATGGTGAATGCCATTTGGGTGAGCACGCTGGTGGGTGCGGTGTGCGGTTTTTTGTCAGCTTATATTATGCTTAAAGGGTGGTCGCTTATAGGTGATGCATTGTCTCACTCTGTGGTTCCGGGTGTTGCCGGTGCCTATATGCTTGGCTTGCCCTATTCAGTAGGGGCGTTTTTCTCGGGTGGGCTGGCAGCCATTGCGATGTTATTTATAAGTTCGCACTCGCGATTAAAACCAGATGTAGTGATCGGGCTGATCTTCAGTGGTTTTTTTGCGTTAGGTTTGTTCATGATTTCTATAAACCCCTCATCGGTGCGTATAGAGACCATTGTATTTGGTAATCTGCTTGCTATATCGCCTGAGGACAGTATTCAGTTGGTGATTATTGCTGTGGTGTCTTTGGTAATCCTTACGTTTACCTGGAAAGACCTGATGGTAGTGTTTTTTGATGAATCTCACGCATTATCGGTGGGCTTGAACGCTACCGCACTAAAAGTATTGTTCTTTACGGTGTTGAGCGCTTGCACGGTGGCAGCATTGATGGCGGTAGGGGCATTTCTTGTTATCGCGATGGTAGTGACACCAGGGGCTATTGCCTACTTGCTTACTGATCGATTCTCAACGTTATTAATCATCAGTGTCGCAGCGGGTGCTCTATGTAGTGCTGTTGGATGCTATTTGAGTTACTTCACCAACGGGGTGACAGGCGGCGTGATCATTTTGTTGCTCACCGCTGTGCTGTTATGTGCTTTTTTCTTCGCTCCGACGCATGGGCTGATTGCCTCGCGGCGTCGCATGAAGCAGGCGGTCGCCTAGCATGCTCGAACTTCTGTGGTTGCCATTTACCATTGATTTCATGCAGCAGGCGTTGATCACGGCGGTGTTTTTGAGTATTGCTGCAGCAGTATTGTCATGCTTTCTGGTGCTACGTGGCTGGGCGCTTATGGGGGATGCGATTTCTCATGCCGTTTTGCCGGGTATTGTGTTGGCCTATGCAGCGGGAGTGCCGGTGGTGATTGGGGCTTTTATTGCGGGAATGTTTTGTACTATTGCCACCGGATTTATGACCGAGCATTCGCGTCTGAAAGAAGATACCGTTATGGGTATTGTTTTTTCCGGGATGTTTGCACTGGGCGTTGTATTGTTCTCGTTCTTTGCTATCGATGTTCACCTGCACGAAATACTATTTGGTGACATTCTCGGTTTGACCTGGCGTGATGTGTGGCAGACCGGAGTTGTCGCGCTGGTGTGTGTCAGTTTGGTTTGGTTTCGACGTAAAGACTTGATTATTCATAGCTTTGATCCGCAGCATGCGAAGGCCATTGGATTGCCCGTAAAGGCACTGCACTACGGGCTGCTGATACTGTTGTCCATTGTGATTGTCACAGCGTTGAAGGTGGTGGGTATTATATTGGTGATCGCACTACTCATTGCACCCGGCGCGATCGGCTACATGATGACCGATCGATTCGACACCATGCTGGTCTATGCGGTGGGTTCTGCTGTTGTTGCATCGGTAACAGGTATCGTTTTAAGCTTTGTACTTGATAGTGCACCAGCCCCGACGATTGTGTTGATGTTGATGGTGATCTTTATTTCGGTATTTCTGTTCGCTCCGGTACATGGACTGATCAGAAGTAAGCGGCGTGCTCGCATGCCTGCACCAGGCCTTGAATCGACCTAGTTGCTTCACAACTATAAAGGAGACTGATCAGTGGGAAAGTCGCTACAGGATCAATTGCTAAAAGCCGGCCTTGCCAATAAGAAGCAAGCGGTACGCGCCAAAAAAGCAAAGAACAGCAAAGAAAAGCTTCAACGTACCGGAAAAGAGGTGAGTGATGATATTGCTGACGCTGCGCTTAGTGCACAACAAGAAAAGCTTGCCAAAGATCGGGCGCTGAACAAACAGAAAAATGAACAAGCTCAGCAAGCGGCAATTCAGGCGCAAATTGCGCAGCTAATTGAAATGAATTCTGTGGCTGAACGCGGTGAGATTGACTTTAGTTTTCCTGAAGGTAAGTTAATTAAAACGATTAGCGTTAATGAACGACAACGGGCGGCTCTGGTGGCGGGATCACTTGCTGTGGTTAAGCTGCGTGATCGCTATGATCTGGTGCCTCGAAAAACAGCAGAGAAAATTGCAGAACGCGACGATAGCGTGGTGCTTTTGTGCAATACCGAAACTGGTGATCCTGAGCACGAAGATGAGTACGCTGAATTCAAGGTGCCAGATGATTTGATGTGGTAGCAAACAGTAACTGTGCAGGGCGCACCTGGCATACCCAGGGGCATTGTCGTTCGTATTCAAACGTAGGCGTTTTGTTGCGCGCGAAGTCCTCCGTTATTGATTAACCGGGCACGACAGACCCCCTGAAGCTATCCAGGACTGCAAAACCAGTTTGCTTCCGTCATTCCGACTGAGAAATACAATAATCATAAAGCATCAATTCGTTCTTAATACAGGTAGGTCGTTGGTATCATGTTGTTGTTAGATAAAAATACATTTCCGAACTTAGTAGCACTTGTACTGATTTTGATAGGTTGGCTGGTGCCCGGCAGTATCGGCACCGTGATATTTTATACCGGCTTGTTTGCGCTGTCCGGCGCAGTCACGAACTGGCTGGCGGTACATATGCTATTCGAGAAAGTGCCTGGCCTTTACGGCTCTGGTGTTATTCCCACCCATTTTGAAGAATTTAAAAGTGGCATTCATACACTTGTCACCCAGGAACTGTTTAACCGTGAGAACGTAGAGAAGTTTTTCAGTCAAAATGCAAATGCCAGCAAAATAGTGGACATAGAACCGGTCGTGAACAACCTTGATATGGATGATGCTTACGATCAATTGGTAGCCGTCGTTATGGAGTCGACGCTCGGTGGTATGCTCGCGATGGTGGGCGGGGAAAAAGCGCTCGATACCATGCGTGACCCGTTTAAAAACCGCATGCGTGAATTTTTACTTAAGACCGTCCGATCGCCGTCTTTTCAAAAGAACATGCAAAAGCAGTTGCAGAGTATTACCAGCAGCGATGATTTTACTGATCGGGTAGGCGGGATTGTTAAAAACCGGCTGGATGAAATGACACCTGAGTTGGTGAAAGACATCCTGCAGCGAATGATTCGCAAGCATCTCGGTTGGTTGGTTGTCTGGGGTGCGGTATTCGGGGGCCTTATCGGCCTGGTGTCTTCAATATTTCTACTGTAACAGTGGTAGCGCCACTCGGGAAGTGGCGCTACCAGTACTCTATTACTCGCTCATCTCAATGGCCGGTGTTGCCGGCTTTGTCAGAGGGGCCACTTTTTTTGCTGCAGCCGGGTCACCAGGTTCGCCAATGTTGTTGGTATCTGCAAACTCTTTGAATTCTTTAAGATACTTACTTCGTTGTGCGGCAATTACATCTGCGGGCTCACCGGGTGAATGTGTAATACGGTAATCCCAACCCAGTGCGCCTGCATAGCCGTTATTAAACCAGCTTTGAAGCATTGTTTTATGGTCGGCAGCGTTCAAGCCCTCGACCGGGTATTCACCCATGATCATTGGCTTGTCACCAAAACCGAGCTCAGAGGGCGATTTTGAATACGGCCAGTAGTCGTTAACCCAGTCATAGATATGCGGCTGATAGAAATCGACATCGGTGTTCTGCCAGGCATTCAGCCACTTGACTGCAGCGCTGCCAATGCTGACCGGCACATCAGGTGTTTCCTGTCGCATGATCTTGATGGTGTCTCCTAAGAAAACCTCCATTTGATCATGGGTAATTGGTTCAAGATCACTTGAAGGTTCGAAGTCATTGCCGCCGTATTTATTTTTACCGGTCATCGCCCATTCAGGTTCATTGATCACATCCCAGGAATGAAGTGCCGACAGGTGCGGGCTTTTACCCAGTGCTGCCACCAGAGGTCGTACCACGTTTGACATTAGCTTACTTCTCTTGGTGTCATCGATAACGATGTCGCGGTAACCTGTCATGGTCAGGCCAAAGTTGCTGCGAGTCGGGCGAAACCCGTCAAATGAATACAGACAGAACATCACACGGATACCAGCTTCGCTGGCAAGCTCTAATGCTTTCAGCGCATCATCAATAGCTTGTTGCCCCAACTGATTGGGAGCGCCGTCCGCATCGAAGGTGATGGCATCCGTCCAGAATTCCGGCCATACCCACCAACGCACGACTTCAATACCGTTGGCCGCCATGTCGTTGAGTTCTTCCTGGTAGGGGGTGGGGTCTGCAGCAACACCTTTTTTAGCCCAGGCCGAAATACCACCAAAATCACCTGAGTAGTTTTTCCAGGCGTAATTGATCCCGTAACTGAAAGGTTCCTTCAGTTCAGCGGAGTGCAACGATGTGCACATAGTCACTAATAAGAATAGTGTGACTGCACCGAGTTTTCGCATACTGTCTGTCTCCGGAAAACGATTTTTAGCACGAACAAAAACAAGCCATCAAAGTGGTGGCCATTATTGATCGGAAATTATTGCTGCCTTGCGATACCACTCCATCTAAGGAGAATCGGCACGCGTAGCAAGTTCTACAACTTCGACGTCTGCAATTAAGATGCAAATCTGCATTTTTGAACCGCCAAGCTGCTGTTTTTGTTGGAAGAGTTGAGTGAATCTCTGGGTCGAAACGATTCGTTAAATTGTATGTCGCAGGATCTGATCGAAGTTGAGTGCGCAGAGCCGGCGGTAGATTGCTCAATTACTGGTCGTTTTTTGCTGCCTTAAAGAGAATAGGTTTATCTTCGGCAATCTGTTTTTCCGGCGGCGGCGGTGGTGGCGCAGCGTAGAATACCGGTTGTTGATTATCGATGGTTTTTTCAAATGGCTTGTTCATTTTCACCTCGGTACCATCGTGCTCCGCCTCCTGCATTGCTTTGTGCAGCTCCTTTGCCGTCTCATCTGACCACGGCAGCCGATATGATCGCGGTTCATCGACTTCAGGTATTTGCAGCCACAGGTAGATAGCTTCGTCTTCCTTCATAAGTGAACTTATTACCTGAACCTGTTCAATGTCTCTGTGGACAGTTTCTAACAATACCGGCTTAGGTCTACTGAGAATGTCATTCAGACTAAAGTATCCAATTGGCAGGAAGGCGGTGGCACACAGTAACGCAGCTACTTTTAGTTTGAGTGATCGTGGCGACCAGATGGCGATAGAGGCCAGTGCCGCAGCAAGGGCGGTGGCAATAACAAACCAGTAAGTAGTAACTGTCATGATTTTTTGTTGCGCAGTTTCTTTGGCAGGTTGTGTACGCTGCCAGTGACGAGGTTTGCTTTCTCGTCAATATTAAATCGGAACACCGTTGATTCTTCGCCCTGGTGTTTCAAGTCATGCTGACTCACCAGTATTTGCTTAGCCGACTTCTGTCCCGGGCGCTTGAGGCTCACTACAATCGTCGCAGGTATTGGATAGATACCAGTAGGGTTTCTGTACAAATGAACGTTTACTGCGTATTCCCCTTTGGGTACGCCACGGCTGTAGGTGAACTCATAGTTCAGGCCAGTCAGATCAGCGGTATCGCCCAGGTCATCGCGTAACAGGTTGAATATTTGTCCGCCTTTGTTGGAGTAACCGACTGGTATATCTCCCGGGGCTTCAACCCATAGGTCAACGTCAGCATTAATGTTGTCCGGCCAGCGAAGTTCAACGGTCATGTTGCCTGGTGACTTCGATGTGTCTTCGGCAACTGCTTTTGGATTGATGTGCGGGAGCAACAGCATGACAAGCGTAACAAAGCCTGCAAGTGCAAGCATTATAACGTCTCGGAATAACGTCGCTGTGCTGTCTTCATCAAACAGATCATCCTCACGCATGGCGATCAACTGCCTCTTGAAGATCACTGATTAATTGCACAGTGCCGCTGGAGAGCATTTGAAAGTTGGCCATTAACCAGACATTAAAGATTGAACCGATTAATGTGGTGTAGAGCGCGGTAGACATGCCTTGTATTAAGGTAGACACCATCGGTGCGATAGCGTTAACGTCAGAGGCTTTGTCTGGATCTACGCCTGATAAGGCAATGATAAATCCGAGGACAGTACCAATAAGGCCAAGTAGTACGAGGGTATTTCCAAGGTGTCGAACCACGGAAATTCGATGCGATAGTCGAAGTCGAGTTGATCCGCTAATAGACGCGTTGCTATGCTTCCCGGAAATATTTACCAGATGAGACACTGCAGGTGATTGTAAGCCCGAGATGCTCTTCAGTGCATCGATTTCCCGGTTTGTCTGCCATAACTTTTGAGTGCAGAGGACAAGGCCAACTATAAAAACAAGGAATATAACTACTGATAGATAAGTTTGATCTGCATGGACAACTTTGTGTACATAGCCCTGCGACCAGGCGACGCCCAGCAAAGCAAATGCTACAACGTTAAGAAGAAAATAGCGTAACAACAGCAAAGAGCGATAGGGGTTGTTTGAACTGGATAACAACTTACCGTTCGTTTTTTGACCTGATGATTCAGGTGATTGGGTTTCCGCATTACTGTAGGCTTGCGTCATAGAAGTGCCCCTGTTTGTTTTCGGCTTTAAAGCTACCGATGGTAAACATAGCGAGCGTTTTAAAAGACACTTGAATAAACTCTATTCAGAGTTCAGCTCATTTAAGCAGTCACTATCGAACCGGTTGGCGCATCTTTTGTGCCACCGGTTTGATGACCTCATCACGGAATGTTGAGCGTAGTGTTGCCAGAGGTTCCAGCAACACTTTTTCAAACGGTTTTGGTTATGCTTACAGTTGCAACTCAAGTGCTGGAGCTATGACTGGGCTTTGGCTTCCTGTCTTCTTTCATACAAAATGAATTCTGTATAACCATTTGGTTGTGCTCTGCCTTTCAAAGCAAGGTCGACAGATGCTTGAAATGTGACGCTGTTATCAAAGTCTTTTGCCATTGGCGCATAGTCAGGATCGTTTTTGTTTTGATTATCAACGGTGACTGCTAAACGTTTCATGGATTCCATCACTTCGTCTTCACTTAAGATGCCGTGATGTAACCAGTTGGCGATGTGTTGGCTGGAGATCCGCAAAGTAGCGCAGTCTTCCATCAAGCCCACGTTATTTATGTCAGGTACCTTTGAACAACCAATACCTTGTCCGACCCAGCGTGCAACATATCCGAGTATGCCTTGTACGTTGTTATCCAGCTCGTTCTTGATCTCTTCATCAGAAAGATTCCGATCAAGCAGCGGAATAGTAAGAATGTCGTCAACACTGGCAGCATCGCGGGATTTTAATTCATCCTGGCGATCTTTTACATTGAGTTGAAAGTAATGGGTTGCGTGTAAAGTGGCGGCAGTGGGAGACGGAACCCAGGCAGTACTTCCCCCTTGTTGTGGATGCTGTATTTTTGCTTCGAGCATAGCGGCCATTTGATCTGGAATAGCCCACATACCTTTGCCAATCTGTGCTTTGCCCTGTAGGCCGCATGCAAGACCGCAGTCAACGTTGTTGTCTTCATAAGCCATTAACCAGGTGGCTTGCTTGATTTCCGCTTTCGGCAGCATAGCGCCTGCTTCCATGCAGGTATGAATATCATCGCCAGTTCGATCAAGGAATCCGGTGTTGATAAATACGACGCGTTCGCGTGCTGCATTGATGCAGTTCTTTAAGTTAACGGTTGTACGTCTCTCTTCGTCCATGATGCCCATCTTTAATGAGTTCTTTTTAAGAGAGAGCGCTTTTTCGACACGGTCAAATAGTTCAACAGCCAGTGCAACTTCCTCTGATCCGTGCATTTTAGGCTTTACGATGAACACTGAACCATGGCGAGAGTTATTAAAATTATTGTTGTTGCCGATGAGATCGTGCTTCGCGCAAAGGGAGGTGACCATCGCATCAATTAGGGTTTCAGGTACAGGCGCGTCGTTGTATTTAACAGCATCAATTTCGCACTGAGTGCCGACGTTTCGTACCAATAGAACGCTGCGACCGGGCAGTGTCAGCGTGCCACCATCCGGAGTGGTGTAAGTGCGGTCCGGGGACAGTTTTCGCTCAATTGTTTTACCGCCTTTTTCGAATGAACAATGTAACGTGCCTTGCATGAGTCCCAGCCAGTTGGCATAGACCTGACATTTGTCGTCAACATCAACGGATGCGACAGAATCCTCGCAATCCATGATGGTGCTGATAGCTGATTCAAGTTGAACGTCAGCCAGATTGGCGGAATCTGTTTTTCCAATTGGATGTGAGGCATCGAATACCATTTCAAGGTGGAGCTTGTTTTTACAGAGTAATATTTTAGCCGGTGCTGAGGTGTCACCTTCATAACCGGTGAACTGGTTTTGATCGCTTAAGTTGGTGGAGTCAGATCCGAGTTGTACTGCCAGAGTGCCATTTTCTATTTTGTAGGAGGTCACGTTTGAATGAGAGCCACTTTTCAGCGGAAAGTGCTCGTCAAGAAAAGCCTTGGTGTATGCAACCACTTTAGCACCCCGTACCGGATTGTATCCTCCCGCTCGAGTTGCTCCATCGTCCTCTGAAATGGCGTCGGTGCCATACAGTGCGTCGTACAAACTTCCCCAGCGCGCGTTGGCGGCGTTCAGTACGAAGCGTGCGTTATCCAGTGGTACAACCAATTGGGCGCCGGCAATGGTGGCGATTTCCGGGTCAACATTTTCGGTGCTTATTTCGAAAGCCGGTACTTCAGGTTCCAGGTAGTTAATTGACTGTAAATAGCTTTTGTAAGTGTCAGCGTTGAAGGCCTTATTGTCTTTGTGCCATTGATCAATGCTTTCTTGTATTTTGTCACGTGTTGCAAGGTGCGCTTTAATTCGCGGGCTGAAATCGGCTATGATTTTTTCCAGTTCGGAGAAAAAATGTTCTGCAGTGACATCAGTGCCCGGGCACACCTGTTCGCTCACCATTTTGTGCAAAGGTGCCGCAATGCTCAGCTTCCCGTGTTTTACGTAGTTCACCGTTGTCATTGACTGATCCTGTATTGTTTGTAGAGTTAGAAGCTTTGCAATTATTTACTGGCGTCAGGCCGGTATTGCGCGTTGCAATTTATGTTAATGCGAAGACCTTGCCGCCAAAAACAGCAAAACTATACCCATAGTCACCTTTGGCGTGCTGTGTTATTTTGGTATTCAGTACTCACATCTGATCTATTATGGCTCAATACGTCTACACAATGAACCGGGTGAGCAAAGTTGTGCCACCCAAACGCGAAATTTTGAAGGATATCTCGTTGTCCTTTTTCCCTGGCGCCAAAATCGGGGTGCTGGGTTTGAATGGGGCGGGAAAATCCACATTACTCAAGATCATGGCAGGTCTGGACACAGAAATAGACGGTGAAGCCCGTCCAATGCCAGATATTAATGTCGGCTACCTGCCACAGGAACCGCAACTCAATCCAGAGCAAACGGTTCGCGAAGCAGTGGAAGAATCTGTCGATGAATTGAAAACCGTACAGTCGCGTCTTGATGAAGTGTATGCGGCCTATGCCGAACCTGATGCTGACTTTGATGCTTTGGCCGCTGAACAAGCCAAGCTTGAGGCCGTCTTGCAGGCCAGTGACGGTCACAATCTTGAGCGTCAGCTTGAAGTGGCGGCAGATGCGTTACGACTGCCGGCGTGGGACGCGAAAATCGGCAACTTGTCCGGTGGTGAGAAACGTCGTGTGGCGCTTTGCCAACTGTTGCTGGCATCCCCGGACATGTTGCTTCTAGACGAGCCGACCAACCATCTGGATGCAGAATCGGTCGCATGGCTTGAACGTTTCCTGCACGACTTTGATGGCACAGTGGTCGCGATCACTCACGATAGATACTTTTTAGATAACGTCGCCGGCTGGATTCTCGAGCTGGATCGTGGCCGCGGAATTCCATTTGAAGGCAACTACTCCGGGTGGCTGAGTGCGAAAGCGGATCGATTTGAACAGGAGAGTAAACAAGAGTCGTCACATGCCAAGGCAATGAAGGCTGAGCTTGAGTGGGTTCGTCAGGGAGCGAAAGGGCGGCAATCAAAATCCAAGGCCCGCATTGCACGCTTCGAAGAAATGCAATCAAAGGAATTTCAAAAGCGCAGCGAAACCAACGAAATATATATTCCCAAAGGGCAGCGACTTGGAGAAAAAGTTCTCGACTTTAAAAACGTCAGTAAAGCGTTTGATGATCGAGTACTAATAGACGATTTGAGCTTCTCGCTGCCACAGGGGGCAATTGTCGGTGTGGTCGGTGGCAACGGTGCGGGAAAATCAACGCTATTAAGGATGATAATGGGGACCGAACAGCCGGACTCCGGAACGATCGAACGTGGAGAAACGGTCGAAATTGCCTGGGTTGATCAGAGCCGTGATGAACTGGATGGCGATAAAACTGTCTGGGAGTTGATTTCCGGCGGGCATGACAACCTGGTCGTGGGCGATTACGAGATGCCTTCACGTGCCTATCTCGGGCGTTTCAACTTCAAAGGCGGTGATCAGCAAAAGAAAGTGGGCGATTTATCTGGTGGTGAAAGAGGGCGCTTGCAGCTGGCGTGGACGCTTAAGCAAGGGGCTAATGTGCTTTTACTCGATGAGCCATCGAATGATCTTGATGTAGAAACCTTGCGAGCACTGGAAGAGGCATTGCTTGATTTCCCGGGTTCGGCGATTGTTATCTCTCACGATCGTTGGTTTCTTGACCGCATTGCCACTCATATATTGGCATACGAGGGAGAGTCTCATGTTGAATTCTTTGCCGGAAACTACACTGAATATCAGGAAGACTTCAAGCGCAGAACCGGCGGTGATGACCAGCCAAAGCGTGTCCGGTACAAGAAATTAAAATAACCGTCGAGGTAGCGAACCAGTTCGCTACTGAAGACCTTCATCTCTTCAGGGATGTTCAAAGCCAATAGTCAATAGTAAGTCCTGTTTGACTGACTATTGGCGTCAGGCCCGGTATATCTATAGTTGTAGACCGGTTTTTACGGTCAGAGGCTCCGGGTGCGCTGTTTTTCAGTGAGGAATGTTACAGGAGCGTTACTCTAAAATGTGCCGTAAAATATAATAAAAACATACGGTTAAGCGTCCGCCGTGCACGAAAACCCTCCCTCTGGACACACTGTCAATACCGAGACTGTACGGTTTCTGCTTCAACTTCGCTGAATGAAGACTATCTTTAGTCTTAACGTTGAGTCCAGGGAGCATCCGGCAGGAAATAAAACTAACGATGGAGTAATGCAAATCAGCGGAGCGGCTGGAATCATGTTCCTACGGCGCGAAGTTCATGTGGTTTGTTACCTTCCTTAGGTGTTTGTTTCCGTTGTTTAATCTGACATGCAACTGGGTAAATTTATAATTTTGTAAATTCATCGCACGGCTTGAGTCAGGCGTCCGCCGCCTCACTCTTTCGTTTAATCGACTGTGCATTTGTGTTTAACGCTGGTGTCAAACCAGCCAATTCGGATCCAGTATTTTGGTTATTAACCGAACAACTTTAAAATCTATGGCACGCAAGTTTTTTACATTACCACTACTTTTTGCACTCTCAGCTTTTTACTCACCCTTCACCCTGGCCGCACCTGAGTGCAGCAGTGCGGTGGTAGACGTTGATGGCGATGGATGGGGTTATGAAAACTCTCAATCCTGCACCATCCCGGCTGGACATCCGACCTGCTCAGCATCGGCAACCATAGGCTCGAATGGATGGGGTTACGAGAATGGTAAGTCATGCATCGACACCGGCGGAAAGCCGTTGTGCAGCTCTTCAGCTGTCAATAGTGGCAACGGTTGGGGCTGGGAAGACAACCGTAGTTGCAGGTTCGGTGGCACGCAGGAAACTACCTCTTCTTCATCTTCGAGCTCAACTTCCGGTTCTACCGCGCCAAGCTGCACAAGTGCAGCCATAGATAACGGTGATGGCTGGGGCTGGGAAAACAATCGCAGTTGTCGCTACACCAGCGGATCTTCTGCATCGGCTCCCTCTTCGACTTCTCAATCGTCTGGCTCTGGGAGCAGCGCTGCGCAGTGTTCCGCAAATGCAGAAGACAATGGTAATGGCTGGGGATTTGAGTTCGGGGAGTCTTGTCGTTGGGGTAGTGTTCAGCCAAACCGTAACACCAATAGTGTTATCGCAGCGCCACCACCGGTCGCTGTGAGCGCGATTGGCTATACTAACGGCACGCCTATTTGCCTGACCGATGCGAGTGATGGCAACGGTGACAATTTTGGCTACGAGAATGATCAGAGTTGCCGAATAGTCGCTGGTCGTACTGCGACAGCAGAAGATCCGTTATTAAACACTCGCTGGTGTCAGCCATGGGCAGAAATCGCCTATGGTGACTACGTTCTTCAGAACAACACGTGGAACTTCAGTGACGTCTATTCAGATCGTTGGTCACAGTGTATTGAGCTAGGTGGCAGTCGCGGTAACTATGTTGCCAAGTGGGACTACAACTGGCTGGCTAAAAACGAAGGAAACGAGTACTCAGTCAAGAGTTACCCGCAGGTCTATTACGGTCGTAAAACGCGTAACTCGCAGTCAGGCACGCCTGCGAAGCTCGGTTTGCCGGTTAACGTCAACAATATGCCGAACTATAAGGTTCGTTATAAGTATCGTGAAACAGGCACCGCTGAGCGAAACGTAGCGCTCGAGTCATTTTTTCATACAAGCTGTGAAGCTGAAGAGTGGAACAAGCACTTCGAGATGATGATCTGGGTCAACAAGCCTGTGATCAAAACACCGGGTACCAAAGTGACTGAGGCCACGATCGACGGTAAGCGTTGGGATGTCTACATTAACCCGGCATTAACCTGGGGCTATGTGGCATTCGTTGAGCAGACACCGTCAAATGAAGGCTGGCTTGACTGGAAAGAGTTTGTTGACTGGACTCGTTTTCAAGGGCCTCAGCATGGTGTGTGGTCAGTGGGCAACACCTGCATGGGAGCCATCGAGATAGGCACTGAAACTTTCTGGGGCAATGGTACCTTTACCCTCGATGAGTTTCGTGTAACTCGCTAGGCTAACCGCCCGGATGTAATGAAAAGAGCCGCTTCTGCGGCTCTTTTTTTGCCTGCAAGAGTTTGGGAAGTAATGCTTGGCCGGGCTGACACTGCGTCCGGGACAACAAGTTTTGTCCATTAGCGTCTGTGTCCCGGACCCAGCAACGTTTTGAGGGGAGGTCAACTTTCCAGCTGCGATTAACCCCGTTTTTGTTTCTGCTGCGATTAACAGGTAGTCAGTGTAAAGTGAAGCCAATTTGTTCTTAAGACGTGGTGTTTGGGCGATGTTTCAAAGCAAGCGATTCGCGTGACGCTGTTTGGTTTTCCACGTTCATTAAAAGCCACTTCTGATGCGAAGTTGCTGCATGCCTATGCTGATGGCGATACTGCTGCGTTTAATGAGCTTTATTCACGCCACAAAGATGGTTTGTTTACCTTCACGTCCCGTCTCCTTGCGCAGACTGCAGCGGCGGAGGAAATCACCCAGGACGTATGGATGGCTGTCATAGATCAGGCAGCTAAGTTCGAACCCGGTGCGGCGGTGTTTCGAACCTGGTTGTACCGCATTGCGAGCAACAAGGTGGCTGATTTCTACCGTCGTAAGGTCAATCAGCGAACTGATGAGCTTGACACAAAAAACGAGCAATTCATCGCCAATCAGCCTGATGTTGAAGATCTGGTGTTGTTCGATCAACTGCTGGGCGCATTGGCCGAACTGCCAGAAGAGCAGAGAGTTACGTTCGTGTTGCAGCAAGAAGGGTTTACCTACGCGGAGATCGCAGAGATCACTGGTGTCGGGGCCGAGACGGTAAAAAGCAGGCTTCGGTACGCTAAGTCAGCGACGCAGGATCGCATGGAGTTAAAAGCATGAGTGAGCTTGAAAGATTATATCGTGAAGCTCCGAAGCTGAAATCGCCAGCTCATTTGGATAAAAATATTCTTCAGTCGGCGCAAGACGCAGCGCGAGTGAGCACTGGACTCAGGATCGACGAAGATAAGCGGCAGGCACTATTTTCTTGGAAACCAGGCCTGGCATTGGCTTCTCTTTGTACCGTAGGGATAGGTATTGGCATAGCGATGCACGCTGGAACACGCAATTCAGCGCCATCAGCGGGTAACTTCGATGTTGTGCAACTAGAACCAGTCGCCAGCCGAAGGGAGGAAGCGGAGCTATCGGTGGCGGCTAACCAAACTCTCGATCTCCCTGAGGTGGCCGGTGACGCGGCAATGGCACGCCTATCGGAAGTAACCACTCCAACAATGGAATTAAGCGTTGCCGAGGTGACTGACGAGGCAGTAGCAGTCATGCGTGAATCTGACACTGTCACATTGGCTGATCAAGCAGCTGTTCTGAGCCGAAGGGACGCCAAGGCAACGGATTCTGATGCGATGGGGGGCGAGCTTGTTGAGGAAATTCTGGCAGAGCGTTTGAGTGATAGAGAGGTATCAATGCAGGTGCCACGGCAAATGCGCAAGCAGTCTGCCAATGCTGAGGGTGCTGATGCGCTTGCCGCTCGTGCGATTGCGCAACGAGAGTCGCGATCTGTGCAGCGAAAATCAGCCACTGGACAAGCCGACGTTAATCGCTGGCTGCTGGTACAAAACAGCACCCACTACAGCATACAGATTGCGGTGAAAAATACTGAGTCGGCATTGGACTCAGTAGCAGAGAAATTTAACCATCGAACAGAAAAGGTGATCGCTGCTGATACTCAATGGGTGCTCCTACACGGGAGCTTTAACCAACGGCAGCAGGCAGAAGAAGCGCTTATAGTTATCTTGAATGACGCAGAGAAGGATGACAGTCTGATCGAGATTGCCCCGAAGATCGTGCGTATTGGTGAAATGCAAAATTTATTGAAGTAGTCGTGCGGCTTTGAGTCGGTGTCAATAATGGTGGCTTCTGTTGTTAGTAATCGAGTCACTTAATTAATAATTTTATCGTTATTGATAATCTTATGGTTGGCCATTTTGCTGCAGCATGCCCAGGGCATATACCTAAAGCCTAATAAGTAACGATCAACACGACTGAATAAGTATTGTTCCATGGTGTGTAACGCTTGAAATCAAGGAGCACCAGTCCGAAGACACTATCCGTGGAGTTACCTACAATGGTAGCCACGTAGAGTCGCGATGTTATTTAACATTGCGACACTCGGCATTTGTCGCGTACAGAGAAGTCGGCTGTTTACAGTCGATATTCGGGCTTGCAATTGCATCGTTATCTAAAAAAATCGTTCACCTGTAACAAAAAATTACCCGTGCGCAAGTTAAGGTGGTGATGTATAACGGTAAGGTGATTGTTGCTAGGTTCGAGCCCGCGTTCTGCGAATCGCTGTGACTGGTTAAACAGTGAATAAGGCACCCGGATCTGGCCAGCGTTTTAGTTTAGACAGGGGCAAGTTACATGAAATATCTGATTGGTGAAATTGGATTCTCACTACTCGTTGCAAGCTTGATCGGATTATTGATCGGCTGGCTGATCAGTCAGTTTCTCAGATCCAGAGCATTAGCTCGGAACCGCAATCACTACGAAGGTGCGCTGCAAAACCGTGATCGGGAAATTGATCGCCTGCGGTCCGATTTACGTCACGCCGGCCGTGGCCGATCAGCTCAGGGTGTGAGCGACCGGAGTCAATCACGTAGCGGGCACGACGGTCAGGGGAAGCGAATTGCTGGCAGCACAGAGTCAGTGTCACGTTCAGCGACGGTAACTGCCCCGGCTGTCAGGCGACCGGCTATCGCCTCAGGCTCCAAGCGCTCAACACAAGCGTCTGCCGGTACCGTCGAGCACAGCTCCACTCACCGGCCAGCCATTGGGCAGCCCGGTAAGTATTCGGTAGCCGCGAAAGACATGCGCGGCGATAGCGCTTCATTGCGGGTAAAAGCACCCCAGGGTGGAGGTCAGGAAGAGAGCCTCAAACGTGCCTTGGATGATGAGGCGTATGCGAAGATTCAGGCGCTGGCGGCACTGGGCGAACGTGACCGGCAGTTGCAGTACTCCTACACGGCACCGGCAAAAGTGGCAAGCACTTCTGCGAAGGAGATAGATCAATACCAGAAACTGCTGGATCAGAAGAACAGCCAGGTCAATGATCTACAGCGAAAAGTGCGCGACCTGATTGCCTCTGACAGCGCAAGATCAAGTGCTCCCGAGGTTGTTGGTCTGACAAGCGTTCGCGAACGGCAGCTGAAATCAAACATTGAGGAAGAAGCCTACGAGAAAGTCCGTGCGTTTGCAGGTTGGGGAGAGGCAGAGCGACAACTCTCGCTGATGTCTCAGCCAAAGCCCGCGATCGATAACGAGATTGCGCCGCTGCGCCGCCGCGCGGAACAGCAGGAATCAATAATCTCTGATCTACGCAAGCGCCTTGCGCTGCAACAACAGCAGGCAGAACTTGCACGCCAGGAATCAGACAAGAAAATTTCGTTGTTCAAGGCGCAGCCAAAACCCGCTGCAGTGGTAAAACCAGCTGTCGTAGATAGTGACATCGCGCCGTTGCGCCGTCGTGCGGAACAGCAGGATTCGATTATCTCTGATCTACGCAAGCGGCTGGAAAAACAGCAGCAGCAATTTGAAAATGCGAAACGGGAATACGATCGTAAGATATCCGGCCGTGAATCCGACTTAGCCACCCTGCGGGCAGAAATTGACAGTGAGCCGGATGGTGCAAGCCAGCTCGAAATTGACAGCTACAAGAGAAAGATCTCTGAGCTTGAAAGGGCGGGCCAGAGCCGAATAAAAGAATTTAACTCAACGCTCGAGTCACGCAACAAAGAATACGATCAGCTTGGGACCCGCCTGGAAGAATTGCGTACCCAGGTGTCTGCCAGAGATGCTCAAATAAATACCCTCAAAGCAGATCTTGAACAGCAAAGTAAATTGAAGGCCAAGCTGGAGTTAGACAGCAACCGGTTCCGTGAGCAGATCGGAGCCCTGGAAATTGACCTTAAAGAGCGTGATTCGAACATTACGCGATTCAAAAGCTCTGCGGCAGATCTTGAAAAATCGAGATTGGAAATGGGCGAAATGGAAAATCGTCTGGCGCAGTTCACTCGAACAACCGAGGAGTCTTCGAAGAAATACGAAGGGGTGATCGTTGAGCAACGTGGTCGAATAGAAGAACTGGAAAAGAAGATCGGAGATTTGCAAAAGCAGGTCAAAGAGCGGGACGATCAGATTGTACCGTTGAGAAAGGCGGTAAAAGACAATGAAAACAAGGTGGCCACTGTCACAGCTGATGTGGGTCGCTTCCGATCTCAGGTAACCGGTAAAGACGCAGAGATTGTTAAGAAAGACGCGGAGATCACCAAGGCTGAAAAAGCCTTGGCTGCAGCTCGTGCAGATTTTAAAAAATCAGAAGCAGAAGTGGCGACACTTAGGCAGTCGTTAAAAGAACTCGAGCAATTACGCCAAAAGAAGGCCGAGCTCGACAAGAAAGTGGTTGACTTAAACAAGGAGCTGGATTCAGCCAAAAAGACCCACACTGCCACACTTAGTGAAGTGACTGCGAAAGAACAGAAAATTGTCGCTTTTGGTAAGCAACTGGAAGATCTCAGAAAGCATGAAGTAGAGGTCAAGCGTCTCAAGAATGAGCTGGATGGGCAGGTGACTGAAGCAAACTCACTGCGTGCTCGTGTGACAGAGCTTACTCCGCTGCAGGCAAAGGTGCGGGAAAGCGAAATGAAGTTTACGGCCTTGCAGACAGAGCTGCGGTCGACCGGTGAGAAAGACAAAAGGCAAATATCTGATTTGCAGTCGAAATATGACGCCGAGCAAAAGCAGTACACCGAGAAATTAAAGAAGCGTGATATTGAGGTTGATGAGCTCAGAAAGAAAATCGGTTCGCTCGAAAAGCTTAAGACTGATCTTGATCATCGAGATAACGAAATAAAATCACTGAAGTCAAAATTGCAAGGGCTTGAGAGTGAACAGCAGGCGCTGATAAAAGCTCGTGAGCAACATGCGATTGAATTAAAGAAGTCACAGGCTGATGCTGACGGTCTGCGTCCATTTAAGAAGCAGGCTGACGACTCACGTAACGAGATTGAGAAGCTCAGGGTTGAGATGCGCCAGGCGGGTGAAAAACAAAAAGCAGAACTGGAAACGCAACGTAAGAAAGCCTCTGAGGCGGAATCGGGCTCGCGCAATCTGGTAGCAGAGCGAGATAAGCAAATTCAGAAGCTGCAATCTGATGTGAAGACCCTGGAAGCATTGCGAGGTGATGTGGCAGAGCGAGACAAAAAGCTCGCCACAGTTGCTGCGGAAATTGAGACTTATAAAAAGAAGGCGGTTCAGCTTGAATCAGAGATAGGCAAGTTAAAGCAGGATGCACAAGCCAAGGAAAATCAGTATCAATCAAGAGTCAAAGAGCTTGAACCGTGGCAGCAACGCTTTAAAGACACTGAGCAAAAACTAAAAGCCAAAGAAGGTGACATTGTTAAGCTCCGGGCGGATTCGCAATCTGAGTTACAACGCAAACTCAATGCGGCCGAGGAGCAACATAAGCAATTGCTCACGCAGCGTGACAAGCGAATTGCTGAATTTGAAATTAAGATCAAGCAGCTTGATTCACTCAAACGGGACATCGCAGAGCGGGACAACATGCTTGGCGAGTTGAACGCAGAGTCGTCCGCTGCACAAAAACGCTATGAATCTTTGCAGCAGAAGATAAAAGTCACAGAAGAGCAATCGAACGCCAGAATTCAAAAGCTAACAGCTGAGCTGGATGGAGAGAAGAAACAGATCCAGGGTTTTCAGTCCGAAATTGTCGGTTTCAAGAAATCAATTGACGATAGACAGAATCGACTCAGTCAGTCAGATGGTGAACTGAAAAAGCTGGAGGGGCGGGTTAAAGAGCTTGAGCCGTTACGTCAGAAGCTCAGTGCCCGTGACAATGAATATAAAACGCTCGAAGAGCAGCATAGAAGTGCGAGTGCAAAGTGGTCAAGCGAGCTGTCTTCCTTGCAAAATCGGATAAAGGAACTTGAACCGCTGAAGCAAAAATTGTCGACCCGTGAAAATGAGTTCAAAGCACTTGAGGAACAACATAAGGCAGCATCTTCAAAATGGACCAGCGAATCGGCTTCTCTGCAGAATCGAATTAAAGAGTTAGAGCCGTTGAAGCAGAAGTTGTCTTCTCGAGATAACGAATATAAGGCGCTGGACGAACGTTATAAATCAGCGACATCGAAATCCACTTCTGAACTGGCCAAGCTGCAGAATCGAATTAAGGAACTTGAGCCATTGCAGCACAAGTTGTCTACTCGTGATGCCGAGTACAGGACGCTGCAAGAGCAACAGAAAGCGGTGACTGCGAAGTCGGCGAGCGAATTGTCTGCATTGCAGAATAGAATAAAAGAACTTGAGCCGTTGCAGCAGAAACTATCGTCGCGTGAAAGTGAGTACAAAGCGCTCGAAGAGCAACACAAAGCGGCGATTGCGAAATCTGCCAGTGAGTTATCTGGACTGCAGAATCGTGTGAAAGAGCTTGAGCCATTGCAGCAGAAATTATCTGCAAGGGAAGGTGAGTTCAGAGCACTGCAAGAGCAGCAAAAAGCAGCCAGTGGTAAAGCGGCTAGTGAAATGTCTGTATTGCAGAATCGAGTCAAAGAGCTTGAGCCACTGCAGCAGAAGTTATCCTCTAAGGAAAGTGAATACAGAAAGTTCGAGGAGCAGCACAAGGCGGCGATTTCGAAATCTGCCGGTGAGTTGTCTGCGTTGCAGAATCGAGTGAAAGAACTTGAACCGTTGCAGCAGAGGCTATCCTCGAAGGAAAGTGAATACAGAAAACTCGAGGAACAGCACAAGGCGGCGATTGCGAAATCTGCCGGTGAGTTGTCTGCACTTCAGAATCGTGTGAAAGAGCTGGAGCCGTTGCAGCAGAAGTTGTCGTCACGTGAGAGTGAATACGGAATTCTCCAGGGGCAGCACAAAGCCGCTATCGCGAAGTCGGCAAGCGAGCTATCGGCGCTGGAGGATCGTGTAAATGAACTTGAACCGTTACAGCAGAAGTTGTCTTCTCGAGAAAGCGAGTACAAAGCGCTTGAAGAACAGCACAAGGCAGCGATCTCGAAATCAGCAACTGAATTGGCTGCATTGCGAGGTCGTGTTAGAGAGCTGGAGCCGTTGCAGCAGAAATTGTCTTCGCGAGAAAGTGAATACCAGACGCTTGAAGAACAACTTAAATCGTCTAATTCGAAGTGGGTGGCAGAAACTTCGGATTTGCGAAAGCGTATAGGCGAACTGGAGCCGTTGCAACAAAAGCTAGCGGCTCGAGAGAGTGAATACAAAGCGGTTGAAGAACAGCACAAGTCAGCAAGTTCGAAGTGGGCTAGTGAGTTGTCTGCGCTTCAGGATAAAGTGAAAGCCCTGGAATCGGTAGAACAGAAACTGGGCACACGTGAGAATGAGCTTTCAGCGTTACAGGTGGCGCAAAAGTCATCTAATGCCAAGTGGGCTAACGACGTGTCAGCCTTGCAAAAGCAAGTTCGAGAACTGGAACCGTTGCAGCAAAAGCTTGCCAGGCGAGAGTCTGAATTTGCAGCGCTGCAGGACGCTCAGAAAAACGCCAATGCAAAATGGACCACTGAGGTGTCCGCCTTGCAAAGCCAGGTAAAAGAGATAGCACCGTTGCAGCAAAAGCTCGTCAAGCGCGAGGCTGATTTTTCAGCGCTGCAGGAAGCTCAAAAGAGCGCCAACGCAAAATGGTCATTTGACGTGTCTGTTTTACAAAAGCAGGTGAAAGCACTGAATCCATTACGAGAGAAGCTTGCAAAGCGCGAATCTGAATTCAAGGCATTGCAGGCTGCGCAGAAAGTATCTAACTCGAAATGGGCGAGTGATGTTTCCGGACTACAGAAACAGGTTCGGGAACTCGGCGCGCTGCGGCAGAAGCTTGAGAAGCGCGAGGCTGAATATAAAACGCTTCAAGAGTCTCAGAAGGCGGCCAAGGTGTCATGGTCAACTGATATCTCCGCTTTGCAAAAGCAGGTGAAAGAACTCAGCCTGTTAAGGCAAAAGCTTGAAAAACGAGAAGCTGAGTTCCAGTCTTTCACGGCGGTGCAAAAAGCCGAGAAAGTTAAATGGTCTGATGAGCTGTCGAGTGCCAAGAAGAGCGCCAACGAATCTGGCAGGCGTCTTGAGTCATTGCGTAAGTCCAGTGATCAGGCACGCGCCAGGTTTGAAGCAACTGAAACTAAACGAATTTCAGAGCTTGAAGCCCTTCGAAAGCGTTTGAAAGAAGCTGAGGCACTGCGGGCAGAGGTATCTTCCAAAGACAAAAAGCTTGGTTTGTTTGATAAACAAGTGTCCACTCTTAAGAGAGACGTAGGCACCCAACAGTCAAATGTACTGGCGCTTAGAAAAGAGGTGAAGGATTCACAATCGCTTGCCAGTCAGCGTGAGAGAGAACTCCAACGTCTTCAGAAGTCTGTTAAGACGCTTGAGGCGAGCATGGCCCGTCGTCACACGGAGACCGAGAAAAGTAAAAAGTCTCTGCAGGCAGATCTGTCAGATGCGAAACGCAAGCTTGCTGAATTAACCCGGCTGCAGAAAGAGGTGGCTAGTCAAAAAGCCACTGCGGCGGATTTGCGTAAACAGCTGGATGAAAAGACCATCCAGGCGAGGCGTGTTGTGCAGCTGGAGAAATCGCTTACTTCAGTTCAAACCAAACATGGTAAAGATGTTTCAAAGAGAGATCAGGAAATCGCACGCTTAAAGGCGATGATCGATAAGTTGAAAAGTGCACCGAAGCCGAAACCTGTTGCTAAACCGATTGCCAGACCAAAACCTAAAGCTAAGCCGAAGGCTAAGGTTGTTGCAAAGCCAAAGCTCACCGCAGACGGCAAGAAGACCACACGTAAAGATGGTCAGGATGATCTCAAATTGATTTTTGGTATTGGGCCAAAGATTGAGAAGATGCTAAACAAAAAACGCGTCACCAAGTTTGAGCATATTGCCAAGTGGAAGAAAGCTGATGTGGCCAAATACTCAGAGATGCTGGAAGGTTTTCCAGATCGCATCGAGCGTGATGAATGGGTCATGAGTGCGAAGCAAATTCTCGGTGGTACTTACAATTGGGAAGAGCGACGCAAGGCGCGGGAAGCAAAAAATAAAAACAAGCCGGCGAAAAAGGTGGCGAAGAAAGCCAGCAAGCCAAAGAAGGCTGCAGTTACCGCCGACGGTAAGAAGACAACCCGAAAAGATGGCAAAGATGATCTCAAACTGATCTTTGGAATCGGGCCGGTGATCGAGAAAATGCTGAACGGCAAAGGGGTGAATAACTTCGAAGACATTGCCGCATGGAAGAAAGCTGATGTAGAAAAGTACGCAGAGATGCTTGACGGCTTCCCTGATCGTATTGAGCGCGAAGAATGGGTGTTAAGTGCAAAGCAGATTATTGCCGGAACTTACAACTGGACGGAGCGCCAGAAAGCTAATCAACAGAAAAAGAAATAAGTCACTCGTAGCAATGTAAATAAGCCTGGCACAATTTTGTGCCAGGCCGTGTGACGCAACATTTGCTCACTTAAGTTGTGATCGCAATGTTACCCCGCAGTGCTGGTGTTCGCAGTTAAGCTGCGACTTCTTCTTTGTGCTCTAACGTAGGGCTGGCAGAACCGATGCTGATTTTTTTCGGTTTCATCGCTTCTGGTATCTCTTTAACAAGATCCACTTTAAGAATTCCATTTTCAAGCTGTGCATCTACCACACTTACATGGTCTGCCAGTTGGAATTTGCGTTCAAAGGTGCGTGTTGCGATGCCTTGATATAGAAAGTTACGTTCATCTTTATCAGCAGGCTGCTTTTCACCGCGAACGGTGAGTACGCCACGTTCTGTTTGGATATCCAGTTCGGAATCAGTAAATCCCGCCACTGCTAACGTGATGGAGTAATGATTCTCTTCGGTTGATTCGATGTTGTACGGTGGATAGCCGCTGCTATGGTTGTGTTGTAGTGCCGAATCAAGCAGGTTGGCCAACCGGTCGAATCCAACAGTGCTGCGGTATAACGGTGTGAAGTCTATAGCGTTCATACATATTCTCTCTTTTAAGCAATATGGAAATAAGAATGTTGCATGGACCTGCTTGGCAGCATCTCTGCAACGCTACAGATGTAGGGGCGCGCTAATAAAGTTTCAAGGGTTACGGGTTTCACACTCAACGTGTGATCGACTAGACAGTTACAATTCGTCAGCCGTTAAGTGGCTTCTGCTTGGCATACATCATGGATGTTATCTACCTGAAAGAAGCTTAACAGTGGTTCAGTTTTTACTTCTGTAGCTTCTGCTCCAGAGAGTCATTAAATTTAGAAATCGGATTTTAATCCGGTGTCGGGGCCATGCCCCAGGAAAATCTCACCCCCAATCGGGCCCGCTTACGGCGGGCTCTCTTTTTATCTATCGGTTACTACAGGTTTATATCAGCTCGCCTTTAGGTCGCTGCTTTGAATCGTTGATATACCCATTTTGTTAAAAGAATCATTTGCATCAGCGGCGCTGTCATTCATGTCTATCGCTCTGCATGCGTCTTTGATTACGATAGTTTCAAACTGCTCTTTGACTGCATCTTCTGCGGTGTAGCGAACACAGTAGTCATATGCCAGCCCGACGCAGAAAACCCGTTTGATCCCTTGTGCCCTCAGGTAGCCGCTCAAGCCTGTTGATGTGGTTTTGTCGTTTTCAAAAAATGCAGAGTATGAGTCGATACCCGGGTGCATGCCTTTTCTGACAATCAAAGCCGCACCATTTGATTGCAATTGTTGGTGAAACTCTGCCCCGTCGCTGCCTTGGATGCAGTGATCCGGCCACAACGTTTGCTCACCGTAGTGCAGGGTGGTGGTTGAGAACGGATCGGCGCTATGAGTGCTGGCAAACGACGCATGCCCGGCGGGGTGCCAATCCTGGGTGAGTACAATGGTTTGAAATCGACGGGTCAGTTGATTGATTACCGGTACTACCTGATCTCCCTCCGGCACCGCGAGTGCGCCATCGGGGCAGAAGTCGTTTTGTACATCGATGATCAGCAGGGCGTCGTGTTGGTTAGGTGTCAAAACGGGCTTCCTCAATGAGTCAAATACGTTACAGGTACCATACCTTGAATGGCGGGCACCGTCATCTGCGTCGAAGTCGAAATTAAGCCAACTTTCTGCTCTGTGAGCGGATATCATTTGCGTCTTAGATCGTGCCGCCCATGAACCTTCAGCAGACCACGCAAAGCCTAATGCGAACTCCTCAACTGTCCTTTGATCAACTCTTCTTTGACAATGCCGGTACCAGCAAGCGGTATTTGGTCGCCGGTGTAGATGAAGCGGGCCGGGGCCCGTTGGCGGGTAGTGTGGTGGCCGCCGCAGTGATTCTGGATCCTGCCCGAAAAGTGGCCGGGCTGGCGGATTCCAAAGTGCTGACCGAAGAGCGTCGTGAGGAACTCGCGGAGTTGATCAAGGCCAATGCGGTGTCTTACTGTATTGCGGAGGCCTCAGTGGAGGAAATTGATCGATTGAATATATTGCATGCGTCCATGTTGGCCATGGCCCGTGCGATTGAGGGATTGTCCGTGACCCCTAACCACTGCATGATCGACGGCAACCGATGTCCTATTACACAATGCAATTGCCAGGCGATCGTCAAGGGCGATGCCCTGGTTCAGGAAATTTCTGCAGCTTCAATTCTGGCCAAGGTGGACAGAGACAGAACCATGCGCAAGCTGCACTTGAAGCATCCGGAGTATGGCTTTGACAGCAACAAGGGTTACCCGACCCGTGTACATCTGAAGGCACTCCAGCAACATGGTGTATTGGACGTGCATCGCAAGACGTTTGGACCGGTGCGTGACATTTTGCAGCCCGCCATGACAGATCTGCCGCTATGACCCGCTTTGCACATTTGCGCGTTCACACTGAGTTTTCTCTGGTAGACAGTGTGGTTCGTATCAAACCATTGATGCAGGCCGTCAAGGCCGGTGGTATGCCGGCTGTGGCTTTGTCTGATCAAAGCAATATGTTTGCATTGATCAAGTTTTATCGTGCCGCGCTTGCCAGCGGCCTGAAGCCGATAATCGGCGTTGATGCTCGTGTTCTCACGGAGGCCGATCAGCCGACGCCGATGGTGCTGTTGGCGCAGAACCTTGAAGGGTATTTGAACCTCACGCAGTTGGTTTCAAGAAGTTACCAGGAGGGGCAGACTCATGAAGGGGCGATGCTCCATGTGGAATGGCTGGAAGGCTATACCAACGGCATCATTGCTTTGTCCGGTGGTCGCTTTGGAGATATAGGCCAGGCGCTTCTGGCTGATAACCAGGAACTCGCCACCGAGCGTTTAAAGCGTTTCATGGGATTGTTTCCGGAACGTTTCTACATTGAGCTGCAGCGTACCGGTCGACCGGATGAAGAGCGATACAACCAGGCAGCGTTACCACTGGCCGCGCGCATGTCCTGCCCGATCGTCGCGACCAACGATGTGCGGTTTATTCATGCAACAGACTTTGAGGCGCACGAGATCAGGGTCTGTATTCAGCAAGGCTACGAAGTCACCAACAGCAAGCGCCCGCGCAACTACAGTGAGCAGCAATATCTGCGCTCTGAAGATGAGATGGTCGCGCTCTTTTCTGATGTGCCTCAGGCACTTGAGAACACAGTACAAATAGCCATCAGCTGTAACCTTGAAATTTCGCTCGGCGACCCGATGCTGCCTGATTTCCCTGTGCCGGAAGGTATGGATGAAAATGATTACTTAAGGTCATTGTCTGAGGAGGGCTTAAACAAACGACTGAATCGCCTGTATGACACAAGCGCTGATGACTTTGCAGTCACTCGTGAACCCTATGACGCACGCTTGAAGAGAGAATTGGATGTCATTATCCAAATGGGCTTTCCAGGCTATTTTTTGATCGTTGCGGACTTCATCGAATGGAGTCGGGAAAACGACGTGCCGGTCGGCCCGGGTCGTGGTTCCGGTGCGGGTTCACTGGTGGCATATGTACTTGGCATTACCGATCTTGATCCGCTTGCTTTTGATTTGCTGTTTGAGCGATTTCTGAACCCGGAACGCGTATCAATGCCGGATTTCGATATCGATTTCTGTATGGATAAACGCGATAAGGTTATTCAATACGTCGGTGAAAAGTACGGCAGTGACAGAGTATCGCAGATCATTACCTACGGTACGATGGCGGCCAAAGCGGTGGTCAGAGATGTCGCCCGTGTGATGGGTCACCCGTATGGTTTCGGTGATCGATTATCGAAGATGGTGCCAATGGATATTGGTATCACGCTGAGTAAATCTCTGGAGGTCGCTGAAGACTTTAAGCGTGCGTATGAGAACGAAGAAGATACCCGCACAGTGGTTGATATGGCACTGCAGTTGGAAGGCTTGCCACGTAATGCAGGTAAGCACGCCGGTGGTGTGGTCATCGCGCCGACGCGCTTAACTGATTTTACACCGCTCTACTGTGAGGCCGATGGCAGCAGCCTGGTTACCCAGTTTGATAAAGATGACGCTGAAGCCGTTGGCTTGGTGAAGTTTGATTTCCTTGGCCTTCGTACGCTGACGATAATCGACAACGCTGTGAAAATGATTAACAAAAACAAGGCAGCGGACGCGCAACTTGATATCGACAAGCTGAGCTATACAGACAAAGATACCTATATCTTATTGCAGGAAGCGAAAACCACCGGTGTGTTTCAGCTGGAATCAGGTGGCATGAAAAAGCTGATTGCGCGATTAAAACCCGATTGCTTTGATGACATTGTTGCATTGGTGGCGCTGTATCGTCCGGGGCCGATGAACTCAGGCATGTTAGATGACTTTATCAACCGTAAAAACGGATTGGAGCCGGTTTCCTACCCGCACCCGGACTATCAACATGAAAGTTTAAAACCAATACTTGAATCAACCTATGGCGTTATTGTTTATCAGGAACAGGTCATGCAGATTGGCCAGGTGTTGGCGGGCTATACGCTAGGTGGCGCGGACGTGTTGCGGCGAGCCATGGGTAAGAAAAAACCTGAGGAGATGGCCAAACAACGTAGTGTGTTTGTTGAAGGCTGTAACAACAATGGTATCGATGCACAACTATCCAGTAACATTTTTGATCTGGTAGAGAAGTTTGCCGGCTACGGTTTTAACAAATCTCACTCAGTGGCTTATGCAGTGCTGTCTTACCAGACAGCGTGGCTTAAGTGTCACTATCCATCGGAATTTTACAGTGCGGTACTGACCGCGGATATGGATGCAACAGAGAAGGTGGTGCGTACCATAGAGGACTTGCAGTTAAATGGCTGTAAACTACTGCCGCCTGAGGTCAATTACTCTGAAACTTCCTTTACTCCGGTCAACGATCGCACGGTGCGATACGGCCTGGCTGCAATTAAAGGTGTGGGGGAAGGGGTACTCGAAAAAATTCTTGATGAGCGCAACCTGAACGGTAAATTCAAAAACCTCATGGATTTATGCCAGCGGGTGGATGGGGCCAATGTCGGACGAAGCGTTCTCGAGGGACTAATTCGTGCCGGTGCCCTGGATACGTTGGTACCATTTGAAGATGAAGAGACTGACCCGCCACGATGGCAGGGTCGTTCAACCTTGATGCAAAATCTCACTCTGGCATTGAGTGCTGCCAGTCAGGAGTCGCGAAACAAGGATGCCGGCCAGACAGATATGTTTGGTAATTTGTCAGAGGCTGAAAGTATTGAGGTGGAGCTGACTATCGCACCACCATGGTCAGAGCTTGAGCGCCTGGCAGCTGAGAGAAAGACCACAGGGCTCTATTTGTCCGGCCATCCAATCGAGCCGTTTCTGCCGGAACTTGAAAAAATTACCAGCGGTCGTATCGCTGATCAATGCTCCCGGGTACCTAACGGCGGCAAAGATGGCAGGGCGAGCCGAGCCACTGTCGATGCCGTGGTCGCGGGACTGGTGACAGATTGCCGCATTAGAGCCACTAATCGTGGCAGTAAAATCATGACTGCCACTTTGGATGACTGTACCGGGAAAGTGGATGTTGTGGTCATGGGTGAGTTGCTTGATGCCGAAGGCCAGAAGCTCAGCCAGGACACGGTTGTGGTTATCGAAGGTGGATTAGGCATTGATCAATTCAGCGGCGGCTATAGTATCAGGGCTCGGCAAATCTATTCTATGGAGGATGCGCGCGAGCGTTTCGCGCGCCTGCTTCTGGTTACGTGGCGAGGCGCGGGGTCGCTGGCGGATATCCAATCGGCTTTGGCCGGGCACAGAAGCGGTGGACGGCTGCCGGTGGCTATCGACTACACCAACGATAAAGCGACTGCCAGAATCAGGTTGGGTGAAGATTGGCATATCAACCCGTCTGCACAGCTGCTTGAATCTTTGAACCAGACTGACGGCGTCAGTGATGTCGATTTGGTGTATTGAGCGAGCTATGCGCGCTGATTTGGTATACTCGCCGAACGTATTTCCGATTGAATGAACCTGAAGGATTGGGCCGCTAGGCTCAGGATAATTAATGAATCCCAGTTATTTGGCGTTTGAACAACCTATCGCTGATCTTCAGGCAAAGATTGAAGAACTAAGCAGTGCCAGCGACGATGTTGATATTGATGTGGTTGAAGACATTGCAAAGCTTCAGACCAAGTGCGACAAGCTGACCGCGTCAATCTTCTCCAAGCTCGATCCGTGGCAGGTATCGCAGGTTGCTCGTCATCCCAACCGTCCTTTTACGCTCGATTATATCGAGGCAATCTTCACTGAATTTGAAGAGATGCACGGTGACAGAGCCTTTGCTGATGATCCGGCGATCATTGCAGGCGTCGGTCGACTGAGAGGCCAGGCGGTCGCGGTGATCGGGCATCAGAAGGGCAGAGACACCAAAGGCAATTTGCACCGCAATTTCGGCATGCCAAAGCCGGAAGGCTACCGCAAGGCGTTGCGGGTAATGAAGTTTGCCGAAAAATTTCACCTGCCTTTAATCACTTTAATTGATACACCCGGCGCTTACCCTGGTATTGGTGCAGAAGAGCGAGGTCAGAGTGAGGCAATAGCGCGTAACCTGATTACCATGGCCGATTTACGTACGCCAATTATATGCACCGTCATTGGCGAAGGCGGATCGGGTGGTGCACTCGCGATTGGTGTGGGTGATCGACTCAACATGATGCAGTACAGCACTTACAGTGTGATTTCCCCTGAGGGGTGCGCATCAATACTGTGGAAAAGCGCTGACAAAGCACCAGAGGCCGCAGAGGCAATGGGCATTACCACTGAGCGTTTAAAAAAGCTTGGCCTGATAGACCGAATCATTCAGGAGCCGTTGGGCGGTGCGCACCGCGATCATGTGGCCACTGCGGCGTCACTTCAGGAAGCGCTGGTGGAAGATTTGAGCCAGTTGTCGTCCATGCTGTTTGATGATCTGATTCGCCAGCGCACTGAAAGATTGCGCAGTTTCGGTGAATTCAAAGAAGCGTAATAACAGCGCTTCGCTTGGTGCGCAGTTCAATGCATCAATCAACCGCTTAACCGAACACGAAAGCGTAAAGTCCGATGTGGTCGTTGCGCTCAGTGGCGGTGTTGATTCAGTTGTACTTTTGTCCCTTGCGGCGCAGTGGCGAGAAACCCACTCCGGCACGGTGCGGGCTATCTATATTGATCATGGCTTGCAATCGCAAAGCCCTGAATGGGGCGTCCAATGTGCGTGCCTGTGTGACACGCACAATATCGAGTTTCAAGTCATTAAAGTAGCAGTAGATCTCGACTCCGGATTAAGCCCGGAAGCGGCTGCGCGCGATGCTCGCTATGCAGCTTTCGAAGAAAATCTGAGTGCTGGTGAATATCTTTGCACCGCCCACCATGCAGATGATCAGGCGGAAACGCTACTATTACAGCTGTTTAGAGGAGCCGGGGTGTCAGGACTTGCCTCAATGCCTGAGCGCCGGGTGTTTGGTGACGGGTATTTGCTGCGGCCGCTGTTGTCTGTGTCACGTGACGCGATTGTGCAATATGCACAAAGTCTTTCGCTTGGCTGGTGTGAGGATCCAAGTAATCAAGACACGCGTTATGATCGCAATTTTGTTCGTCATCAGGTTATGCCGCTTATCGGTGGGCGTTGGCCACAGATTGCGCACCGACTTTCACGCAGTGCCGCTCACGCTGCTGAGGCGGCCAACCTTGCCAATGATCTCGCGGCAATTGATCTGGCCGGTGATGAAAACCAATCAAAGTTATCGCTGCCTAAGATCAATAGCTTGTCACCTGCGAGGCGGCGCAATGCCTTGCGTTACTGGGTCAAGTCACAGGGTTTTTTAGCGCCGTCACAGGTGCAACTGGATCAAATAGTCTCAGATCTTTTAGAGGCCGGTGCAGAAAGTCATGGTCGGGTCAGTTTCGGGGCCGCGTCTGTTGCCCGCTATCGAGATGAAATATTTATCGGCCCGCGAGAGTCATTTGAACCGGTGGTCGATTTTGAATACCACTGGAGCAACGCGAATGAACCGTTGTATATCCCTGAACTCGATTGGCACCTGGTGGCGGCTGAGCATCCCAATCTTCGCTCTTACCTGGATGATATTCTGGTGGTGAGGAATCGTCGAGGTGGTGAGCGCTGGCGGGCGCCGGGGGCAGCGCACAGCGTGGCGGTGAAATCACTATTGCAACAGAGGGGCTGTCCGCCCTGGCAGCGCGCGCGTCTGGCGTTCGTGTATAAAGAAGGAAAGCTGGTGGATATTTGCGGTTCTGAAGCCTCCCTTTAGGGTGTGTTTTGCAAGCGTTTTATTGTAGCCATTTGGTAATGAGCGTAATAAAGGCGGCAGGCTGTCGTTATTGGTCATTAAACGGCTAATAATCCACTGAATTAACTGAGCTGATTCATTGATGTAACACTAAAGTGCCAATGATGATCATTGTCCGATTTGGGCGCTTCTGGTAACCTGCAACCCCATCTTGTACTACCTCTTCCACATCAATTCTAGAGTGATTCCATGACACGGTTTATATTCGTGACAGGCGGTGTCGTGTCGTCTCTGGGCAAGGGAATTGCCGCAGCTTCGCTCGCAGCATTGCTTGAGTCCAGAGGCATCAGCGTCACCCTGATGAAGCTTGACCCCTACATCAACGTAGATCCAGGCACCATGAGTCCGTTCCAGCACGGCGAGGTGTTTGTAACGGACGATGGCGCTGAGACCGATCTTGATCTCGGTCACTACGAACGCTTTGTTCGGGTGCAGATGGGTCAAAAAAATAATTTTACCACTGGGCGTGTTTACGAAAACGTGATCGCCCGTGAGCGCCGGGGTGACTACCTTGGTGCCACCGTACAGGTCATTCCACACATCACCGACGAAATTAAGCGCCTAATGCGGGAAGGTGCTGCCGGAGCCGACATTGCACTGGTGGAAATTGGCGGAACCGTCGGTGATATAGAATCATTGCCGTTTCTTGAGGCGATAAGGCAGCTGGGCATTGAGCAGGGGCCGGAAGGTGCGCTGTTTATTCACCTGACGTTGATCCCCTACATAAAAACGGCCGGTGAGATGAAAACCAAACCGACGCAGCACTCAGTCAAAGAGTTGCGATCAATCGGGATTCAACCAGACATCTTAATGTGTCGCTCTGATCGCGAATTGCCGGCCAGCGAAAAAAAGAAAATTGCACTCTTTACTAATGTGGCAGAAGAGGCAGTAATTTCAGCAACGGATGTAGAGTGTATTTATGACATGCCAAGCGTATTCCACAAGCAAGGGGTGGATGAAATTGTATTGCGCAAGTTTGGCGTAGAAGCGCCGCCTGCCAACCTGGAAGAGTGGGACAGGGTGGTTGATGGTCTGTTAAATCCAGAGCGCGAAGTCGTGGTGGGTATGGTCGGTAAATACATCGATCTCACAGAGTCATACAAGTCACTGAATGAGGCCTTGTCACACGCGGGTATTGGCAGAAAGGTCAAAGTGGTCATTCACTACATTGACAGTGAAAAGCTTCAAGGTGGTGACATGTCTCTGCTGGAAGAGGTGGATGCGATACTGGTACCAGGGGGCTTTGGAGCTCGTGGTACGGAAGGCAAGATAAAAGCAGTACAGTATGCGCGGGAAAATAAAATTCCCTACCTTGGTATCTGCCTCGGTATGCAGGTAGCTGCCATCGAATTCGCTCGCAATGTTGTCGGTATAAAAGATGCCAGTAGCACGGAGTTTGTTGCTCAGTGTCCGGAGCCTGTAATCGGGTTGATTACAGAGTGGCAGGAGCGTGATGGCAAGGTAGAGCAGCGCGATTCCGGCACTGATCTTGGTGGCACCATGCGACTCGGCGGGCAGCAGTGTTATTTAACTAAAGGCACTATCGCACATTCGCTTTATGGTGAAGATGTGATCGTTGAACGCCATCGCCACCGATATGAATTTAACAACCGATATCGCGATAAGCTAGTTGCGAACGGATTAATAGTATCTGGCGAATCAGGTGATGAGGAGCCATTGGTAGAGATCATTGAATTAGGCGATCATCCTTGGTTTGTCGGTTGTCAGTATCACCCGGAGTATCGATCCACTCCACGTGATGGGCATCCGCTTTTTGTCGGGTTCATTGATGCCGCGATTGCTTTTGCGGATGCTGCCATGGACGCTGCTCAATGAAGCTATGCGGGTTTGACGTCGGGCTCACTGAGCCGCTGTTTTTAATTGCGGGCAACTGCGTGGTTGAAAATGAGCGCACCACTATAGAAACTGCCGAGACACTGGTAGAGATATCTCAGCGACTGAATGTTCCACTGATCTACAAATCCTCCTTTGACAAAGCCAACCGGTCCTCAGGCACCAGCTATCGCGGTCCGGGAATGGAAGAGGGCTTAAGACTGCTGGAAAAGGTTCGGGCGGATTACAACATACCTGTCATAACTGACGTGCATGAAGATACCCCCATTGATGAAGTCGCGTCAGTGGTTGATGTGATACAGACACCCGCATTTTTGTGCAGACAAACCAATTTTATTCAACGGGTTTGCGAGGCAGGTAAGCCGGTAAATATTAAGAAGGGCCAGTTTATGGCGCCGGAAGATATGCAAAACGTGGTGGACAAAGCCCATGCTACCGGCAATCAAAATATTATGGTGTGCGAGCGTGGCGTAAGTTTTGGTTATCGTACCTTGATATCTGATATGCGCGGCCTGGCAATTATGCGTGAAACGGGTTGCCCGGTGGTTTTCGATGCGACTCATTCAGTGCAGCAGCCCGGCGGGCTGGGCAGTTCGTCCGGCGGGCAGCGGCAATTCGTGCCGGTGTTAGCGCGCGCGGCGGTGGCTGCAGGTGTTGCCGGATTGTTCATGGAAACACACCCGGATCCGGACAATGCGCTCAGTGATGGCCCGAATGCGTGGCCACTTGCCAAAATGGAATCACTTCTTGGCACGCTAATAGAACTTGATGCAGTGACAAAAGCTTCGGCGATGCCTGAGAACGAGCTACTCGCACTTCCCGGCTAGCAGTTGCTTACAAAAAACTACGGAGTCAGCATGACCGCGATTACCAAAATACACGCCCGACAAATCATCGATTCACGTGGCAACCCCACACTTGAAGCAGATATCACTCTCGCCACGGGAGAAATGGGCCGCGCAGCTGTGCCGTCCGGGGCGTCGACTGGCGAGCGCGAAGCGCTTGAGTTGCGTGATGGCGATGCGTCACGATATCTCGGCAAGGGTGTGATCAAAACCGTTGCCAACGTCAACGGCGAGATCGCTGATGCGATTGTCGGTATGGATGTCACCTCGCAAGAGGAGATTGATGAAGCAATGCTGAAGCTTGATGGCACTGAAAACAAAAGTCGCTTGGGTGCCAATGCATTGCTGGCGGTATCACTTGCCTGTGCACAGACAGCGGCCATTCACAAAAAGCAGATGTTGTTTGAGTATCTGGGTGGTGACAAAGCGGTGACGTTGCCAGTGCCTATGATGAATATTATTAATGGTGGCTCACATGCTGATAACAGTGTAGACCTGCAAGAGTTCATGGTGATGCCGGTCGGGGCTGCATCATTCTCGGAAGCTTTGCGTATCGGAGCTGAAATTTTCCATACTCTCAAAAAAGTACTCAGTGCTAAAGGGCTGAATACGGCTGTAGGTGACGAGGGTGGCTTTGCCCCTGATTTACCTTCAAACGAAGCAGCCATTGAAGCGATACTGGAAGCCATAGACAAGGCTGGATACACCGCAGGCAAAGATGTTTTTCTGGCGCTTGATGCAGCGAGCTCTGAGTTTTGCAAAGATGGTGTATATGATCTGGCGTCTGAGAATCGAAAATTTAACAGTGCCGAATTCACAGACTATCTTGCCGACTGGGTAGATCGTTATCCGATTATATCGATAGAAGATGGCATGGATGAAAACGATTGGGAAGGCTGGAAGCTACTGACGGAAAAAACCGGCGACAAGGTTCAGCTGGTGGGTGACGATCTGTTTGTTACCAACCCCAAAATACTTGCCAGAGGAATCGAGGAGTCTATAGCGAACTCTATTTTAATTAAGGTGAACCAGATTGGTACCCTGACTGAAACACTGCGGGCAATAGATATGGCCCACGCTGCTGGTTATACCACGGTCACTTCGCATCGTTCGGGTGAGACCGAAGATACCACTATTGCAGATCTTTCTGTTGCCACCAACGCCGGCCAGATTAAAACCGGTTCGTTGTCGCGCTCAGATCGAACTGCTAAGTACAACCAGTTACTTAGAATAGAAGAGAAACTCGGTGATCGCGCGGTGTATGCCGGCAAGTCTGCATTTAAGCAAGCTATTTAAGGCAGCGGTTGACGTAATGGTATTGCTCAGTTGGTCATCGGGAGCTCATAGTTGAAATTACTGATTACAGTATTAGCGGTAATGTTTGTTATCTTGCAGGTTCGCCTTTGGGCCGGTGACGGTGGCGTGCGTGAAGTACGCCAGTACCAATCAGAAATTAAAGCACTGAGCTCAAAGCTTGAAGATCAACAAGACATCAACAGCGCGCTACGCGCTGAAGTGAAGGATCTTGAGGACGGCCTCGGAGAGATAGAAGCTCGTGCGCGTTCGGAGTTAGGCATGATCGGAAAAGGCGAAACCTTTTACCAGTTTGTCGGTGAAAAGGTTGATGTTGGACCTGCCCTTGAAAGTGACAATCTCGCTCGAGTAGCGAATAAAGAAAAGCGAGACCAGCAGATACAATGAGTGCCTCCCGCGTCGCGGATGAAGCTGGCAATAACAAAGCGACAAGTACTCAAGAGTTGTACGCTGTGATACCTGCTGCAGGTATCGGTCGTCGTATGAATAACACGATCCCGAAGCAGTATATTGAACTCGGTGATGGCACTGTATTAAATCAGACGATCAATCGATTGTTGCTGGTAGAGTCAATAGTAAAAATTGTGGTTGTGTTAGACGCAGCGAGCATTAACAATAAAGACAGGTGGCTGTATTGTGATGAAGCCACCGTAGAGCAGATGGAGCTACTTCGATCGAAGGTAGTGACATGTGTTGGTGGTGCCAGTCGAGCCGAGTCGGTTCAAAATGGTCTTCACTGTCTGAAAGAGATTGCTGCGGATAATGCCAGTGTATTGGTGCACGATGCCGCGAGGCCATGTGTCAGAGTAAGCGATATCCACGAGCTGATCGGTGAAGTTGATGGTGACGCCAATGGCGGGCTGCTCGCGATGCCGGTAAGCGATACGATCAAGCTTGCAAGTAGAGAGGGTCGGGTAAAGCGAACGGTGGATCGCGAGTCTTTATGGCGTGCAGCGACACCGCAGTTATTTCATGTCAATGAATTACTTAATGCAATGAATACAGCATTGGCTGATGGTGTCACTATAACTGATGAGGCTTCGGCTATGGAGCATGCAGGCTACGAGCCCAGGCTGATCGAATGTCAGGCTGACAATATTAAAATAACTACAGCCACTGACCTGATATTGGCAAAGCAATACCTTGCCGCACAGGCCCGGGAAAGTTAAACCTGCACAATTATCGGAAGTAAATAATGCGTATAGGACATGGTTATGACGTGCATGCTTTCTGTGAGGGAGAGTGGGTGCGGCTGTGTGGTGTTGATGTTCCACATAGTAAAGGCTTCAAGGCTCACAGCGATGGCGATGTAGCGATCCATGCGTTGTGTGATGCACTACTTGGTGCGTGTGCTCTTGGTGATATCGGCCGCCACTTTCCCGATACTGATGATGCTTTCAAAGGTATAGATAGCCGCATATTACTGCGTCGGGTAGTGGAGTTGGTCGCAGAGCGCGGTATGGTTTGCAACAATGCAGATGTTACGATCGTGGCAGAGCGACCCAAGCTGGCAAATTTTATAGATCAAATGTGTGTGACGTTGGCCGAAGATCTTGGTATTTCAAAAGAGCGGGTTAACGTCAAAGCAACGACCAGTGAAAAACTGGGTTTTACCGGCAGGGAAGAGGGGATTGCTGCGCATGCTGTGGTGACGGTCGTTAATTTGTAGTTCTCGCATTTGCCGTCAGCTCAATGAGTGCAACACACCATGTTGTGTTTACACCATTCTCTGGCACTGCGAATTACGGTTGAGCCCTCAATAAAACGAAAAAAAGGCGGGGTAAAACCCCGCCTTCAATACTACTTACTTATGCAGCTTTGGAATTACATGAAGCCTTTCAGCTTCTCCAATGCCGGTGCCAATACGTCTCCGACACCGGGGATTGCACTGGCTTTATCGAGCATAGGTGTGAGGTTACCGACCATGCCACTCAGCGGGCCACGGGCTGCTTCAGGTACTTTGTCCATGATGCCTGTTAGTCCATCAAGTGATGGAAGTGCTGCTTTTGCAGAATCTACATCAGTGATGCTTCCCAGTGCAGTGGTAGCACCAGAGAAGGCACCGCTAAGCTCTTCGCTCATACCTTCAGGCAGACCAGGCATTTCAGGCATTTCCATTGAAGGCATGGTGACTGCACCTGATGTCGCATCTACCGCACTGGTCGCTGCGTCTTGGGTTGCGTCAACGGCACCAGCTGCTGCATCTTTGGTTGCGTCAACAGCGCCGGCTGTTGCATCTTTGGTTGCATCAACAGCGCCTGCGGCTGCGTCTTTAGTCGCATCAACTGCATCGCCTGCAACACCAGTTGCAGATTCGGTTACGTCGCCAACAGTACCTGAGACATCAACGTCTTTGGTTCCCATTTGTTTAAAACCAAACCACGCTGCTGCAGCGATCAGAAGTGGAATTAACCACTTCCAGAAACCACCGCTTTTGCGTGGAGCTTCGATGCTGCCTCGAGCCGAATCAACTCTTGTATTCGCATCGCGAGTAGCACTGTGAGTTGTATCTTTTACTGACCGTGTAGTGTTGCTTGCAGCCTGTCTGGTGCTGTCAACAGCGCCACCCACTTTGTTTCCTGCAGCATCTACGCCTCTGTCTACTGCTCGACCGGCTGAACTTGCAGCGTTACGTGCTGTATCTGTTGCGCGATCTGCGACGTTGCCTACCGAGCTTGCAGCGTTGCGGGCAGTGTCTGCCGCGCCTGACGCTGCTGAACGGGTTGCGTCAGCTGCGCCACTAACCGCACCACTAGCGGCACCTGTGACAGCGCGGCCTGCATTACCCGCGGCGTTTGCAGCTGATCCAGCGGCACCACGTGTTGCATCGACCGCGCCTGAGGCTGCTGAGCGAGTTGCATCAACTGCGCTACCAGCGGCACCGGATACTGTGCGTCCGGCATTGCCGGCGGCGTCAGCAGCACTTCCTGCAACATGACTGACGCCTCGACCGGCTGCATCAGCAGCATTTCTACCTGCGTCAACCGCACCGCTTGCAGCACCAGAAACACCTCGAGCGGCACTTCCTGCAGCACCGGCTGCTGATCCTGCGACATTACTGGCTGTGTGAGACACGCTGCTTGCTGCACCGCGTGCGGCATCGGCAGCACCAGAGGCTACATTGCCAGCACCGCGACTCACTGACCCTGCTGCTGCAGCGACACCAGCACCAGCAGCAGCTACGCCTGCCGTTACGCCAGCAGTAGAGTAACCACCGCCGGTAGGAGCGCCCATTGAGACGTCGCTTTCACCAAAACCTGCTGCTTCGAGCTGCTTAAGCATGCCTGCTGGCATGGAAGCCGAAATGTTGCTGCCCTGGCTCTTGAGCATGCTCGCCAGGCCACTTGCGTTCAGACCGTCGGAACCCGCTTTTCGTTTTAGTTGGCCCATTACCATTGGTGTCAGCATGCCAAGTAATGAACCGGCTGATCCTTTACCAAGACCAGTGTGGCCGGACAAACCGGAGATCATGCTGGTGACACCTTTGTTGCCAAGCATTGAGCCAAGCCCGCGTGTGCCGGATTCTATTAATTCAGAAGATTGATTGCTGCCAATCATTGCGCCGATGTTATCGACGATGTTGTCATCTTGTCGATTAACAAGATTGAACAATGTATCAGCGCCATTGGCATTCTGGGCTGACTCGCCAATCCCTGCTAACAAGGTTGGCACTGCGCTGTCTATTGCGTTTCGTGCTTTATCCGGGCTCTCGCCTAGTAAGCCTCCAATCTGGCCGATCAGCTGATCACTGATCTGACCTTTTACCATATCCATGATATTAAATGACATATATAAAACCCCTGAGTGGTTAGTGCGGTGTTACCCATTATTACTGTCTGCTGCTGTGGCCTAACTTGAGGTGAAAACGTACGCCGCAGTGCAGTGGACATTGCTAATTAAGTGATGCGGAGCGGTGATAGCCAAGCATGCCAGCTAGTTATTCCGCTGGTGGCTCTTACCCGAATGCCAGTCATGACCTGACAGGCTGTTGAGCAAGTGCGCAGAGCGTTTTTAACTCCGATGATGCCGAGAATTGTAGCATTGTTTAGCGCGCGTTAGCCTTCCCTGCGATGTTAAAAACTAATACATTGGGTCTAGGGTAACCGGCTGAATACGTAACGATTATGTTACTTGAAGAGACGAATGGTGCTACCCCGTGTTGCCACGGAGAATGAGCTGGCTTTCGAACTCAGGCGCTGTTAATGCCTTGGCGAATAAATAGCCCTGGCCGAATTGGCAGCCCAGGGATTGCAGGCAGTCTGCTTGTTCATCGGTATCAATGCCTTCTGCTATTGCTTTCAGGCCGATGGCGGTGGCGATGTTGATTGCTGCTTTAACGATTGCCATGTCGCGTTCGTCCTTCAGCATCTCCTGAACGAATGACTGGTCTATCTTGACTGAGGTTGCAGGGATCTGTTTTAAGTACTGTAGCGATGAATAGCCGGTTCCGAAGTCGTCAAGCGAAACATTAAATCCATGATTTTTGAGTTGGGCTAATTGATGCCGTCCGGCTTCAAGGTGTTTGATTGCCACTGTTTCAGTTAATTCCAATGAGACGCATTGCGGGTCCAGATCCATTTCTCTGGCAATCGTTGCAATTTGCTGTGAAAAATCTTCTGTCTCGAGTTGTCTTGCCGAAATATTTACCGACATCACGAGATCATCGATAGCATACTTTGATTGCCAGGTTTTTAATTGCTGCATACTGGTTTTTAAAACCCATAGCCCGACCTGGTTTATATCGCCAAACATCTCGAGAATAGGTACCAGCTCTGTGGCGGCGACATCCTCTGGTTGCGTTCCCTTCCAGCGCAGCAAACACTCGCAACTTGCGATCTTGCGGGTGTCTAAATTTACGATGGGCTGAAATGCAAGGTCAAATATATCATCGGGTGGTGCGTTTTTAATGGTATTGATGATTTGTCTTTGTCTTGATAGCGCTTGCTGCTGTTTGTCTGACAGCAGGAACACGGATCCTCTTCTATTCTGTTTGGCTTGCAGCAACGCCTCATCGCTGAGTTTAAACAACTCGGCAATTTCGATGGCGTTGGATTGCTGAACTGTTGCACCGACAGTGCAGGTTACGTTGAGTGTATTTTGCTTGTAGTGTAGAGGTTGCTCAATCGCCCTCTGTATGCGGTCTATTATGAGTTCGGCGTTTTTCGGGGCTGTTAAATCACACAATACAATAGCAAAACGATCGGAGTCGATTCTACCAAGCTGATCGCCATCTCTAAGCTCCTGATTTATTCTTGCGGCAACTTCTTTTAGTACAGCGTCGCCTGCAAAGTAGCCGAACACATCGTTTATCTGTTGGAAGTAGTCGAGATCAACTATGGCCAGAGCGATAAATTCATCGCTATGGTTTTCATTTTCTTCGTAGTCCGACAGGAATTGGGTGATAGCCTTTCTGTTAGCGGTGTCAGTCAGTTGATCGCTATAGGTGAGGGAGTCCAGCTGATCATTTTTAAACTCCAGTTCGTCTTTTGCGCGCCTGGAATCAGCGCGCATGGGTTGGTAGATAAAGAAATGATAGAGGATCAACCACAATAACAGCGCAGGCAATATACACACAGCAGCCAGCCTGAGTCGTTTTGAAGTCTGATAGTTTTGCGTGTCTAATTCTTCAACTACCGCGCTTAAGCCATGAAGCAGCAAATTATTTGCGACCGGTTGCTCTGGCGGGCCAATGGAACTGGTCGATCTGCCGCCAATCTTCTCGATTCTGCTGTGTAGTTGATATGGCGCCTCAAAATACAACATGTGCAGGCGTGGCCAATGCTCTTTGTTTGTGTAGGTTTCGAAGCGTTTTTGTGTCGCCTGCCAATGCAGTTTCCACAAAGCTGCGGCGTTTTCCTCTGTACCTTTCTCGAGTAATATTTTTGCTGTCAGATACTGTTGGTGTGCATTCGTTAAACGCGCCTGGTGGAGGTGCTCCGTGTACCACAATAGCCGCAAGATTGCTGCGCTTGCCAATAGCATTACTAGCAGCAGGAGCAACATCGATCGGTGATTAATGAGTGATCTAAAAGGCAAGAGCATGAAAAAACAGGGTTGCGTGCTGTGAATCCACTACACGTGCCAGTTCTATACCATTTGTCGGTTGAAGTACAATTACATGACCCTGTGACCTTTGAAATTCGGTTTTTTCATACGGTGCTGAGCGCCTGGCGCCATTGTGCGGTTTTTTCATCGATAGTCAGAGACGCCATAGCCGGGCTGGAGGAGGGCAGACTCGCCAGAGTCAATGAATGTTGTAGTTCAGGCAGGACCAGCTTACGAAACCATTTTTCGGAGGCTTTGCCATTAAATGCGATGAGTTTGATAGTGGGGCATTTTGCCAGTAGATCGTTGAAGTCATTGCATATGACAGAGCCTGATGCGATTGCTGAGTCGAGACTTCCGGGTCTTTCGCAGTGTTTTAGTGTGTCCCAAACACCGATTCGTTGAATATGTAGCAAAGCAAGGCGCTCTTCATACGAATTAATGCCGCCCCCGTAGATGGCTTGCAGGATTTTCCAGAATCCATTTCGAGGGTGTGCATAATATTGATTCGCTTGCAGGGAGGCTACACCCGGCATTGACCCTAAAATCAAAAGCTCGGCGTTATCCGGCAATACCGGCGCAAACGATTCCAGTGTGTGATTCGTTTTACTCACAAGTCAGCTTGCCGTGAATCGTGATATTGAAGCGTTACATTATGAGCCCGCAGGTTCACTTAACCGTCTGAAGTAGTCTGCTGCCTGGCGATCAAATCCTTTCGGGTCGCTCACCGCCTGTTTTGATCGGGTGGTCTCAGAAGTCTTGCGGTCGTTGTAAATTTGCAGTTCCAGTTGTTCAAGCTGCTTCAACAGTAGGCGTACGTTTGCTTCGATACGACGATTGTTCTCATCACCGTTTCCGGTTTGAAGCTCTTGTGCAAGATCGTTCAGGCCCTGGCGAGACTGATCGGAAAGCTCCTCGATATCGCCACCGGCCAGTTGTTGAAGCTGCGTGATCGATTCTTCTATGAGTTGTTGCTGGCCTTCATTGATTGGAATTTCACGTTCGCCGGATGTGGAATTGTTCGGCCCGGCAGATAGCCTTGTACCTGACTGGCCTGGTGCTCTAGGTGTACCCTGACCCGAAGAGTTACCTGTCTGACCCTCATCTTGACCTTGACCTTGACCTTGACCTTGACCTTGACCTTGTTCCTGGCTCTGGCCAGATTGCCCGGAACCTGCTTGTGCTTCGCCTTGCTGTCCTTCACCTTCGCCTTGCTGTGCAGGCTGACTCTCAGCATCACCTGTGCCCGAACCGCGCTCCAATCTCTGTAGCTCGGCCATTTCAGTGCCGCTCTGACCACTTTGTGCCAGGGCCTCTGAAAGTGCCTGTCTTAATTGTTGCAGAGCACGTGTTGCGTCCTCTGCACTTGCGTCAGATTCATTACCGGTGCCGGTTTCTGCGGCCGCTAGCGACGAAGACTCGAATAGATCGGTTTGTAAATTTCGTAATGCCTCACTGATACGTTCCTCGCGCAGGGCGGCTTGCGGGGCCATGCCTTCTTCGATCATATCGCCTGATATACCCATCAGTTCGGATGCCTGATTGCGATCAAGCTCTGTCAGTGCCTGTTCAAGTCGTTCGGTTGTGAGTGGCGCTTGTTCAGAGAAACGCTTCGATGCATCGTCGATTTGTTGTTTGATGGATTCCAGATCACGTTGCATTTGGCGCTTCTGCTCTGCAAGCCGCCGTTCCTGTTGAGAGTCGAGCCCGCTTTCGTAACGGTTTTCCTTGCGTGCTTCCATCGCACGCTTCATGGCTTCGCGTAGTTGCTCAGAAGTTTCTTGTTGCTGTTGACTCAGGTCGCGAACGGCAGCTGCAGCATCAGTTATCTGCTGCTGTAGTTGCTCTTGTCTTGCATCAGCGGTTTGCTCCAGAGACTGACGTAGCTTTTCACTGGCGCTCTGCATCGCCTGGCGCCGTTCCTCTGCTGTCATGTTGGCAGCATTCTCCTCAGAATTTCTCAGTTCCTCTATTGCCTCTTGCAGGTTTTTCATGGCCTGCTGCGATGAGCCACCGGAACTGCCTTCACCGCCACTTTGGCTCTCGCCTGCCTGTTGCGATTGCTCGCCTTCCTGGCCCTGTTGCCCGCTTTGCTGTTGGCCTTGTTGTTGATCTGAAGCTTGGGTTTGCTCGCGTTGAAGTTGTTCCAGTTCTTTTTGCAGCTCTTCAAGCTCGCGTCGCAGTTTTTCCTGTTGCCACCGCTCAGCCTCGGAAAGTTCTTCTTTTTTGGCTGCGGCTTCCGCCAGTTTTTGCTGACGTTTGGCAAGGTCTTTTAGCTTGTCAAACGCGTCTTCAGATGACTGTTGTTGTTGCGGGCTACCTTCCGCCACTGCATCTGGTGACTCATACTGGTTTTTAGCCAAATCCATTTCAAGCTCATACATCTCTGCCATATCACGACTGGCGCTGCCGCCACCGCCGCCGCTGCTCTGATTGCGGTTAATAGTGATGTCGTTAAAAATTGACTCTGCACGCTTTAAGTATTGAAGTGCACGTTGCTGGTGTTTAATCGCTTCTTCAAAGCTTTGCAGCGCAAGAGATTGAGCTGAAGGCCGCATGGATTCAGCCGCCTCTTCCATGAACTCTACAAATCGTGCGATATCAGGGTCATTGTTTAACAACTGCCTGGCCTCTGCGCGCTCGGCGAGTTTGACTGCCTGATCGGCTAATGTGCCTTGCAAGTCGGACAATAGCGTGGCGGTGTCACTTGGGTCGATCAAACTGGTTTCGTTATTTTTAGCATCACGAATCAGGTTGAAAGTTGACACCAGAATTTCTTTCTGACGCTGTGAGATTTCCTGCTCTTGCTGCTGTGAACCACCTCCACCGCCGCCACCTGATTGCTGTGACTGTGTGAATCTACGCTCGAATGGCCGTATGTCGATAAACAACATGTCAGTGGATACCACTTGTTCGCGATCATTGGCTTCAGCGTAGTAGCTGATCAGGTCGCCTGCGATCAGTGGTCCGCCTTTCTCGCTGTAAAAATCTTCGAGCATAAACAAGTGTTCAAATTCGTTTTCCTGGCTCAGCGGAATTTGTTGCCATTCAGCGCCATTGACAGAGAAATTGAGTGTTACGGACTCTACTGAAAAGTCATCATCTGCAGTAACTCCAACCACCACCTCTTCGATCGGGGTTGCACTCCAGTCTCCGCCCGGTTGGTTAAAGGCGACCGTGGGTTTTGCATCTTCGATAAGAGTGATGTTGTACTTTCGGGACAGCGGGATCTGATCATCCTGATGCAAGTCCAATAATTGGTATTCACCTTCTTCGGTGATCTCAATACTTGCCATGTAGCTGTTGTCGGCTATTTTTTTGGCGTCTACTTCAGAGTCGTTATGAAGCACAACTCCTTTTTGGAGCGCTTTGTCAGTATTGAAGGTGATTTCAACACGGGATCCTGCCACTACATTGATGTCTGTGGCATCTTCTACTTTTACCGGCTCAAGGCCAGTCCATTCAGGATAAAAATACTCGTGACTGGTAGAAGTTATTTTTGCCGGTATGACAACGTCAACGAAAGCGTGCGGGCTTTCGGTGAAAGCAGCACTTACGTAGTAATCTACCGGATCACTGACGCCGTACAGGGTAAATGAGAACGAACCGTCCGACTGTAGGTTCATGTCAACGGTTTCCCAGTTACCGATGTCGTCAGCATCGCTTGGCTTTCTTTTTACATGTAACTCTGCGAGGCTGGACTCAAAGCCGTCTAGCGTTGCGGTGATAAACAGACTGTCACCGATTCTGATTTTAGTATCACCCGGTGCCAATGCGATTGAACGTTCGGGCAGAATGTCGCTGACAAACCAGCCCATCCAGAGTTGCTTGATACTGGCGCGCCAGTCAAGCGGCATAGACGTAAACAGCCAACCGGCAAGCGCAAACATACCGATGCTGGCAACAAGTGGCCCCATCACTTCCGAAGCGGGAAGAAGAGACTTCACTGGCCGTTTGGCGGCAGTCTTTGCAGCGTCTTTTGCCAGCAAGCCAATAAAAGGCGAGCGCACATCGCGACGCTTCATATCTAAATAAGTATCTACTCGACCGTTGAACTCAGGTACCGCACTTTCGAGCTCTTTAGCGCCGGCAGATTGCTTAAACTGTTTGTACGGTTTCCACAGCAGCGCAATCAATATCACGACAGGCAGCACGACAAGCAGGATGCGGGCAGGGTAATAAAGCCAGTTCGAATCAGCCAGTGTGTTTTTAAGTACTGCAGTTGCCAATGATAACGTCAGTACTGAAAATATGACCGCTGCAATGGCGGTGACTATGATGCGCAGTTTATAACGCCGCCTGAACTGGCTCAGGTAGCTATCAAAGTGTTGGTCCTGTTTTTTACTGTGACGAGTATTCATTGTTATGCCTCGCGCCTTATCCACAAGTGCCTGTGACTGTATAGCGATTCTAGCAAAGCCACGACGAGCAGCAACGGCAGAAGCCACAACCAGAAACTTTTTTGGCTCTTATCTGCCGGTTGATTCAATGCAGTAGAGTTCGATGATGAGTTGACCATTTGCTGCCAGTCAGTGAGCGTGTTGTCATCAATGCTTGTAATGTCGGATTCACGTGCATCACTGTTTACCGCAATCGATTGAATGCCGGCTGAATTGCGTAGCTGGTAGATGCCGGGTGTGTCGAGCCTGACTGTAGTTCGATCAGATAGCTCTGAGAGATCCCGCATCGGCTCGCCGGTCGGGTCCAATAGCTGCGCGCCGGATGAGACACTGATGGCATCCCCGGTTGAGCGATAGCTTGTGGCTGCGATGTCGCCGCCCAGGTAGTCTATCGATTTGATGACAAAAGCAACGAATACTGAATCGGTTGGTAAGTCGGTCCAACGGGTATCAAGAGCAGTAGCCAGTAATATCATTTTGCCCGCGCCAATTCGTTTTTCAATAAGTAGCGGAGATCCATCGGACAACTTTATTATGGAACGATCAGTCAGGTCCGGCTGTAGCGCCTGATGCCTTACTATTGAAATAGAACGCCAGTTACTCTCCAGGCCGCTGGTTGTTTGATGCGTTTGATCAATCGCTCCCACACTATTAAACGTTGTGCTCTCGTTGTCTGATTGATCCGTTTGCATTGCCGATGTCACACCTAATAATGAACGTGCTGCGGCACTGTGGGGCTTACTGCCTACAGCCACCAGCACATTGCCGCCTTCTTCAATATAGTCGCGCAATCTACCGGCTGCGCGGTCCGACAGGGCAGAGGCGTCAGGCACGATGATCAGATTGCCGGCATCGCTTTTAGTGAATCTGTCAGCTTCCAATATTCTGGTTTTAAATCGGACGTCGGACTCTATAGCAGCTTTTACATACGTTCCTGAAACAGACGGCTCGTTGTTGGCGACTATAATGGTGAGTTCGGTCTTGTCTTTGTTTGGCAATGGTAACAGCCATCTGTCATCTTCTTTGAGTGAATCCTGCGGGCTTATTTGTATGGTGAGTTGAGCACTGGCCTCTGAGATATCAATGTTTTCAAACCGATGAACAATATTGGAATTCGCACTAAGGAGGAGCTCTTTGCTGGCCAATACTACGTTATCAGCCAGTACCTGCAGTGTTCGCGTGGCGTTGTTATTGCCATAGTTATTCACTATGGCGACAATGTTAGCCGTCTCGTTGCGTGACGCTTCCAGCTTACCCGTAACAGAAGTATTGGCGTCATCTGCGCTTGCACTTGAGTAGACGTTAAGTGCCTGCACCTTGTCCACAGCAAGTGCTGTAAAGCGGTCGGGTAAGGCTGATGCTTGAGCATCAGTAATAATGTGCAGGTGATTATTGCTATCGGCGGAAGTTGCTGCAGCGCTTGCCACTGCACTGGCAATACGACCATAGTCTAATCGGGTGTTCTGCGGTGTAAGGGACCCGAGCCGTACTCTGGCAGACTCTATAGAGTCGTCGTCCTGTGCTTGAATAAATCGATCAGAGGCAGAGATCACGATGGCCTGATCCGCGCTTGATGCCTTATCGAGAATATCATCGGCGATTTCCAAGCTTCGGGCCCATCGCCCATTGAGGTTTTGTGATAACGAAGTATCAATGAGTAATATATGCCTGACGTTTGATGTGCCGGCGGCTCTCAAGCGTTCAATCACCGGCTGAGCAAATAGCAGCGATAAAAGGCCCACGAACAACACTCTTAACGCCAATAGCCACCAGTATCTGGTACGTTTTTTCTTGCTGGAGGTGCTTATGGTCTCTTCAAGAAAGCGGGAGGATCCAAAGTCTGCCTGAGGCGGGTTGCTGGCACTCAATCGGTGCAGCCACCAGGGAAGCAGGGCAGAGAGCAGGCCAAGTAAAAACAGCGGTGCCAGTAGACTCACAGCGGGCCCCTTAGTTTGCTTAAACGTTTATTTAAGCTTTTATTTAAGCCACCGAGCATTACTAGCGCCTTTGTTGTCGCAAGATCAGGTATTGGTGCAGTACTTCATTCAGCGCTTCATCAGTTTGACAGCTGGTATAATGAAAGCCGTTGCGCATTGATAAATCACTTAGTGTTTGAATGTGGTCGGCAATTCTTTGCGGGTATTCGGTGCGCAGAAACTCGGATGACACACTGACCTGTTCTCCGGTTTCAATATCACGCAGCAGACTTGCCGAATTAAATGCTTTGACATGCTCTGCCGGATTGCGTTCACTCGGGTCGAGAAGATGAAACAGTGCGACCTCGTGGCCGTGCTGAACCAGCGGTTGTAGTTGGTCTGACAGTTCCTGCGGGTCGCAATAAAAATCAGATACCAGCACCAGCATACCGCGTTTTCTGAATGTTCCAGCCAGCTGTTGTAACTGGCTTTTAAACTCAGTGTTCCTGTCGGCCTGTGTTTTTTCGAGCAGTGCCAGCGAGCGGAATAAAGTATCTGGGTGTGCGGACGGTGGAATTCGGTCTCTTATGCTTTCATCAAACAGGGTCAGACCGATAGCATCGTGTTGCTTGCGCGCCAGATAGGCGAGTGAGGCGCAGATAAATTTACCGTACAGCAGTTTACTGATGTCGTTAGTGGCGTAGGCCATTGAGCCGCTGACATCAAGGACCAGGTTTATTGTGGTATTGGTTTCCCCGATAAACCGTTTGGTATAGGTGCGATCGGTTCTGGCATAGACGTTCCAGTCAATGAAGCGTGGATCATCACCGTCGTTATACGCACGGTACTCTGAGAACTCCTGACTGAAACCGAAATGCGGTGATCGATGCAGACCCGTGAAATACCCTTCAACCACAGATTTTGCAACAAGCTCAAGTGAAGACAGACGCGCCAGTACATCTGGTTTTAACAGATGTTGTGCGCGCGACTTGTGGTTTCCGGAAGCGTTGGAGTTCATCGTCAATTCGACCTAGCCCAGTGACCTGACGGTGTCGCCGATGATGTCTTCCATGGTAACGCCATCGGACTCAGCGAAGTAATTTAGCAGTACTCTGTGTCTGAGCACCGGTCCTGCCAGAGCATTAATGTCTTCATGGGTCACGTGGTAGCGTCCATCCATTAATGCGCGCGCTTTTGCAGATAATGTCAGAAACAAAGTGGCTCTGACACTTGCCCCGAATTTCACATAGCGCTTAACGAGTTCCGGCGCACCGGTGTACACCGGTCGCGTGGCGCGAACAAGGTTAACCGCATGCATTGCAACGGATTCAGAGACCGGGACTTGTCTGACGAGTTGTTGAAAGTGAAGTATCTGTTCGGCATTGGTGCATGGTGTCGGTTGAGGAGTGCCACGGTCACCGGTGAATCTTGCGACGACTTCCAGTTCATCAGCTGCATCGAGGTAGTCAAGCAATATGTTAAACAGGAAGCGATCAAGTTGTGCTTCCGGCAAAGGATAAGTGCCTTCAAGCTCTAATGGATTTTGCGTTGCCAGTACAAAGAATGGCTTTGGCAGTTGATGCAGAGTGCCGCGAACAGTCGCTGAGCCTTCCTGCATCGCCTCAAGCAGTGCTGCTTGAGTTTTAGGTGGCGTACGATTAATTTCATCTGCAAGCAAGACATTGGTGAAAATAGGGCCGGGTACAAACGACCAGTTCTTCCGGCCGCTGCCGTCTTCACTGATGATATCGGTACCGGTAATGTCTGTTGGCATCAGGTCGGGGGTGAACTGAATTCGGTTGTGTTGCAGACCCAGCGCTTCAGAGAGCGTGCGTACAAGTAAGGTTTTGGCTGTACCTGGCATGCCGGTGATCAGACAATGCCCGCCCACCAACAGTGTAATAAGCAGGTGTTCGACCACGTCACTTTGGCCTACGACTACTTGCCCGACCTGGCGCCGGATATTGTCTACGACGTAACGGAAGTCCTCTACATCTCTTGCAGTGGTTTCGGCGGCCGCCTCGGTCTGTGAAGGGTGGTCGGTCATGAAGAGTCTCCGGTTAGTTCCACGAGTAAGTCTTGTGCTTCCCGAAAGAAGGGTGCGAGTTCTAGCGCTTGCAGCACATTTCTCTTTGCACGTTTTTTATCGTTAAGGTTTTTGTAAGCGTAGGCGAGATTAAGATACACATCGGATTTGTCGTGCGGGTTCAGGCCGAGCAGCGACTGAAACTCTCTGATCGCCGCCTGGTTGTCGCCTCTGTTCAGGTAGTCTTTACCCAAACGCTCGTGAAGGTCAATGTTGTTCGGGCTGACCCAGTTTATCGATTCGAGTACTTCTGTTGCTCGATCAGTACGTCCCTGGTCACGCAAGCGATGGGCAAGTTGATGCAGCATGTCAGGCTGGTAGCCACCATAGTCAAACCAGGTTTCAAGCACTTCAACTGCACGGTCGACGTTACCATTAGACTCGTAAGCTTCATGCAGTGCGAGATAGGTGGTGCCATTGCCGACATATTCAGGGTAAATTTCATTGGCCTGATTTGCCAGTGCCACCACAGTTGCCCATTGGTCTGATTGCACCGCAGTGTGCATGCTGCTCAGTAGTTCACGCCAGTTGTCGAACTCGCTAATGACTTTGCCAAAATTCAATTCTATGTATTGCTTGAGATTGCGATCCAGTTCGGTGGTGCTGATACCGAGGACAGTTCGCACTGCTTCAGTGGTGTCTTTGCGCTTGTCGAATTCAACCAGCATCTCAGTGAGTTTGTTGTGGCCCCAGAACTCGCTGATCATTTCGCATATTAAACCGGCCTGCATATAGCTGACGGTGACTTGATTAGGATAGGTGGGTCTTACAAAGCCACTATCCAGGTCCTTTACCGGCAGGAGTTTATTTTCTGAAATAGCCTGAAGTACATCCACGGGTATGTGTCTGCCGCGAAGCGGACCGGTTGTCCACTCTTCGTATACAGATACCCCTTCAGTAAACCATCGTGGCATTCGGTGATCGGACTTTTCAATAGTGAATACGTGGGCCAGTTCGTGCCATAACGTGCTGCCCCAATGGAACTCTCCAGGTGCTCGACCGGACGGGCTGTCCATGGCGAGAAGATAGCCGAAGGTGACACCTAACAAGCCGACCCCGGGAGTACTTACGGTTCTGACGGCAAAATCATCATGATTCGGGAATAGCTCAACAATCAATGGCTCTGCAAGCGCGAAGTCATAGCGCTCAGAGAAGGTTTTTACCGCTTTTAGCGTGAGCTCTTCAACATAAGGTGACAGATACTTTGCTTCATCACGATGCAGCCGCATGACTACAGGAACCGTGCTGTCGTCACTGTCGCCTGGAAGGCGAAATACGGCCGTGGTGTCGAGGTCTTTGAATTCATCCAGAGTATCGAGCAGCTTTAGCGTATTGACCGTGGCGGTGTCATACGGGTCACCGCGATACGCGATTTCAAGGTGCTTTTTAGCACCTGCGATATCGTTCAGTCGTAGCAGGTTGATGCCCAGCTGTGAATGTGCGCTCCAATGGGTTTCCTGCACTTCTACCGCTTTGCGTAACACCTCTACCGCTTCGCGATAGCGGTAGTTGATCAGATGGTAGTGCGACGCGACGAAAAATACATCGCCGTAAGCCGGGCTGATTTGCAGCGCTTTTTTTGTCCACTCACTGTCTTCAACATCGCGCAACATATCTGCCGATGCCTTTAGTGCATAAATGTCCAGCGGTGAAATGCTCTGTGACTCTGCACTGGTAAGCGCGCGGTCTAGCAGCTGATCAGCCTGATCGAGGTTACGAGTTTCAAGTTCAAGCCGGGCCAGCATCAACAAGGTTTCGACATCATCCGGATGCTCAATTGAAATCTCTGCCAGAAGCTTGCGTGCTTCAGCCCCCGGTTGTGACAACAGGGCGGCAGCTAAGCCCGTTTTTGCGTGCAGTAAATTCGGATCCAGCTGCAGAGCTTCCTGAAAAAGTGGCGCCGCCTGACTGGGTTGGTGGGTACTTAAAAATAGCCGTCCCCAGCGTGCACGAAGATGCGGGTTGCGCGGTTGGGCCTGCACCGCCAGTCGGAAGAGTTCGTTGGCTTTGTTGGTATCTCCCAGTGCCCAGGTAGCCTCTGCGGCTATCGATAATGAATCGCTGCTCTTTAGTGGTGTATAGCAACCGATCGCCTGATCTATGTTACCGCGATCATAAACACGATCGCACGCGAGCAATTGGTCATCCCGATTAGGGTCGTACTCTTCCGCCAAAGTATTTAATGGTATACAGAGCAGCACGGATGCTGCTGCCAGACGTGCGAGTTTCAAAACGATATTTCCGGTGGTTGAATCGAGTAGCATTGAGGTCAATTTCCCGCTTCTATTTCGACGAATCGTCAATCTGGCGCTGAATGTCTGCAAGCTTCAGCATGAGATCCTGCAGTGTGTCGAAGTATTCGTCTTCGTCAATGTCTTCCTTACGAGAACGAAGAATGCTTAATTGATTGGCCAGAGTCTCGCGCGTGCTGATGAGTTCCTGTGGAATCTGATCCTGACTGCTGAGTAAGTTGCCATAACGGGTAATTTCAAATCCTTCTGCGGCTTCACCTTTTAATCTGGCGTGTTCAGGAGCAAGCAGCTTTTCGGTTTCATAGTGGCTTTCAACAGCACGGTTGGCGTATTCGAAAATTTCTGCCGCGCTGATACTTTCGTTTTTATCGGTATCAGCGGTTGCCCCCTCGAGTGCCTCGACCATAAATTCCGGGAACAGCACGGCGGTTTTCTCACGACCGTTTTTTGTAGCGGTGATCAGTATTCGCTGGCCGGTGGATTGGTTGCCGGTATCAATAATATCTAACAGTGCGCCGCTGGCGCTGGTTGAGGCGACGACCAACTGTTGTTTTGACTGAATTTTATTTAGAAGCTCTGCTAACTCTTCTCCGGTGATGTCCGGGCCCGGGATATTAAACTTGTACGCTCTGCCGTCAAAAGATCCGTGGCCAATAAAAAAAGCGCTGAATTTATCAATGTCGGTGCGGGTAGCGATGGCGTCAAACAGAGCAATGAGGATTTCTTTCTTTGAGGCATCGCCGCGAAGCAACATGACGTCTGTCGGGGTGAGCGCGATCTTGCGAGTAGCATCGGCAATGGTAGTCGCGTACTGGTTAAATTTTTCTGAGTATTCTTCGCTACCGCCGAGGCCACTGATGACTACAGTGACGTTGGCAGCCTGAGCCGTTGCATGTGTAGTAATGCACAGCATGCAGGCAGTCGCTAATCTTTGAAGAGTGTTCATAAGCGACCCCAGCGCAAGCGCAGAAACCATTCCAGCAGTTTCAAGCCAATCAGTAGCAGGAAGAAAAGTGGTGCATTCCACAGAGGCAGGGTTTGTTCACGAACGATGCCGGAGCGCGCTGTGCGCAGTGTTTCAGCGATTGATTGCGCGTCTTCCACCGAGTGGTACTTGCCCTGGGTACTGCTGGCGATGCGTTTCAGAAGGTCATCATTCTGTGCCAAAGCATAGTATTCCGCCGTGCCATCTTCGCGATGCACCCAGCTTGTGGATGAGGATATAAGTTTCTTATCCGAGTCTTGCGCTTCGATATCAATTTGCCAGCTGCCAGTTTGTGGCGCTTCGGCGTTAACACTATAGATGCCTGGCTCTTCTGCACTGGCGGCGAGTACAACGGTGCTTTTAGTGCCTTCAGGAGAGGTCAGGTTGGCGGTCACTACACCATTGGACAACGGATTAAAGCGCTTGTCGAATAATGTCGCAGACAGTTTTACGGTTGAATCATCCAGGTATATTTGCCGATCGCTTGAGACTTGCATTTGTTGTGGCGCAGTGGCCGCAATTGAGTGCAATAACTGACGCCAAAACGTTTCATGGTGCTGGTCTTCAGAGGGAAGCTGCATTTGCCAGCGCCAGGTGCCACTGGTTGCCAGTAAATACGAATTGCCTTTGCCGTAACGTTGATGGGTGAGTAACGGGTAATCCCGGTTGTTGATGGTTGTGGTCAGTAACACATTAGCACCGGGCTTGGATTCACCTGTGCGTTGAAAATCCGCAAGCTCCGGCAATATGGACCACTGCGATTCGTTTTCAGCAGGGTTGGCGATGAATCGGGTGATAGGCGAGTAATTACCCGCGCCGGTTAAATTCGCTTTGGCGTGCACCCGGCTGTAAGTAGGTTGGCCGGACTTCAGCAGTGAGACTGGAAGTGTTTTTGCCACCGGACTGTTTTGCCAGCCGCCATCTGATAACGCCTTGTCGCCGGCAAGCATCAGCAGTGTGCCGCCACGTTCAGAAACGTAGTCGTGAAGCAGTTGCTGCTGAATAGCATTCATAGAGACTGATTCAACGTTGCCAATGATCACAGCATCGTATAAGTACAGTTCCTCTTTGGTTTCCGGAAAACCGCCGGCATGCTGTTCCGGTGATTCAATGCCCTGGCGGTAAAACTTGTTTGGCGTGGTGCGAAGAATGGTCACCAGTGAAATACTTGGTGCCTTGTGCATGGCGCGGCGAATAAACTTGTATTCCCAGCGCGGTTCGCCTTCAAAGTACAGCACCTTGCGTTTCTGCTCTGCTACTTGCAGCAGGCGGCTGCGACTGTTGTTCTGTGGAGAGATGTCTGAAGCGCTGGCCTCAGCCTCAAACCGCAATGCTTGCATGCCTGTTTTTTCGGCACTGATTTCAACATCTATGGTGGTAAGACCGGCTTTTTTCGGGAGGGTTCTCTCTTCAATGGCAATGATGTCATCGCCTGAGTAGACCTTAACTCTCAAAGATTCCTGGTTGCCGTGTTGAACTGTCACACGCGCTGTTTGCACTGACCCCGGCATCGCAGTTGACGGTAAGTCTACGGATACCACTTCTGTATCGTCTGGCAAGTTTGTGCGGCCGATACCAATGGTATGAACCGGCACGTTGTAGTTGGAAAGTTCATCCCAGAACGCTGTTGTTATCGCCTGCGAGTTATCACTACCATCACTGGCGAGAACCACAGCGGTGAGTGGGTTGACCCGTGCCTGATCGAGCACATCTATCAGTGCTGTGCTGATATTACTGCGTTGCTCAAAAGTGTTACCGGCAGGTGTGGGGAGGTTGTCGACCCAATTCAATTGATTGCCAAACGTGGCTGTTTTTACGCTGAAGTGCTTTTCAAGCGCTGGAATAATCGACGTAGTGAGTTCATCGACAGCCGTTGCGTAGCGACTTGCCCCTTGCGATTCAACCTGCATACTGGCTGAAGAATCAAGTAACACCACCACCGAGTTTTCGCCAGCGCTGATGCTGTTGATCTTCAGTGACGGTTGCCAGAAAAGTATGAGTAGCAGTGTGGCTACGAGTGCTTGTAGTGTCCACAAGGTCCAGAGCTTGTTGGTAGACAAGTCTTGCTTGCGGCGCCACAGACTCAGGCCCAAAAGGAGGGCCGCCAGCAATGCCAGTGCAACCAGCAGCCACGGGCTTAGCGTTGATGCAAAGGTGAGTTGACCTGCATCAAAGTCTGCCTTCGGGTGATTTAGCAGCCAGTCAAACATATTTTCTAGTGAATTTTTTCATTGTGTAGAGGCACATTGTTCGCGTTACTTGAGTCGTAGCGGAACGTCACTGAGCTTTGTGCGTTCGACAGTTGGGATAAGTTGAAGTGGTAAAATGGGAACACCCTTAGTGAGTCATTGCGTAAAGTACGTAGTTGATGGCAAACCGGTAGGCCATGGCAGAGTAGGGCTCCGGGTATTCCGGCCAATCGGCGTGCTCCCATGCGTCACCTAAATCCATATTAAAGTTAATTGCTACCATGATGCGCCCGTCGTCATCAAGTATAGCCCGCCAATGCGGAATATTTCCGCCTCGTTCCCAAGTTCTTCCTGAACGTAATGGCCGTAATCCAGGAATCTGTTTTTTTTCCGGCAAATCATAGAGTACGTGAAATATTGTGTTGTCATCTTTGAGTTCTATGATGTCTCTGTCAGGAAATACCTTTCTCATGGTGTAGGCAAAGTTAGCCCACTCAAATGGTCCATGAAAATCATCTACCATTAAGAATCCGCCGCGCAGGCAGTATTCCCGTAATCGCTTTGCCTCGTCATCATTTAATGAAAGTGAACCTACCTCTACTGCGTACATCCATGGGAAGTCGAAAATAGAATCATCGGAGAGTTTGACTAAAACGCCTTCGCTGCGGTTATTTACTCTGGTAAGCCGGTTAATACCTTCCAGTAAGTGAGTTTCTGCCTCTGGCCAGTCTACCCGCCAGCGTGGCCCCCAACCATTGTCGTCGTTGCCTCGATAAACCAATCGTGCGAAAGCAAATTCGTACTGGTTTGCGAATCTGTTTGTGTTGATGGGGTGAGGATCAGCCGACGTGACTGTTTCTGCTGGGCAAGTCTGTGCAATTATGCAGCCGGAAAAAGCCGCAATAGCCAGCGTCTGTCTGAGCATGGGTCAGTGCTCCCGGGTATTGATCGCAATTGGTGCTATTGCTTGATCAGGGCTGTTCTGCGGTAAATGATTCGTGGCGTAAACCGCGACAATCAGTATAACGGACCGTTAAGCGGTTCAGACTCGAATTGTGATTAAAAGTTGCCTGTTTCCAAGCGGAAACACCAATAGGCGATTGGTTCGTGGCACTATGCCGCCAATAGAATGACACCAACTAAATATATACGCTGGACACCCATCTATGACACAACCACAACCGATCGGACCATTAATGGTCGATGTCGAAGGTCAGACACTTAGCAGCGAAGATCAGGAAATCGTGTCCCACCCGCTGGTCGGCGGGATAATCCTATTCAGTCGCAACTTTCACGACCGCAATCAGCTCAAGTCACTTATTGCACAGCTGCGTAGTAGCCGCAACGGAGCGCTACTGATTGCCGTCGATCATGAGGGCGGTCGCGTACAGCGGTTCAGGGACGAATTTACTGTAATTCCTGCAATGCGAAAGTTTGGTCAACAGTACAGTGTGGATCGCGTTGCCGCCTTAAAAGCAATCCGGGATACTGCTGCGCTAATGGTCTTTGAGCTGGCTGAATGCGATATCGATTTCACTTTTGCGCCAGTGGTGGACATTGATCAGGGGTTGTCTGGTGTTATTGGCGACCGTGCTTTGCATGATACCGTCGATGGAGTGGTCGATTTAGCGTGGGCGTTAATTGAGGGCTTTGACTCTGTGGGATGCGCCAGTGTCCTGAAGCATTTTCCAGGGCACGGAAGTGTGGTTGAGGATACGCATCTTGATTTTGCCCACGACAAGCGTGGTCATGATGCGATTACATTATCTGATCAATTGCCGTTTGAGAAACTGTGCCGCTCGGCGACAGCGATAATGTCCTCGCATGTGATCTACGACGCCATAGATAGCCTGCCGGCGAGTTTAAGCCGCGTGTGGTTAACTGACATTTTGCGAAAAAAGTTAGGCTTTGGCGGTGCAATTATTAGCGATGATCTTTCTATGGCTGCGGTAGCCGGTTTGGGATCTGCCAGTGATAGTACGCAGATGGCACTTGCAGCAGGTTCTGATCTGGTGTTGATTTGCAATAACCGTAGAGCGGTTGAAAAAACGCTTGATGAACTAGGCGCATTGCCGTTTGAGTATGGTGGTGTGCAACGACGTTTATCACTTGCGCGCCAGGTGAGAGGTAATATGCCAGATGCCAATCAGCTTGCAGCGACTCGTCAGCTTCTTGAATCAATGGCCTAGCCTGCATTATTCACAAGGCGACGAAGAAAACATAAGGCAAACACCTGTAAACATAGGTCTAAACTGTCGTTGGAGGGCCACTTTGAAAATAGCAGTGTGTCTATTCGCCATCAGACGAAAATATCGCGTCACATCTCGCATGATTAAGCTCGGGCACGTGGCGGGCCACGTTTCTCACTCGATCATGCGACCTGTTTAGCGCTATTTCCGCTGAGTGACGAATCCTCATGAATAATGCAGGCTAGAGGCTTTGGTGAATGTTGTGATTCGGCATCAGTTTAAGCCGTGTACAATAAGTGTAATTAGATTGAACAAGGCTGGCGATTGATGTCAAAAATAGCAATTATCGGTGGTACCGGCGTGAGCAACATGCCGGGTATGACGCTAAACCACAGGGAGATGGTGAAAACAATATATGGTGCACCATCAAGCCCGCTGATCAATGGCGAGATCGATGGCTGTGAAGTTGTTTTTCTTGCCAGGCACGGTGGCCGTCACACGATCCCGCCACACATGGTGAACTATCGTGCGAACATAAAGGCGCTGAGTGAAGTAGGTGTAACTCATGTGATTGGACTGGCGGCTGTTGGCGGGATTGCCAATGATTGTGTGGATCAATGTGTTGTGATACCTGATCAGATCATTGACTACACCTATGGGCGTTCGCATACCTTTCATGGTGCAAAGCATGACAAATTTGAGCACATAGACTTTACCCAACCTTATTCGTCCCACATCAGGGACCGGCTTATCAGCTCGGCGCAGAGTTTGAACTTACCGCTTGTTGATCATGGGGTATATGGCGCCACTCAGGGGCCGCGGCTGGAAACCGCCGCAGAAATAAAACGTATGGAAAACGATGGCTGCACTATTGTAGGAATGACCGGCATGCCGGAAGCTTCACTGGCGCGGGAGTTGGGCCTTGAGTATGCCTGCTGTGCAATGGTGGTCAATCGTGCCGCTGGAAAAGTACCTTCCGGTATTAGCTTCAGTGAAATTGAAAAGAACCTCAAGGGCGGGGTGGATCATGTGCAAAAGCTGATCGCTGAAATGCTCAGTAAAGGATTGTAGTCAAAGGATTGTAGTCGGGACGACCGGGTGGTTTAGTAGCCTGTTGATCTATCCGCCGCATCCGGGATCACGCCGCTTGTAATATAACGGTCTATATTACCGGCGGCGATAGCGGCAGCTGTCGCTATCGTGGTGGGGGCAGAGATGTGTGGTAGTACAGTGGTTTTTTCATGAGTCCAAAAAGCGTGATCATGTGGCAGTGGCTCTTGCACAAAAACATCGAGCACCGCGTGATCGATATGATCATTATCTAACGCGGCAAGCAGATCGCTATCAACGATGATACGACCGCGAGCGAAATTTATAACAGACGCGCCCTTTGGCAGTTGTTTCAGCAGCGTGGCGTCAAAGAGATTTTCAGTTTGTGCTGTTAGTGGTAACAAAACTACGGCGATATCTGTTAACGGCAGAATCTGGTGTAACCCGGAATTGCCATGAAACGTTTCTACTTGATCGATTGCTTTTTCGCCTCTGCTCCAACCGCGCACAGTGAAGCCATTTAGTTTTAATCGCGCAACTGCCTTTGCGCCGAGTTTGCCAAGCCCAAAAACGCTAATGTTGCAATCTTCCGGTAGCTGTAATGACAGCGGGTTCCAACGGCATTCATTCTGTTGGCTTCGATACTGTGGCATTTTGCGATGCAGGTAGAGACTCCAGGCAAGCACCGCTTCAGCCATTGATTCCGCTAATTGCGGATCCGTCAGTCGCACGACTTTGATATCAGAGTCGATATCGGAGGCGAAGATTGTTTCGACACCGGCCCACAGGCTCTGAATCCACTTAAGGTTCTGGAGCTGTTTTAGTGTTGCAGGATCAGGGTTGGCGACTATCGCCATTTCGGCGGCTAGCTTGTCGTTTTCAGAGAGTTGATCAATTGGCGTTATCCTGCAAAGTTGGCTTCGCGTATTGATTGCTTCAATCCATGTATTCTGTTCCTCTGTTTCAACCTGGCCTGTGAAAGGGATAACTGCATGCATGTTGATTCACTATTGGTGACTGACGGTAGGAATTATAGTTGAATAGCAGTTTCAGGTTCTGACGCTAACAAACCGGTAGATCAAGTATAAGCATTTGACAGGGCTAACTATACAATACATATCATCAGTAATAGACGGTCGGGTAACCCGCCGCGTGAGCAAGGCAAGCAACGAACGTCCAACAGATTAACAGCGTAAACGCTGATTCTTGCTCATGCAGTGGGTTAACTGCGATCGATGCACGTCTGGCTTGTGCCCCTTACCAGGCATCGTGCGGCCACAAAACCTGAATAGGCATACACGTCATCAGTATTGCTGCGAACATGATGTTAGGCAAACAGCAGTGGCATCAGTTGTTGATGAACACCGATATTCAACGAGCTATCAATTCCTTTACAGTGTATCGAGTCCCAATGTCTGTACTTCGTCAATCCGGCCTTTTCCCGTTCTTTTTGCCGGCCGGGGCAGGCTTTAACATTGTGTAAAAATAACATCAAATGCGTGGTGCCGTGCGAGCGTCAGTGCTACTGTTCGGCGAGACAATATTCGTCTGGTGAGCGTCGTTATTAATCGTCTATGAGTACCACAACTAGTCTCGTTGTTATCATTTTGCTGCTGGCAGCAAATGCCTTTTTTGTTGCTGCTGAGTTTGCGCTGGTGAAGGCGAAGGGATTCCGTATTGAAGCCCTCGCCAACGACGGCAGTGCCACAGCACGCCTTACGTTGCGCATAATGAACAACCTTGAGGCGTATCTGGCTGCCTGTCAGTTGGGTATTACCATGGCGTCACTGGGGCTTGGCTGGGTTGGTGAGCCGGCTGTGGCGCATTTGCTGGAGCCCATGTTCACCAAAATGGGGGCCTCCGAATCAGTAGTTCACACAGCGTCCTTTTTAATCGGATTTCTGATTTTTTCGTCGCTCCACATTGTGGTGGGTGAGCAAGTGCCCAAGACACTCGCGATTCGGAAGCCTGAACCCGTGTCTATGTGGGCCGCCTATCCGTTGCATATCGCCTACATTGCGGTCTGGCCGTTGAACTGGGCGCTCAATAAAGCGAGCAACACCATTTTAGCGTGGTTGGGAGTTGCTCCAGCGGGGCACGATGACGTGTTATCCGGTGCTGAACTCAAGGGTCTTGTAGCCACATCAAGGGACCACGGTGAAATTGAGTCGGACCATGCGGTCATGCTCCACAACCTGTTTGAATTCGATCAAAGACAGGTCGGGCGTGTGATGATCCCGCGAAACTCTTTGACTTGCCTGGAAGCCCGTGGTGATCACGCTAGAAATCTGACCGCGATCAAGGACAGTGAGTTTTCGCGATTTCCGGTAGTAGACAGCGACGACAATGAAAAAATTATCGGTATTTTGTTAGTGAAAGATATCCACAGGGCACTACTCAACGGTGTTGCTGAGCCATGGAAGAATATCAGTGAGTATTGTCGCGACGCGTTGGTTGTACCCGAATCACAAAAGGTGCCCGCGTTGTTCGAGTTGATGCGGGTAAAAAATGCGCATATGGCGTTGATCGTTGATGAATACGGTACCTTTGTCGGAGCGGTGACGATGGAAGATCTCCTGGAGGAAATTGTCGGTGAAATAGAAGACGAAACCGATACCACTGCCAGTTTGGTCGATATTGTCAAAACACGGGAAAATGAATGGAAAATCGATGGTCTCGTATCCCTGGGAGATCTTCAGAAAGTAGTGGGGCTAGTAGTATCAGCCGAGCTCGATGCTAATTCTGTATCTGGTTTGTTTATGGAGCGATTAGCACGCATGCCTGAAGTCGGTGATGAAATCATTGAGGACAACTACAAGCTAAACGTTTTGAGCGTTAAAAATCGAAGGGTGGGCAGTGTTAGTGTCAAAAGGCTTCAAAGCCCTGATACTGAGCACGGTGGTGAGCAAACGACTAAAGAAAACCACTGATCATGACAACAACTGAGTATGCGGTTACCGCGTTTGTTTTTGCCATGGCGGTTTTCGGAATTGTTGATGCCATCAGAACACCACTTATCTCGCGACGATTCTACCGTGACAAATCTTTCAGCGATAAAGGCGTGGAGCAATTAGAAAACCTGTCTGATTCTGCGCTGGTGGCGGGCATGTACACCAAGAATCTTTACCAAAAGGAAGAGGGCGGTGTAACCACTAGGCAATTCAAGGCGTATTCTACAAACAGGCGCAAGTTCACCTTAAGTAAAGCCGCGCGCAAACGCAATCAAACGGCCTGGTCTATCACGGTCATAGATACGGCTCATGTATTAGCGGAATTTACGTTGCTTCCGACCGTTGTGCCAGAAGCGATCACGTATATCACAGACGGCAGAAACATTGACATTCCAGATGATTCGCAGTTGGCGAACAGGTATCACGTGGTGACTGAGCAGGGTGATGTCGTGTTGCCGTTGTTGAAGCAGAAGATCAGAAAGTTTTTACTTCAGTCGGAGGCGATAGCAATTGAATGCACGTCGAAGCGCATTATATTGCGTCGACACTGGGCAGCGCACCAAGTGCTTGAAAGGTTACAAGTAGAGTTGGATGTTGCGATGGTTGTGCATGATGCGGTTGTATTGGAGGCGTCGAGCTAAATAACGGTTGTACGTATGAGCGTCCGTGGATCCGAGACGCAACCAAGTTATTTTGCCCGTGCAGGCTACTACGCAAAGAAGCTTCGGGTAGAATTGGCAAGCTTTCCCTGATGGTCTCGTCCGGTGACCGCGGCTATGCGTTGGGGTTGTTTTTTGTATAGATGCCCTGGATAGCTTGTCTCTGCTGTGGTGCTTGCGGTAGGTTTGATTAATACGTTCCGGGTAGTGCCTGCACCAATCGCATAAGCGCTGTTTTCAAAAATTGAATTAATATCGAACGTTTGGTCACCTGCATGCACAATACCAGGGTACACATGGCGAACGATGAGTAATTTATTGCTGTGGTTCGTCATGCGAATAGTCGGTTCAGGCTCAACCGACAGAGCGATGGTCAGCTCTGTTCCATTGGATACCGGTACAACGGTTTCTTCCATTGCAGTGTGTGATTTGTCTGCACCGTAAATGCAGTTGCCCGCCATCACCACAGACGAAGATGCAGCCATTACCGCCGCCGAGCCGCTTAGAATTTTGAGCGTGGTTCGCTTTGTTTGATCAACCATATGAGTTGAGTTCCTGTGTTTGTCTCTTCAACATGTTACTTCTTTTGGTTTGATTCAATGGGGATAGAGACAGTTTATGACAAAAGCATGAAGTTGCTTTTCATCTTGAGTGTTCTCTACACTATTAATGCATAAACACTGAATGTATGCTTAACCTTCATTTTGAGGGATCGATACCATGCTTGAAACCCCTGTATTAGAAGTTTTCAACGACTACGTTTGACCCTGGTGTTATCTCAGTACCGTGCGTATTGAGCGAATACAAGAAAAGTATAATGTTGCCGTACAGTTTGTACAGTTTCCGCTGCACCCGGAAACTCCGTCTGAGGGCCGACCGCTGGAAGCACTGTTTAATTGCGGCCCTGAAGAAATTGAAGGAAAAAATAAGCATATGAAAGGCCTGATGGATGCTGAAGGCTTACCTTATGGCCAGCGAACACATACCTACAACAGTCGAAAGGCTCAAGAACTGGCAAAGTGGGCCGAGACTCAGCCAGAAGGTGAGATGATCCACAATGCACTTTTTAAGGCTTACTTTGTTGAATGCCAGAATGTCGCTGATACCGACGTATTGCTGGCGTTGTGCAAATCTATCGGGCTTGATACCGCAGGTGCTTCCGAGGCATTGACCAACGGTAGTTTTAAAGAAGCAGTCGATAATGACTGGAGTAAGTCACGTAGCTATGGGGTGACCGGTGTGCCTACCTATGTCGTCGCCCAAAAGGGTATTGTAGGTGCGCAACCTTATGAAGCAATAGAAGGCTTGCTACTTGAAGCAGGGGTTGTAGAGAAAAACTAGCTGGTGATTCTGCAAGACCCGGAGCGTTCAATCTGAACGCTCCGGATGATTTGCGAGCTTCTATCGTGTTGACTACGCTATTTCAAACAGCGCGGCGGCACCCATGCCGCCACCGATACACATACTGACCACAACATATTTTGCACCGCGCCGCCTACCTTCAATAAGCGCATGCCCTGCGGTTCTTGCACCTGTCATACCGTATGGATGACCAATGGAAATAGAACCGCCGTTGACATTATAGATGTCAGGATCAATGCCGAGGTTATCGCGGCAATACATACACTGCACGGCAAACGCTTCATTCAGCTCCCACAGGCCGATATCACTGACTTTTAAACCGTGTTGCTTAAGTAGTTTTGGTATGGCGTAAATCGGGCCGATGCCCATCTCGTCTGGCTCGCAGCCGGCCACTGACATGCCTCTGTAAATACCGAGCGGTTCAAGGTTGCGTTTTTCTGCTAATTTTGCATCCATGACAACACATGCCGAAGCACCATCTGATAGCTGGCTGGCATTTCCTGCTGTAACCGTTCCACCGTCTATGACCGCTTTGAGGTTTTGCAAATTCTCCAGCTTGGTTCCAGGGCGGTTGCCTTCGTCTTTTGCGAGAGTGACTTCTTTGAACGATTCTTCTTTTGTTTCTTTATCGACGATTTTTTGAGTTGCGCTAATGGCAACGATTTCGTCATCAAACAATCCGGCTTCCTGGGCGGCGGCGGTACGCATCTGTGAGGACAGGGCGTATTCATCTTGCATGTCGCGGGTGACTTTGTATTTGTTGGCGACAACCTCAGCTGTTTGCAGCATCGGCATATAAGCGTGCTCGGACTTTGCAACAACGTTCGGGTCAAGCTCAGCTGAAATCCACTCAAAATAGTGCTGCTGCACCTGCGATATGTTGTCCTGACCGCCTGCCACACAAACCTGCATGCCATCAACCATAATTTGTTTGGCGGCTGTGGCGATGGCCATTAAGCCTGAAGAACATTGTCGGTCCATTGTCTGAGCCGACACTGTGGCTGGAAGCCCCGCAGCAAGTGAGGCAAGACGGGCGATGTTGTTTCCGGCCGTTCCTGCCGTGAGTACGGTGCCGATGACCACATCGTCGATTTCATCGGCCGCAACAGATGAGCGTTCAACAGCGTGATTGATCGCATGAGCCATCATTGTCGGAGATTTTATATTGTTTAGCGACCCCCTGAATGCGCGACCAATAGGTGTACGGGCGGTTGAGACGATGACAGCGTCGTTCATAAATTTATCCGTTTAATTTCGAGAGCCAGATCCGGGTTGTAATGCAGATCAATGGAGGTCAGTTTAGTACAAACGCTACACAACTAAAATGGGCGGCTATTTACCTGTTGGTAGGCTGACTATGATTCTGGCGCCACTTTGTGGATTGTCGGACAATTGCAGAGTGCCCCCGTAGCTCTCTATTAACTCACGGCTTATGGACAGGCCAATGCCTTGTCCTTCGATCTGTGTGTCCGCGCGTACACCGCGTTTTAACAGCCGTTCGTGCATGCCTTCAGGAAAGCCCGGGCCATCATCGTCAATGGTGATCGACACTGCACTGTCGTTACGGCTACTGTGCAGACGGATTTTTTGTGCCCCGTATTTACACGCGTTTTCAAGCAGATTGCCGAATATTTCCATAAGATCTGCTTCGTCAATGCGGATTTGGGCGTTTTTATCAATGGCGTTGATGAACTCAATTTCACGCTCATGATAAACCTTCTTCAGTGAGCGGATAATTCTGTCTGCTGGCACCACTGCCGAGATCGGTGAGGTTAACAAGCGTTGTGTGCCGGCGTCAGCCCGCTTGATGTGGTAGCTGACAATCTGTTCCATTCTATCTGCCTGCCTTGCAAGCTCAGGTGGTTGATTGCTATTGTCGGTAGTGGCCGTGTCTGTATTTCTAAGTACGCTGAGCGGTGTTTTCAGGCTGTGTGCTAAGTCATCCAGGGTTTGGCGGTAGCGCTTCTGACGGCCACGCTCACTTGCAATCAGCATGTTGATACGACTGGTGAGGGGATGCAATTCAACCGGAACATTGACTGGCAATGACTCGCGCGTGCCTGATTCAATCTCATTTAACTGACGGGATATACGACGTAGCGGACTCAATCCCCACGCCAGTACCAGCGCCATTGATATCAGCAACAGCGCGCCCATCGACAGCATGGCTATCCACAGGTTTCTGTTGAATATATTGCGTTGTTGATCGAAGTCGTCGCTGGCGTCTGCAACCACAAATTGATATGCAGTGGTGGTGCCTGACGGAAGTAGCCATTCGACCGCGAATCTCATAATAAACAGTGAGCCGAGATGATTGTCAGGCTCTTTTGAAAACATCCACTGACCGATGGCGCCATCAGTGCTGCTTGGAATAGGGGAGGTGAGCGATGGTGAATGCCAGACTTGCTGCTCAGCCGTATCTCGAACTTCAGCATAGATACCCGATGCCGGCTGGCGCATCAGACCGTTAGGCAGGTCTGATGCGTGTATATCAATGTTGCCGCTGTCGTTGATCTCCGTCACGCCGAGCAATGCGTATATCTGGCCGTGCATTCGCTCCTGCTGTGCAATGGTTGCACGTTGATCAACGGTGTGTTGAATCGCAAGTGTTGTTACACCGATGAAGACCGCCATAAGTAGTGCCGCCGCCAGTAGCAAGCGAACGGAGATAGAGTTCATGAATCAGTAGAATTGATGCGCTCCAACGCAAAGCGGTAACCACGTCCGCGAAGTGTTTCGATCGGGTTTAGTGTGGCTTCAGGGTCGAGCTTGCGTCTTAGGCGACGTACAAATACTTCAAGAACATTGGTGTCTCTTTCAGTATTTTCTTCATACAGATGATCGAGCAATGCAGGTTTAGATATGACCTCACCAGCGCGCATCGCAAGGTATTCCAATACCTTATATTCATAGGCTGTGAGCGTAACCGCCTCGCCACTCACAGAAACTTTTTGTTCCCGGGTCTCGAGTAGCATGCCATCAAACTCAAGTATGGGGTGTGCAAATCCACCGACACGCCTTAGCAATGCTCTGACGCGTGCCAGTAGTTCTTCAAGATGAAAGGGTTTGCCCAGGTAATCGTCGGCGCCCGCCTCAAGTCCTTCTACCCGGTCTTGCCAGCGGTCACGTGCAGTTAGAATGAGAATCGGGTACAGGTGACCTTCTTCTCGAACTGTGCGAATAATTTCCATGCCGTCGATACCCGGCAGGCCCAGATCGATGACGGCGACATCAATAGGCATCTCACGCGCCAGATATAACCCTTCGTCGCCATCGCCGGCAGAGTCGATGGCAAATCCGTCTTCTTTAAAACGCTCGCAGATTTGATCGCGTAGTGTTTCTTCGTCTTCAACGATAAGGACGCGCATGGCTTAGGCTCCGGTTTCGTTAGGAATGGTGATCGCTTTGACTGTACCGTTCACTAAAATTCTCACTTTCAGCTCGATACAACCCTGAGCATCAATAGTTTCTTCAACTTTCAGGACTTTGCCGCCTTCATTCTCTAACAGAAGGTCGGCAATGGTGCCATCGCTGTCTATTTCTGTGCAGTCATCTGCGGTACACACGCCACCGATGGCAGTGGCAGACAGTACACAAAATACAGCGATTGTTCTTGTAGAAATTCTCACGTACGAAAGGCCTCATCCTGTCGGCTATGGTTGTCTGACTGAATCAGTGCGCGGGCGTCACGCCCATACCGCCTAAGATAACCGAGTATGGCTGACCGGCAGGTTAACGGCCAGTATTTCAATCTAATGAGGCTTAATTTGAACTCTTACCGCAATTCGATCCCCCGGATCCTGTGTGGTGCGGGTGTTAAAAATGTGACCGTGGTATCGATAGGTGACGTTGTAGCCATCCCGGCGACGCTCCTCGTATGACACGTTGACGGTTTGGCAGCGCTCATAACTGTTGTTGCGTTGGTGGTTTCTGCCATGTCCGCGATTGCCATGTCCGTTGTGGCCGCGATCGTGGCTGGAGGTGGTGTGTCCGCGGTTTTGGTTGTGTCTTTGCGGGCTGATTTGATTTCGAGCCGCGGTATGCGCCAGGGTTGAACCTATGGCAGCGCCCGCCAGGGTCGCGCCAACATTACCGCTGCCGTTGATATTGCGGGTCACGTGATGGCCGATTGCCCCGCCAATCACACCGCCGATAAACACGGCGCTGCCGGTGTTTGAGTGGTTAATAGCGCGAGAGTGGCCGTTTTGAAGGTTTCCATGGCCAGCATGGCCATTATTTCTCAGTCCGTTGTTTCTGTGACTGTTCTGGCGGTGACCGTTTTGTCGGCGATTGTTGTTGTGGCGATTGCCATGGCCTGTGCGAACAATCTCACAGCGTCGCTCGGGTTTTTGAACCGTCACATATTTATAGATGGGTTCTGCACGAAGCACTCGGGCATAGTCGGTAAAGTAGTTTCCTTTTCCAGCGTGGCTGTTGCCAGATACCAATGTGGTCAACACGGCAGAACCGATTAAAGTCAGGGCTTTCTTATCCATGGGGTGATCCTCACATTTCGCCAAGTGGATGTTTGAGGGTTCAGTTTACTGCGGAGGTCTGAATACAATCTGAATTGTAAACTGAACGGGGAGGTGGAATGAGTTAAACAGTCAGGTCAAAAGCGTTTTGTTTGGTGCTTCTCCAGTAGTGTGCGCAGCTGACCTGATTTTAGGTGGCGGTGCTTAGCGCGTATGCCCCAGCGGTGGGCGCCTATTTCATACGGTGTGAAAAGCGCCAATCGCCTCCGCCAGGGTCAGTAAGTGATCAGTAAAATTCACTGCTGAAGAGTTGCGGGTTGGCACCCCTGAGTTGTGACCTGCCGTCTGTATTCAATGCCAGTTTTACTTCACTTTGTTCCAATATATTTTTATGTTTTCGGTGTCTGGGGCATCGCCGTAAAAATCTGGCTGATCACTGATGATTGCCTGTATGTCATCAGTCAGGATTTTTTTTAGTGCTGTGGAGATCATCATTGGTAGTTCCTTTATCACTATGTCCATCACGTCTTCAATAGTCATTCCTGAAAGTCTGCCAAGATTTTTCTGTAGAATTATTTCACCCGCATCGATCTTTTCGTTTATCTCATGACAAGTTATTCCATGCTCGTCTCCCTTAACGATAGCCCAGAATATAGGCCAGCGACCTTTGTTGTTCGGCAGCAAACCCGGATGGAAGTTGTAAATCTTAAAGCCTGGAATATTAATAATTTCGGATTGATACAATTGGTAGGTAAATGATAATGCGGTGCTGATTCTTTGCGCTTTTATTTTTCTAATAAACGCTTCATCGTTTACATCAAATACGTTGATGAACGGAATGCGATAGTCATTTACTAAGTATCTCAGGTTGTACTTTCTTCTCCAACTGGCTGGAAATAGAAATGAACCGAATACTTTATTGCGAAAAAACCGGACAAAATATCTTAGCCAATACGCCTTGTCTGTTATTTTTAAGACGCTTTTGACGTAATCGAGCTTATCTGTTTGTGGCGGGAAGAATGATGTGTGGTAGATGGTGTGGACATGATCAGCATGTTTCGATAGGAATTCTGCAAGAGGTGCCAGCAGCAACACCTCTTCTTTGTTGATGATCAGAATTGTTTGAGCAGCCATACCGCGACTTGAAAATAATAATCAGCGTTGCCGGTATATAACTTTGTTACCTCTTCTCGACCGCCTCAGTTGGCCCGTCCGCTTCCTTCCATGCTTTAAAGCCGCCATCAATATGGCAAACGTTATCTAAGCCCATTTCTTGAAGTGTTTTTGCTGCAAGTGCAGAGCGCCATCCGGAAGCACAGTGCAATACAAGTCGCTTGCCTGATGCGAAAATTTCTTTGTGGTAGGGGCTATCAGGATCAACCCAGAATTCCAACATCCCACGAGGCGCGTGTGTGGAACCCGGAATTCGACCTTCACGGTACAGCTCTCGAATATCTCTCAGGTCAACAATAACCGAGTTATCGTCGTTGACAGCTTCGATAGCTTCAGTGGTCGGGAGTGTTTCGATGACTTCATTTGCGTCAGCGATAAGCTTCTTGATGCCTTTTTTAACCACAATAGTTCTCCAGTTGTAAATGCCGTGACTGAGATGAGTCTTAGTTCGGTGCTGTGTCGTCTACCGGAAAAATTTTGGTGATGATGCCTACACGCGGGTGGTCAATGTAGTGCATTTGTCTGCTGCGCATACGCCGCTCAGATTCAAATGCGAATGAATAATTTGCGCCTGAAGGTGTGTAGGACAGCAGGGTATCGAAGTGCAGAAAGCGCCCAACCCAGACCTTTATACCGCCTTGCAGTTTACTGATAGTGCGTTGTCGTAACTCTTGCTCCAGGTTGGCAGGCGGGTTGGTGTATCCGCGCAGGTAGATGCTGTCGGCGTCACCTCTTTCTGCCAGCAGGCTTACCCGACGTCCCATTGCAATAGACATATACGGTGCGTTTTCTTTGTCTATTGCCCCTTGTCTCCAGCCACCGTGATACATCAGTCGATGGTTGTTAGAGGCTTTGATCTTTTCAGCTTCAGCGCTCAAGCGCAATTCACCGAGCGGTTGTATCGGGGAACCCGGAGTGGGCGCTTCGGGGATCTGCTGGGCATTGCGAACCACAGGCACCAGCAGCGTGCTGCTGCTACCCACCGTTGTGTCGCGGACATGTTCGAAGATAATAATCTCTACATCGTAGTCAACAGCCTGTGCTGGTGAGACGAATAAGAAACCCAACAGAACTGCCAGCTGAAATTTCAGAGATAAGGTGTATGGTGCATTATAAAATCTGGTCATAGTCATGGTTACTTTTGAAAATTTGACAGAAGTTCGGCTATGTATTCGATACGTTGTTCGGGTTCTTCAAGCTCATAGGTGAATTTGAACATTTTCTGGCCATCAAAACGAAACTCTTGCGGTGATTTTTGAATGAGGTCGATGAGTAGCCCCGGATCAATATTCGGTTTGTCGTCAAACACCAGCCTTCCGCCACTCGCGCCAGCTTCCAGCTTCTTAACCCCCAGTTTCTGGCACTGCAGTTTAAATTCAGTCGAACGGAACAGTGATTGTGCCGGTTGTGGTAGTAGACCGAATCGGTTGATGAATTCTACTTTGAGTTCATCCAGCGCGCCGGAATCCTTCGCACTGGCAATTCTCTTGTAAAGTATCAGCCTGGTATGCACATCCGACACATAGTCTGACGGCAATATTGCAGGCAGGCCGAGTTCGACTTCGGTGGACTGTGCTAATGGTGCGTCTATATCGGGCAAACGCCCGGATTTCAGTGCCTCGACAGCGCGTTCCAGGAGCTGGGTATATAGCGTAAACCCGATTTCCTGTATCTGGCCGCTTTGCTCATCGCCCAGCAGTTCGCCGGCACCACGGATTTCAAGGTCATGAGTCGCTAAGGTAAAGCCCACGCCGAGCTCTTCGAGTGATTCGAGGGCAGTGAGTCTTTTCTCCGCATCCTTGGTCATCGATTTTTTGGGCGGAGCGAGCAAGTAGGCATAGGCGCGGTGATGTGATCGTCCAACGCGACCGCGCAACTGGTGTAGTTGTGCCAGGCCCAGTCTGTCTGCACGGTTGATAATGATTGTGTTCGCAGTAGGTACATCAATTCCGCTCTCAACGATCGTGGTGCACAGCAAAACGTTAAAGCGCTGGTGATAGAAATCGAACATCACGGATTCAAGCTGGCGTTCACCCATTTGTCCGTGTGCAATTTGTATGGTGGCCTGCGGTATTATTTCAGCCAGTTGACGTGCGATACGCTCGATGGAGCTGACTTCATTGTGGAGAAAGTACACCTGGCCGCCGCGTGCCAGTTCACGTTGAATGGCTTCCCTGATTTGCGTATCAGACCATTCCCCGACGAATGTTTTAATCGGGTGTCGATTGGGTGGAGGTGAGGCAATGATCGAAAGGTCTCTTAAACCGGACAGTCCCATATTTAACGTGCGAGGTATTGGTGTGGCGGTCAACGTCAGTATGTCTACCTCCGCACGTAGCTTTTTCATGTGTTCTTTATGACGTACCCCGAAGCGATGTTCCTCATCAATTATTACCAGGCCGAGGTTGTTGTACACGACGCTCTTCTGCAATAATTTGTGTGTGCCGATAACAATGTCGACACCACCTGTTTTAAGTTTGCTAAGTACTTCGTCTTGTTCTTTTTTTGTTCTAAATCGGGACAGGCATTCAATTTGAACCGGCCAGTCGGCAAAGCGATCAAGAAAGTTCTGGTGATGCTGATGTGCAAGCAGCGTCGTCGGGACAAGTATCGCGACTTGTTTGCCGCCGTCCACCGCTACAAACGTGGCACGCATGGCCACTTCTGTTTTACCAAAACCTACATCTCCACAGACCACCCGATCCATTGGTTGTGCGGAGCGCATGTCGGAGACGACTTCTTCAATCGCCCGCTCTTGATCTGGAGTCTCTTCGTACGGAAATGTTTCTGCGAATACGGCGTAGTTATTGGTGTCTTCTTTAAAAGCAAAGCCAACCTTCGCGGCGCGGCGCGCATGTATCTCTAATAACTCAGCTGCAACATCATGAGCTTTTTGTGCCGCTTTGCGTTTTACCTTTTGCCATTGCTCACCGCCGAGTCGGTGTAACGGTGCAGACTCTTCAGACGCTCCGGTATAACGGCTGATTAAATGCAGTGAGGATACTGGTACGTAGAGTTTGTCTTCCTTGGCGTAGCGAAGCGCCAGGTATTCGGTGTTTGCCGCGCCCACATCAAGTGTTACCAGGCCGATGTAGCGACCCACACCATGATCAATGTGCACTACGGGTGCGCCGATTGAAAGATCGGCCAGGTTGGCAATAACCGCATCGCTATCCCGCGTTGTGCGCTTGCGTCGACGCCTGGCTTGTTCTGCACCTGTGCCCGAGACCTGCGCCTGGCAGACCATGGCAATTCCGTTGCCTGCGGCATCGGGTAAAACCAATCCGTCGTCAAGCGGTGCTGCACAGATGCAGTATTGTCTGTCGCTTTGTAAAAATTCCAGCCAGCCATCAACGCCGATCACCGATACATTGTTGCTGATCAGCATTTCCATAAACGCTTCACGGCGACCTGCAGACTCAGCAACAAACAGGACTCGACCAGGGAAGCTGTCGAGGAATTGCTGCAGCAGCCCTATTGGGTTGTCCAGTCGTACGGTAAGTGGAAATTTACCGGGGGCTACCGTGTTGAAGTTGTAGTTTGTCTTGGAGTCCGGAAGTTCAGCCGGTGCGACGTTGGTTCTTTTGTGTTGTTTGATTCGATTGTTAACTTCTGTGCTGTCAATGAAGATTTCTTCAGGTGGTAGCACGGGGCGCTCAATGTCATAGCGGCGCTGTTCGTAGCGTTCATGCAATTGCTCTGTAAACTCTTGCATAGCGGACGCGCAGTCGCCTAACTGGATGACTGATGCGTCTTTGCTGAGGTAATCAAAGATAGTCACCATCTCTTCAAGAAAGAGTGGCATGTAGTATTCACAGCCTGACGGCACCACACCGTTGCTAATATCGCGGTATACCGGGCTTTCTCTGCTTGATTCGAATCGCTGACGAAAGCCTTGTCGAAAACGTGTAATTGCTTTCTCGTCCATTGGGAATTCGCGCGCCGGCAGCAATTCAACGCGATCAATTCTATTTGCAGTATCTGCAATCTGGGTAACAGGATCGAATTGAAAAATTGAGTCGATATCGTCGTCCAGATAGTCAATTCGAAACGGCTTATCAGATGCCATCGGAAATAGATCAAACAGGGAGCCGCGCACCGCGAATTCACCGTGCTCTGATACTTCACTGACGTTTCTGTATCCCGCGTTGGTGAGTTTGGTGCGGAACTCATCCATTGGAAGCTCATCACCGGTGCTAATGAGTAGCGCTTGTTGATCGATGTAGGCAGCAGGGCAGAGACGCTGCATCAAAGTCGATACCGGAAGTATTAGTACACCGTGGCTAACGTTCGGCAGCTGATAAAGCGTTTTCAGCCGCTGCGAGACAATGTCCTGATGTGGTGAAAACAGGTCGTAAGGTAGAGTCTCCCAGTCAGGGAAGTTTAGGATGGTCAGATTCTTTGCGTAGAATCGCAGCGCATCTTCCAGATGGAATGCATCCGCACTGGTAGCAGTGACCACCAATGTGAGGTGCTCGGCCGTTTGTGCATGTTCGGCAATCGCAAGTGCGCTGGCACTTCCATACAGTTTGCCCCAGTGGGCGCTTGCTTTCGTAGGGTGATCGAGAACCAGAGGATGTGACATATTGCTGATGCGGGTGTAAACGCTGGAACTTTACCATAGTTGGCTGCCGCATAATGCTGCAGTCCGGCGTTTGGGTCAGATCACGGATACGATGCTCCGGCAGATGTTACTCGCGCCGGCTAATCAGCAATTGCGGCAGACAAGCTACCGCAATTGCGTAGGGATGATGGAGAAAAAGAACTTGTTTAAGGTGTGATTCTGAGGTATGCGTCTGCATAGCGGGCACCGAGTGTCCTGAGCGCTGGTGCATCAAAGTGTCTGTCATCGCCCAGCGTGCTCAAGTCTTCTGCCGGAACACATGCTGTATTCGGGTCCGAATCTCGATTGAGGCCATTGAGCCTGTTATTTACCGATCTGATTTTAGTCTCACCACAAATGAAAGGTGCTCGTGAATTTACCCAGGCTTCGTTGCGAAGGTTGTAGATGAGTGAGTACAGAGAGTCAGTGTAATATTGCTTGTCCACTCCGTCAGATTCACCCTGGTGCCACAATATGCCGTCAATCGAATTCTTGTGCGGCAACTGGTTTATAGCGTCCAGCGCCTTGGCCTGCAGGGTGTTATAAAAGTCACCTTGATAATCCCACTCACTAATCTTTGCGCCTGGCTTCGACGCTAGTATAAAGCCGATGACTCTGGAGTCATCTCTGGCGGCTGCCGATTTGCCAAAGTGAATGGCAAAATTGTTCGATGGATCGGTGTCGGGGTGATTGCGGGGATGCCAGTTCAGGTCCCAGACTTGTTTCAAGTCAGCCTCTTGCCAGCCATTGTTGGTGAACGCGAATACGTTGCTGCTGGGTCGGTCGAGTGATTGATCGTACGAAGTTCCGGCGCCTAATGCATTGGATTGTCCGGTGATTAAGATGAGATCGGTTATGTCAGCAGGGTTTTTGTCGAAAGTGTTGGTCGGATTAGCGGTCGCCGGTGTAGCGGGTGGCTCCGGGCTGACAGGCATTGGCTGTTCTGCGGGGCGAGGTGTTGGTTGCGCTGCAGGGGTCGTCGGAAATGGCTGAATCGGAGTGGCGGGCTCAATCGGGGCAGGGATTGCCGGTAATGGCTCAATCGGAGCAGGGGTCACAGGCAATGGCGCCATGGCAATTGATTGAATAGTCAAGTTAGGGGCGGTTGAGCCCGACATGCCGTAGCTTGCACAATACCACTCGCCATTGAATGGGTCGCAATCGACACGTCGAACATCACACTGCGCAGCATAGGTGCTTCTGGCTGTGGTGAGCGTATCGCCTTTAACAACACAAATATCTTGCGCAGTTGCTGGATTGATTGTAGTCAAAAGAAGAAAAATAAAAGAAGAGGTTCTGCAAAAAAAACTGATCACGTCCGGGTACTCAGGTAGGCAAAATTCGGAGTCCGCATTGTCGAAATAATCCCCGTCTTTAGCAACGGAACCACATCACATAATTTGAATATAGTGTGTATGCGGTCACAATTTTACATCGCCTCGTCTCACGCGAAATTTTGTTATAAATTGCCTGATCTGGTTATTTAATGCTCAAAGTATGACTTACGCTGCGTCGGTGCCATTTACCCTCTGACAAAGTTCTTCTGTTTGATAATTTCGTTAAATGCGTGCGTAAAAACCTCAAATTCGCGATCTGTTCCAAGACCGACGCGAATGCAACGATTTAATGGTGCAACCCCCGGCATTCGCATGAAGACCTGTCTCTTGTTGAGTTCAGAAATCATCAGTGTTGCGGATTCTGTGGAGCCTAAATCAACAGCCACAAAATTTGTATTCGATGGCACAACTGTGAAGCTGTGGCCCTGCGCAAACTCTGTGACGCGGGCACGTGCAGCAGAAACTGATGCTCTGACCATCGGCAGAAAGTCGGCGTCTTGAACACTTGCCAGTGCGCCTTTCTGTGCTACCCGGTTAATGCCGAAGTGGTTTCTGATTTTGTTGTAGCCGGTGATGATGTCCTTGTGAGCTATTACATAGCCGATACGTTGACCTGCCATTCCGTACGCCTTGGAGAAGGTGCGAAAACGGATCACATTTTTGTTACTGGTATCTATGCGCGGTGCAATCGGGTTTTCGGCAAATTCTGTATAGGCTTCGTCCAAAGCCAATACGCAGTGTTCGGGAACGTCTGCTATCATTTGCGAAATGGTTTCCGCTGTGTGCCATGTACCCATAGGGTTATCAGGGTTGGCGATATAGACCAGCTTAGCGTGGTGTTGTGCGGAAGCGTTGATTAACGCTTCCGGATCTTCATGGAAGTCTTTGTATGGGACCGTGACAAGGTTCGCTCCGAAACCTGCGACGTGATAATTCAATGTGGGATAGGCGCCAAGTGAGGTAACGACGTTTTGCCCGGGCTCAAGTAGCATTCTAACCGTCAGACCCAACAGTGAATCGATGCCTGCATCGACGCAAATTTCATCCATATGCACACCGTGTTTGAGTGCCAGAGCCTGTCGTAAATCGTAGTTTTCAGGGTCTGCGTACAGATGGCTTTCTGCCACGGCTTCACGCATTGCCATCGCTGCAGCCGGCGAGAGTCCGAAGGCGCTTTCATTTGCGCCAATTCGAGCGCGAAAGATTTTCCCCTGTTGCCTTTCAAGTGTTTCAGGTCCAACAAATGGCGTCGTTGCTGGCAGACTATTTACTATTTCTGTAAAAGGTATCGGCACTTGCGGCTCCAATGGTATTTTTACTTCAACGGATACTTGCGAATAGCTTATAGCAGAGTGTCTCGAACAAACTCGGCTATTGCCAGTGATGATGTCAGCCCCGGGGATTCAATGCCGTACATGTTTATTAAACCACTCACGCCATGATGTTGCTCAGTGCTGAATTCAAAGTCAATATTGATGGTGTCGTTGCGAACTATTTTAGGCCGAATGCCTGCATAATCCGGCACCAATGAGTTATCTGGCAAGTCTGGCCAATAGTTTCTGATAGCGGCATAGAATGAGTTCGCCCGTGAGGGGTCTACTTGGTAATCAAAGTGGTCCTCGTTTAGCCACTCTACGTCCGGCCCGAATCGCTGCTGGCCGGCTAAATCAATTGTAAGGTGTATACCCAGCCCGCCCACCACAGGGGCCGGGTAGATCAATTGGGTAAAGGGGGCTTTAACCGCTAGTTTAAAGTAGTTGCCTTTGGCGAATTTTGCATCAGGAATAGTGGCCTTATCAATTTCCTCCAACGTCCGCGCTACGGGCACTGCATTCAGGCCGCAACAATTGATTATTTTTCCTGCTGTTACGGCACTACCGTCATCCAATCTGATCTGTAAGGTTTTATTTTTTACATCAATGCACCGCACTTCGCTATTGCATACTACCATCCCCTTGTGATGCTCGATGTCTGCCTGCAGGCTGATCATCAGGGCGTGGCTGTCAATGATACCGGTGGACGGTGAGTTCAGCGCTGCAACGCATTTCAGTCCGGGTTGCAGTGCGATCGCCTCTGATCCACTGATCATGTCTATATCATCGACGCCATTGTCGAACGCTTTTAGCTGTAGTGTCTTAAGGGCTTCTATCTCTCCCTCGCCGGTGGCGACTATCAGCTTGCCAGTGCGGTTGTACGGAATATTGCGTTCGCTACAGTAGCGATATAGAAGTGTTTTGCCACGCACGCACAACTGAGCCTTGAGTGACCCCGCTGCATAGTAGATACCGGCATGTATGACTTCAGAGTTACGTGAGCTCACGCCTTGTCCGATAGTTTTTTCGCGTTCCAGCACCACTACTTCCTGCCCACTGGCTGCAAGTGCAGCAGCAGTTGCAAGTCCAACAACGCCTGCACCAATGACAATGGTTTCGATGTCAGCCATAGGTGATGGGTCTACCTTGTGGAGGCCATGAAATTACGATACAACAGCTCCGAATTTGATGCGAATGAATCAAGTTCACGGGTCGCAGACGCCAGTAGCTCAGGCAGTGCGTGCTCACCCAAAGTATTGACAAGGGCTGACCGATAGGCCGGTATGGCTGACCAGTTTTCGACAGTGTCGGGTTCAACTTCAACGTGGTATTGCATAGACCAGGCATTTTCTCCTACGCGCATTGCCTGATTAGCGCAGACATTCGATTGCGCCAAAATCGTACAATTGTCCGGAGCTTCGGTGACCTGGACCGAGTGCCATTGCAACGCACGTTGGGTGTCTGGCATGTCGGCAAAGATCGGGTCGCGGCGTCCTGCGTCAGTGAGTTCAATGTCGAGCACACCGATTTCAGGCGGGTCAAGCTTTCCGCACTTGCCGCCAAGCGCATCTGCGAGTAACTGGTGGCCGAGGCATAAGCCCAGATAGGGTCGTTTCAATTCAAGTACCCATTCTCGAATGGCGGCTTTCTCTGCGATAAGCCATGGGTGTTCCTCGGTGTCCCATACGTCCATCGGGCCGCCCATCACCCACATGGCGTCGTAATCATGCAGTGGCGGTATCTGCTCACCAGCGTCTAATTCGACCGCCTGCCAATTGACGCCATCCTTTTTCAAGTACTCCCGTAACTGCCCCGGGTGTTCGCAATCGATGTGTTGCAGCACTAGCAGATTCATGATGAACTCCTTTGTTCAGGAAACTATACCGCCACCTTTTGGTCTTGTATATGTAGCCGCGGTGTTTCGGCATGAGGCTTGAACGATGAACTAGACTGTCCGGTAATGCGATCCGGTTTTTACGAGTGCCTGTGCTATGTTATGGTCGGTGGGATATCACAGACTCCTGCCTTTCTCCCGCCCGGAAAGAGTTACCGGAACCAATCTAAATTCCTATGCTGCAACCCTTTGAACTTTTTGTCGGGCTTCGCTACACGCGCGCCAAGCGCCGAAATCACTTTATCTCTTTTATATCGCTCCTTTCAATACTCGGTATTGCGTTGGGTGTGACTGCCTTAATCACCGTGATGGCGGTGATGAACGGGTTTGAAAAAGAGCTGCGCGAGCGGATACTCGGCGCCGCATCGCACGCCACCATCACGCTGTACAACGAGCCAATGAAAGACTGGCAGCAGTTGGCAAGTGCCGCGGTCGATCACCCGGAAGTGGTCGGCGCAGCACCGTATGTTGAAGGTCAGGTGATGGTAGTGAAGGGCAAGCAAGTGACCGGCATAGTTGTGCGTGGCGTGTTGCCTGATCAAGAGCCCAAAGTGTCAGATATTGATCGCAAGATGATCGCGGGGCGCCTGGATGATTTAACCAGCGGATCATTTGACATTGTTCTGGGCAGCGCATTAGCAGATTTTCTGCAGGCAGTGGTAGGCGACAAAATCACCGTTATTACCCCGGAGGCGAGTGTCACTCCAGTGGGGGTGCTGCCGCGTATGAAACGTTTCACGGTGCGGGGCATTTTTGAAATAGGTATGTTTGAGTACGATCGCAACTTCGCACTAATGCACGCGGATGATGCTTCAACACTGTTAAGAATGGACAAGGGCTACACCGGTGTTCGTCTACAGCTGAAAGATATGTTTGCTGCGCGGGAAGTGGCGCGTGATCTCGCCTCTGAAGTATCAGAAGATTACTGGGTCAGTGACTGGACTCAACGACATGCTAATTTCTTCCGGGCTGTCAGAACTGAAAAGACAGTGATGTTTGTGATTCTTGCTCTAATTGTTGCTGTTGCTGCTTTTAACATCGTGAGTACACTGGTGATGGTGGTGACTGATAAGCAGTCTGCCATAGCAATAATGCGAACCATGGGTGCGTCGCCACGTTCGATCATGATGGTGTTTCTGATACAGGGTGCATTGATCGGATTTATCGGCACTGTACTGGGTGTAGTGGGTGGTGTGTTGTTGGCAAGCAATGTAGAAACGTTGGTGCCTGCTATAGAGCGGTTGTTTAAAACCCGGTTTCTTGACCCAAGCGTTTATTACATCAGTGTGTTGCCATCGGAACTTGATTATGCTGACGTCTGGAAGGTCGCAACGTTGGCAATAATACTCACGCTATTAGCTACTCTTTATCCTGCGTGGCGTGCTGCCCGTACAGAGCCAGCGCAGGCACTCGCCTATGAATAACTATCCAGTGTTAAATGCTGAACGCATCGATAAAGTCTACAAGCAAGGGGGTGAGGAACTTTCCGTACTTCGCGGTCTTGACTTGCGGATTGAGGTAGCGGAACAGATTGCCATTATTGGGTCGTCAGGTTGTGGCAAAAGTACTTTGCTACATATGCTGGCCGGGCTAGATACGCCGGACAGAGGTGAGCTCACTATAGACGGACACAACATTAATCGAATGTCACCGGCAGATCGTGGTTTTCTTCGTGCTGACATGCTCGGTTTTGTTTATCAGTTTCACCACCTGTTAGCGGAATTCACCGCAGTAGAAAATGTCGCCATGCCGTTGCTGATTGCGCGCCAGTCCACACGTAAGGCCCGCGAGGCAGCGATTGATCTGTTGCGCAAGGTGGGCTTGGGTGATCGACTACACCACAAACCATCTGAGTTGTCCGGGGGTGAGCGGCAGCGTGCAGCGATCGCCAGAGCGTTAATTAATCGCCCTAAGCTGGTGATGGCAGATGAGCCAACCGGCAACCTGGACGAAGAAACAGCGGCCTATGTCTATGATCTCATGCTCGAACTAAATCGCGAGCTTGGCACTGCGTTTATAATTGTGACGCATGACACCAGACTTGCTGCGCGTATGCGCACGATTTACCGATTGAGTGGCGGTCGTCTGCAAAGAGAATATCTGGACACTTAGGCCGCCAGTTGGTTGCGTCGTAGACGCTGCATGGTAGGATGCCGTCTCGTTGTATGTGAAGTTTGTTGTGTTAGTGCATTCTGTTGTATTCGTTGTATCACTGTGCTGTGTTGCCTTTCTTCCTGAGCTGCCAGCCCCGCCTCATCTGTTATTGCTGCTTGTATTGTTGTCGCTGGCTGTCGGCATCTGTAAACACAAAGCGCCGCGGCTGATAATGCCGTTGCTGGTGTTTGTCAGTGGATTCGTTTACACCTCCTGTTATGCCTCCTATCAGTTGTCGCTTAGATTGCCGGATCATTTGCTGGGAGTTGAAACCGAGCTGA
>CALISD010000013.1 GCA_938041955.1 uncultured Granulosicoccaceae bacterium | reverse complement strand
TTATAGCGATGAAGGTAACCCGCCGCGTGAGCAAGGCCCGATACCGCTCGTCCAACATATCAACAGTGTAAACGCAGATCCTTGCTCACGCAGCGGGCTACCTGAGATTAATCCACGGCTGCCGACTGCTTTTGCCATGCTTCGTACGCTACGGAGTGTTGAAAAGTAATAGTTATCGTCGGGTTATAGCGATGAAGGTAACCCGCCGCGTGAGCAAGGCCCGATACCGCTCGTCCAACATATCAACGGTGTAAACGCAGATCCTTGCTCACCATAGGTTTTTCAGTAAAACTGATGACATAGTCAAATCCATAAACGTACTACGAAGAGAATAACAATGCGATCAAGTGACGGCAAAACAAGAGATCTAGTGACAACCATGCCTGGCGCTGGTTGGGATTACTCGTTAACCCGGCATCCTTACCACGAGATTGAGCGTCCTAAAGGTCCGCACTACTGTGTCTACAATAGACGCCAAATGGCCTGCTGTTTCGATGATCACTCGACTGTTGATGGCTATTGGTTATTGAGGCAAAGAGCAGCCGTGTTGCATACCGGGGAATACCCGCTGCAGTTTGAAGGACCGGAGGCCGAAAAGCTGCTCGACTATCTCTTCACAAAGGATATCACCAACTTAAAAGTAGGGCGGTGTGGCTATGGCGTGGCCTGCTACGAGGATGGTGGCTTATTGGTTGATGGGGTTTTATTACGGCTGGAGCCGAACAAGTTCTGGTACGCGCAGGCTGATGGTGATTTCTATAGCTGGGCTCGGGCGCACGCGGCAGGCATGGAGGTTCGTATCAGCGACCCTGATGTCTTCGTATCGCAGGTGCAGGGGCCGAACGCACTAAAAGTATTGGAAGCCGCCAGTGACAACGGTATGCCCGAACCCTTTGGTTACTTTGCTATCGCTACGGTTTCATTTGGTGGTCAGAATGTTGTCATTTCGCGTACCGGGTACACGAATGAACTGGGTTGGGAGTTTTACACGGAAGCTCATCATGATGCTGATGCACTCTGGAAACATCTTGAGGCAGCCGGTAAGCCCTTTGGATTGGAAATCTTCGGTCTTGATGCGATGAATATACGCAGAATAGAGGCGGGGATCTTAAACGCCGGTTCTGACTTCAATGCAACAACAACGCCGTACGACGTCAATCTCGGGAGATTTATCGACGAAGATAAAACCGACTTCATTGGTAAACAGGCTTTGGCCGGTGCGTCAAAAGAACCCCGGCACTTCGGTATTAATTGTCCGTCCGGCGAGCCGTTGATTTCGGCAGGTGTTGAGATCAACGGTAAACGAGCAGGTGTGGTGACTGCAGGTGCCACATCCCCCTTTTTGGGTTGCGGTATCGGTTATGCGCTGATGGATACGGCAGGGGTAGGGAGGTCTGTCGTGGTGGGGTGTCGCGATGGCTCAATGCAACCGGCCGAATTAATTGAACTCCCGTTCTACGACAAGCTGGCAGAAATTCCACGCGGCAAGCTGATAGACATTCCGGAACGCAGTTGATCTTATTCGTTTGAAGGGGGGGGACACAGAGCATAGCTACCCACAGCAAACGGTTTGTCATCTCTATGGCCCGCTTTGAGGCGATGAGTGTATTGGTCTTCTGATAGTCATCTTGCTAACACTGCGACGGACAGGTCGATAGTGCCGCGCCCCGGTAGCAGGGGGTGCTATGGATGAAAATCCCTTCAATTCAGCGCTTCGTAAAGATTAAGTAACTAACTTGATCAAGTTGTTCCAGTAACTGTACATGCCCCCGTCTTCATACAGCGCATGAATTGAGATACAGGACAATCAAATATGAAAGACCGAAGCCGTTATCATTGTAGCGCCGCTAAATAAGCAATTATGGGGGTATATCCATCACACAGTAACACTACATTGAAAAAGTACGGGAATTTGGGCAAAAAACAAGCATTGGCCGGGTCTGTTTTTGCCATCATGCTGCAGATCACCTCTATTGCAGAAGCTCGTACTTACGCACCGCGAATTGTTTCAGAACACAACGCCGATGCATACAGCATGAAAACTTTCGCAGAGTATCCGCGCTGGCGTGATCTATCAGGCGATGCCAAAGCGTGGGAGATGTTCAATTACCTTACCGACTACAGAACCGGTTTATACCCCATGGGCCTGGGTGCTTATGAGGGAACGGAAGATCTGTATGAATATAGCCTGGTACGTGATCCAGTCAAAATGATCAACGTCTATAGCGTTGGATACTGCGATGTGTTCGGTCCGGTAATGGCAGGTATCTGGGAAGGTGCGGGGCTTGGTAAAGCTCGAGTGGTCGATGTGCCGTACTTTGACCACGTAACTACTGAAGTTTTTTATGACAATGATTGGCACTACCTTGATCTGGACCTGCGAGCAGCTTTTCGTCGTGACGATGGATCACTGGCTGACATAGGGTCGTCGCAGTACGAATTGTCCCTTTGGGACAGACCGAGCGGACCCAGGTTCTTCCCGCAAGATAACGTCAATGATATGCGCGGTATCTATGAAGCTACCACACTTCCGAAGCGCTATGATGTCAATCAAAGTGGTCACACGATGGACTTCACTCTGCGTCAGGGTGAGACTTTTACCCGTTGGTGGCAACCACAAGGTGGACGATGGTCACATCATCCAAACTATGAAAACGATTTTTTCGTTAAACAGCTAATTGAAACTGAACCGCGTGGTCCGAAGTCAAAGCACGACTCGTTTACCACGCACACGTACGGCAACGGCAGGTTTCTTTATGCGCCGGACCTACGTTTACAGTCAACTGACTTCATTGATGGCGTTTATGACTCACAAAACATAACGCCCGGGCCCAATGGTTTATCGCTAAATAGTTCAGGCTCCGGCTATGCAGTTTTTGAAGTTCGCACCCCGTACGTGATAGTTCCAACGGTAGGCGAAGGTGGTACCACCGGTGATGACTTTGGTGCCTCAGTGATTGAATTAGATGCATCGGGCGCTTCCTACAGTGTTTCACTAGATAACGGCATCACATGGCAACCGGTATACGGCTCATTCATTGACCTCACAGAGCAGGTCGCACGCAAATATGGTTACTTGTTTAAAATTGAATTAAATGGTGAACCGGAACAAGCCGTTGTGCGTTCATTAAAAATGACCACTTGGGTGCAGCTTGCACCAGCGTCATTGCCATCGTTGCGCCAGGGTAGCAATCGCTTCGAGTTCCGCACCGGTGATCACTACGGTTTACAAACGAAAGTAATGGAAATTCAACCAGACACTTCAACCCGGGACGAACTATACAAACACCTTGTAGTAGAGCCAGGCTCATACACGCCGGAGACACCATGGAGTCGAATCCACGGGCCGTTTGTTGTAGCGGTTGAGCCGCCGTCGGCGACCAAAGTTGCATGGTTTTCAGCAGGTGCGAGCTTTCAGTCAGATCAACTGGAATACGCGCCATTCACCACCTTTAAGATGGACTATGCGCTGGATGTGCCCTTTGGATTTAATAATATTTATACGGCTGACATGCCGGACGACAACGCTCACTGGCATACCAACGC
>CALISD010000012.1 GCA_938041955.1 uncultured Granulosicoccaceae bacterium | reverse complement strand
GCTGATGCAGCGGCAGAAGTTGGAATTGACTGGCACCGTCCACGTGGTAGCGTCAGAGGCCTTTTGCGTTCAAAACCTTGGACGCGGTCGCGTTGAAAACCTGCAAAAAATGCGTGAACAAACCAAAGCCCATTTGGATGCAAATATCACCGTGAGTAAAATCAGTGTAATGGCCGCCTTCGGGTGTAACTTTCAGGGGCGTGTTGATACCACTGATGTGCTCGCGGCGATCAGAGACGGGCACGTCATTGCGTCGGAGGCCGATTGCACCATCACGGAAATTGCGCTGGCCGATACCATGGGTTGGGCGAACCCAGCGTTAATTACCCGGACCGTCGCATCGGTTCGCAGCCAATGGCCGGATACAGCCATCAGATTGCATTTGCATGATACGCGCGGCCTTGGCATTGCCAACGCTCATGCAGGAATCACTCAGGGAGTTGATCGTTTTGACACTACGGTAGGTGGCCTGGGTGGATGTCCGTTTGCAGCCCACCCGGGTGCGCCGGGTAATATTGCCACCGAGGAGTTGGTGCTGCTTGCTGAAGAGATGGGTATTGCCACCGGTGTTGATCTTGATGCATTACTTGCAGCGGGGCATTTGGCTGAACACGTTGTCGGCAGGCAATTGCCCAGTGCTTTGTTGCGTGCTGGTGCGTTGCCCCGGGTGACTTACCATGTCTGAAACCGGTCTGTCACCGTTAGCGGGTATTCGTGTTCTTGAGTTCAGCCATACTATTATGGGCCCCTGCGCAGGGCTTGTGATGGCCGATCTCGGTGCTGAGGTAATCAAAATAGAACCCGCGCCGGGTGGTGATAAAACTCGCCAGTTAAATGGATTCGCCGCGGGCTTTTTTTCAACCTTTAATCGCAACAAGCAAAGCGTTGCTATCGATCTTAAATCCAGTCAGGGTCAGGCACTGGTGCATCAACTTGTTGAAGGTGCAGATGTTGTTATTGAAAACTATGGTCCGGGCACAATGGAGCGATTGGGTTGCGGGTGGGAGCAGTTGTCAGCGATAAACAGTAAATTGATTTACCTGTCTCTCAAGGGGTTTCTAACGGGGCCCTGGCAGGACCGTGCAGCGCTTGATGAGGTAGTGCAGTTCGAAAGCGGCCTTGCCTACATGACAGGGCCTGCCGGGCAGCCGCTCAGGGCAGGTGCTTCTATTGTCGATATTCTTGGTGCTGTGTTTGGCGTGACCGGCGTACTTGCTGCACTAAGAGAGCGTGACTCTACCGGGTGTGGTCAGCGCGTTGGCAGTGCACTATTTGAATCAGCAGCGTTTCTTATGGCATCTCATATGGCCGGCGGTGCAGCCACCGGTGAAATAGTACCGCCGATGACGGCGCGTCAGGGGGCCTGGGGTATTTACGACGTATTCGATACAGTGGATGAGAAACAACTTTTCATAGGTGTCACCAGTGATTCACAGTGGCAGCGGTTTTGTGAGTCATTTGATTTAACTGAGTTGTTCGGTGATGAGCGATTGCAAACTAATCCTCAGCGTACGGCCTGCCGCAGTTGGATGTTGCCTGAGGTCAGGAGAGTTTTACTTCAGCACCCCTATGAAGTTGTGCTGCAGCGCTGTACTGATGCAGATGTTTCGTATGCCCCAGTAGGACAGCCGGAGGATTTATGGCGACACCCTCAATTACAGGAAAACGGTGGTTTGCTGGACATTGAGTTACTTAACGCGGGCGTTGTGGCTGCCAGTCGAGCGCTACTGCCGGGTATGCCACTTGAGTTCGGAGAGCAGCGTCAGCGTGCATCGGTGACCCGTCCTGTGCCTGAATGCGGTGAGCATAGCAGATCGATACTGAATGCTGTTGGTGTGAGCGACGAGGTCTACGATGCACTGTTGCGCAATGGTGTTGTAGCCGCTTGTAATAAGGCTTGAGTAGGCGCTTTAAAGAGATTGCTCAACAAGGTATTTTAACGTTCCAGTGTTCTGGCTACTTGCTCCTGTAATTCACCGATAGGTCGAATCCAGGGCTCAAGTGCTCGAGTACTTTCCGGTAGAGCGGCAATTGCGAGCTGGGCGCTTTTCACACTGTCGTAAATGCCGGCTGAGAATCCATAAACCATCTGTTTGTTGCGATTCTTTTTGAAAGGAAACACCGCCACTGCATCTGAGGTAGAAAATGACCGCGCACCCTGGGTAATGAGTTCTATGTCGGGGGAAGAGGCGTATTGAATGGTGAACATTCTTTCATCTTGTTTAAACACCCATTTTGAGCCATGGAGCCCTGATTCTGTGTGCTGTAGCGCACCTGAAGTTACCGGTTTAAGCCGGGTTGATTCGGTGATTTGTCTTGAGTTCTGCATCCCGTGTGATGCTACTGCTGGAATTTCCACTGGTGATAGTATTGTGGTGGGAGATGAAGCATGTGATGTCGACGATGCTAAGGTTGAGTCGCCAGTTGTTAATTGGTTATGGCCTGCGGTATAGATAACCCAGGCGCAAATAGTCACCGCTCCGATCTGGCAAGTGTTTTTTAGCGTACCCATCATGAAGAAAAACATGGGGTAGGAATATCGATTATTGGCCTTAAACACGCGATAGCTATGTAATAGTGTGAACGGGGTCATCACGTTACGTCCTGTATTTTGTGTGCGCGTCCGCTTTCGTTCGACGGTGGGTACCTATCAAAAGAGCGTTTTGCAAGTGGTGAGAGATTGCCACAGGAAAAATGATTGTGCCGTGATGAGGTCTAAACAGTTAAAAAACAGAACTCAATGAGTTGCTGTAATTTGAACTCTATCGCCCTCTGCACCAGAGGTGCGTTTGTTCTGGGCCTGATGGGATTTTTCATGCGAGAAAGAATGATGCGTGTTAAAGGGCATGGGGAGTTTATGGCACTCGCACTAGAGCAGTCGACACAGGTATTGCCATCTTGTCTGCCCAATCCACCAGTCGGTTGCGTGCTTGTTAGGAGTAGCGTTGTTGTAGCCACAGGTTTTACGCAAGCGCCGGGAAGGCATCACGCTGAGGCGATGGCTCTTCAAAGTACTCCAGGGTCATTGCATGATGTGATTGCCTACGTCACGCTTGAGCCATGCTCTTTTTATGGGCGCACACCTTCCTGTGCAGTGTCGTTAATCTCTAGAAGTATCGGTCATGTGGTGGTGGCGATGCACGACCCGGATTCAAGAAACAACGGGCGTGGTATTGCTTTGTTGAAAGCGGCGGGAGTAACAGTTACCGAAGGGGTCTTAGGCAAGGAGGTATCAGCATTTCTCACACCCTATCTCAATCTCGGTTTGAAGTAGCGTGGTTGGCTCCGGATTGGTGTGGCTTCGTTTTTAAGAGATGCACTGACCGCTTGCATCATCTACGCAAAACCAGCGAACCGTTTTCGTCAAAAGGGTTTGACCATTTCTCGTCTGTATAAACGGTGGTTCCACTAAGGGTTTTTATGAATGCCGTCAGCGCGCTGCGTTCTGACTGTGTCAACAGTAAATTTTGCCCGGTACCCTGAATGTTGCCTTGGCGCATACTACCGCGAAGTCTATTGTCGAGGCCGCGATTATTGTTGTCTGCTGTGATGTTGTTATAGTGATCAAGCACATCACTAAAAGTGGCAAGTGAGCCATCATGCATGAAGGGACCGTTAGACTGCCCTGTAGATGAAAACAGATCGCGAAGCGTAGGGGACCTGGTGTTTGTGGTATCTGTTGCTACAGGGTTTTCTGCCACAGAGATCACACCATTGTTTCGGGTGTTCGGATCGATATCAAATTCGGGCGCACGATGACATGCCTGGCATCCGAGCCCGGTGCCTGCAATTCTTTGGGATTCGTTGTTAAAATCCGGACGCGCGAGGAAAAGTCTTTTGCCTTCGTTTTCTTCTGAAGTGAAGTTGGCAAATGCTGCCTGGTCATTGTTTGTATTCGCACGGCCTTGATCATAACGACTATCAAAGGATTGAATGCTACGAATGAATTGAGCCAGAGCACTCTGCATTCTTTCTTCGGTAATGACATTGTTAGCGAAAGCATCAACGAACAATGAATCATAGTAAGGAGTGGTGGATAATTTTTCTAACAGTGCCGTGAATTCCGGGTCACCGTTGGACCCACTGAATCCCATTTCGGCGTGATCCCGTATGGGTTGTGTGGTTTGCTCTTCGAGGCTATCTGCCCGTTTGTCCCAGAAGAATCGTACTTCCTCTGAGAAGCGCCCATTGACAAGGCGCATGGAATGTCGAGCGGTCGGACCATTGACCCCTGTGCTTACGACAGCACTATCTGAGAATGCCAGTTCCTGCTGGTGGCAACTTGCGCACGACACTGTGTTGTCTTTTGACAAGCGTTTATCGTAAAAAAGAACTCGACCAAGCGTAGCACCAGCGTCTGTGATGATATTGTTTGTGGTGTTGTCGCGCAGTATGTAAAACGGAATATCCTGGTTGGAGTAGTTGTGTGGCAGAAGCGAAGTGACAGATTCCTCTGTCACCGCGACTGCAGAATCCTCATCAGTGGATTGCGTGTTTTGTCCACTGGTCGAATCAACTGTCGGAATTTGCTCCGCGTTGGCCGCTGTTTGCGTTTCATCGATGGCAGTGCCGGGTGTGTGATCCTGTCCGCCACACGCGCTGATTAGGGTGCTCAGAAGTAGTGCACTGTACAGTTTTGCTGGTGATAAATGTCTCAGGACGTATACCTTGGTTCGAATAGCTGCGACCGGTTAGCGGCTGAACCCGGGCATTATTAATACGATGACCTGTCGTTAAAAACAGTTTCCTTATTTCATGCACAATGTAAATGTGGGGAGCGAGATCATGAGCTCTCATCTATTTCGTTTGTTTATCATGGGATTAGCTGTAACACGGATCAGCAAAGTGACGCTATATATTGTGCAAGGTCGCATTATCGAAAAAACACCGGAGTGCTCAGGATCATTTTTTTGATGCTCACGCCGTTCGATTGCGACGGCGTTGTGCAAACGGCAAGTGTTTAACTCACGCCTTCCTGTAGGTAAATTAACCATTGGTAGGCGACGAATGCGGCGACAAATGCCAGACCTTCCAGGCGGTTTATTCTGCCGTCTTTGCCACGCAGCCCTATGCAAAAAACCAGTAATGCGATGGTGAGGCCTATCTGAACCACCGCGTCTCGATTTCGAACCATGATGTCGACATCGCCTGGCGATAGAAGGGCGACGATACCCAATACTGCCAGTGCATTAAACAGATTGGACCCAACGACGTTGCCAATGGCTAAGTCGTATTCCTTACGCATAACACACGCAAGGGTTGCGGCAAGCTCAGGCAAGCTGGTGCCCACGGCGACAATAGAAAGCCCGATCATCAATTCACTTACATTAGCCGCGCGAGCAATTTCAACGGCGCCCCACACCAATGCTTTTGAGCTGATCAGTAGCACGACAAGAGCTGCAACAGTAATGAAAAGCGCGTTATTGGTTGCCGGCTGAGATTCTACATTGTCCTTAATTTCCTCTCCGATAATGTCATCTGGCACGGTCTTGCCCTGATAGACCAGCCAAACCAGACACAGCAGCAGGGTGACAATAAGTGCGATACCATCAGCGACGGACAGATGCAGATCGATAAGTAACGCACAAGAGAACAAGACGGCAGCCAAAAGCAACGGTAACTCGCGCTTCAGGACAGTAGACGCGACGGGCAGAGGTATAAACAAGCTGGCTATACCGAGTATCAGCGCGATGTTGGCAATGTTAGATCCGAGTGCGTTGCCTATGGCAATGCCGGGGTTGTCTGCAGTCGCCGACATCACAGCGATCATGATTTCCGGTGCGGAGGTACCGAAGCTCACGATGGTAAGACCGATAAGCAATGGTGAGATGCCAAAGCGGAATGCAATAGAACTCGCGCCATCAACAAATTTGTCGGCACTGATTGCCAGTAGAGCCAGGCTGATGACGATGGCAAAAATGGGTAATAACATAATGAGTAGGAATGCCTGTCTTAGCTGGCGCTATTCATCTGGACCACGTTAGCTCTCTGTCAGTAATCGGTAACCCGAGCCCTGAGCTGTATGAATAAGCGCCTTGTCAAAAGGTTTGTCTACTTGCTTGCGTAGCTTATAGATCTGACTGCGTAGTGTATCACTGGCAGGGGGCTCGTCGCCCCATAGTGCGTTCTCAAGGTCTTCTCTGGGCACCACATTGGGTGCGTTTTTCATCAGCAAGGCGAGAATCTGGAAGCCTGCAGGCGTCAGAGTGAGCGTGGTGTCCTGGCGAGTCGCTATCAAGGTAGAGGGATTGAGTTCCAGATCGCCCACTTTGAGAATATCTGTTGCGAGGTGACCGCGAGTTCGCTTTATGAGTGAATGGATGCGAGCGACGAGCTCGGGTAATTCAAATGGCTTGACCAGGTAGTCATCAGCGCCAGCTTCAAAGCCTGCGAGCTTGTCGTTGAGCTCATCCCGTGCCGTCGTCATTAAGATCGGCACACTGGACGTGTGTTGAATCCGCAGTTTGCGGGCGAGCTCCAGTCCGTCTATGCCTGGCAGCATTACGTCAAGCAGTATCACGTCGAATTTCTGTGTTCTGGCCAGATGAAGCCCCGAGTATCCGTCGGCTGCGTAATCTACGATGCAACCCATCGTCTCGAGAAAATCTACAATTGTCTCTGCCAGATCGCGATGATCCTCTACTAGAAGAACTCTTGTGTGTTCTATTGACTGCATAGCGGCTCGAATAGTTAGAGATTGTGCTGATTGAGGGAGAGTCTGCATTAAGTGTTGTTACTCTGCAATTTTTACGCAATGTAGCGAGTGGTATGGTATTTGGCGTCCTGATGTTGTATTTCTGCGTTAGAACCAACAGTTAACCCGGACAGGCCCTTGCTGCGGGTTGCCTTTGTACATTGTTGAAGCTTCTAAAAACATAACACAGCAATAGAGATATCCTAGCGCTCACCCTGTGGTTGAGGCGTGAAGGCGCTCGGGCGCGGCATTCACACTTCATTCACATGTGATGTCATTACATAGCGCGGTTCCCTGTTACCCCTTGAAAGAGATCCTCCCATGCGTATTTTAGTGTTGTTTGCGGTTTTGTTGAGCGGCTGCACCGGATTGCCCAAAGGGGTTGAGCCGGTAGATCAGTTTGAACTTGATCGGTACCTGGGTAAATGGCATGAGATTGCTCGTCTGGACCATCGCTTTGAACGCGGTCTCAGTAATGTAACGGCAGAGTACTCGCTAAGAAATCCAGGTTCGGTAACCGTTGAGAATCGTGGTTATTCCGTAAAAAAAGAAAAGTGGCAGGAGGCAACGGGCAAAGCCAAATTTAAATCCGACAGTGATGTCGGGCACTTGCTGGTATCTTTCTTTGGTCCGTTCTATGGATCCTATGTTGTATTTGAGCTTGATGACTACCAACACGCCTTTGTCGCGGGTAATAACTTTGACTATCTATGGTTTTTGTCGCGCACTCCGACGGTGAGTGATGCGAAGAAAGCATTGTTTATAGAAAAAGCAGAGGAGTTGGGGTTCGCTACAGACGAGCTCATATGGGTTGATCAAAGCCCGCGTGAATAGGTCTGGTGTACTGCTTTCTTGCTGATGGGCCGGGCTCTTTTGTAAGTTGGGTTTCCTGATCAGCAAAAAAAAGGGTGCGCTAAGTGCGCACCCCTCGGTGTTAACACCACTGTGAAGTGACTACTTCTTTGGCTTAACTTTTCTTCGACCAATCAGACCGAAGCTCGCTACTGCCATCATGGCCAATAGCGGATCAAAGCGTGATGATTTGCCATCGACAATGCTGCACCCGGGACCACCGCTGACACCAGTGATTAATGATGCAGGCGCGCCATCTCTGTCGAGTACATCAATGTCGCCGTCGCCGTCGGTATCTGGAAAGACAACGTTGCTTAATACCGCGGTGTTGCGACCATCAGCATCGACGTCGGCTTCAACACTGTCATCAATACCATTGTTGTTCGTGTCGTCGCCTAAAGTGATACTTGCATCGGCGCTATCATCAATTCCGTCACCGTCGATATCTGCACCCTGAATGATGTCAAAATCGGCAGTATCAGGAATGCCATCAGCATCCGTATCGAGGAAGGCGTCAATTAAGCCGTCATTGTTGCTGTCTGCACCACCGGCTTCAACCAGATCAAAACGCCCGTCGTTGTCACTATCAAGATCCAGATAGTTTGGATCATTGTCCAGGTCTGTGTCTGTCAGTGGAAGCGGGGCGGCGGCGATGACGTCTGACCAACCGTCGCCGTTGGCGTCGGTGCCGTCATCAACACGGCCGTTGTCATCGCTATCGCTACCACCTGCCTCAAAGATGTCGCTCAGACCGTCTTGATCTGAATCAACATCAAGGTAGTTGGCAATGTTGTCACCATCGGTATCTGTGACTGGCAATGGTATTGCGGCAACACCGTCGTCTAGTCCATCTGAATTGGCGTCAACAAAGTTGTCGACTCTGCCGTCGTTGTCAGCGTCTAGACCACCGGCTTCAATGATGTCTTGAATACCATCGTTGTCACTATCAAGGTCAAGATAGTTGGCGATGCCATCGGCATCGTTGTCACCACTGCCTTCGACTGAGTTTGGAATGCCGTCTTTATCGACGTCCAAGTCAAGAATATCATCTCCGCCGTTTAGCGGGTCAGCACCAACGATCACTTCTTCACCGTCATTTACGCCGCTGCCATCTGTGTCCGGATTTAACGGGTCGGTGGTGTAAGTATTAACTTCAGCACCGTCACTTAGCCCGTCACTGTCGCTATCGGGGTTCAATGGATCAGTGGTCGAAGTGTTTACTTCTGCACCATCGTTAAGACCATCACCATCTGAATCTGCTACCGCAGGGTCGGTGTTGGTGGTGTCAACCTCTGTACCGTCCGTAAGCCCGTCGTTGTCTGTATCAGGATTGTTCGGATCGGTATTGGTGGTGTTGATTTCGAGACCGTCGTTGATACCGTCGTCATCAGTGTCTGCTGATGCCGGATCGGTCAGAGTGGTAGCTATTTCCTCGTTGTCTGCCAGTCCGTCAGCGTCGGTATCAACCAACAAGGGATCAGTACTGTGAGTGTTTACTTCGGCACCGTCCGGCAGGCCGTCGCCATCCGTATCAGGGTTCCCCGGGTTAGTGCCTAAAGTGGCTTCGACATCGTCCGTTAGTCCATCACCATCGGTATCTCCAGTGGATAGATCATCAGTGGCGTCGGCAAGTGGGTCGGTGCCGTTTGTGATTTCCACACCATCGATAGCGCCGCCGCCATCGGTATCCGGGTTGAGTGGGTCGGTGCTGTGAGTGTTCACTTCATCACCATCAGAGAGACCATCGCTGTCTGAATCAACGACGTTAGGATCTGTGTTGTGAGTCGTGAGTTCAGCGCCGTCCTGCAGTGTATCGCCATCTGTGTCGGGGTTGGTTGGGTCGGTATTGTGGGTCGCTACTTCAGCGCCGTCTGTTAGGGCATCACCGTCGGTATCACCAAGGGTTGGATCGGTGTTATGTGTTGTCACTTCAGAGCCGTCATGCAGTCCGTCGTCGTCTGTATCCAGATTAGTCGGGTCAGTCAGATGCGTGTTGATCTCTGCACCGTCTTGCAGCCCATCGTTGTCGGTATCAGGGTTAGTGGGAAGGGTGTTGTGTGTATTCACTTCCTCGCCGTCGTTTAATCCGTCACCATCGGTGTCCGGGTTGGCAGGGTCTGTTCCAAGCGCAGTTTCATCATTGTCCATGATGCCGTCGCCGTCGGTGTCTACTGCCGGTATGTCGTCGGTGTTGTTGCTAAGTGGATCCGTGCCGTTCGTTACCTCGGCACCATCTGTTACACCGCCACCATCAGTATCAGGGTTGCTCGGGTCAGTGTTATGGATGGTCAATTCATCACCATCTGATAAGCCGTCACTGTCTGTATCAGCAAGCAATGGATTGGTTGCATGAGTGGAGACTTCAGCGCCGTCAGTCAGGGTATCGCCATCAGTATCCGGGTTGGCAGGGTCAGTTAAATAGTTGCTTACTTCTGACCCATCATGCAAACCATCAGCGTCTGTATCTACAACAGCCGGATCAGTCAGGTGCGTGTTGATCTCAGCGCCATCCTGCAACCCGTCGTTGTCGGTGTCTGGGTTGGTAGGAAGCGTATTGTGAATATTAACTTCAGCGCCATCGGTTAAACCATCAGCGTCGGTATCAGGGTTAGCGGGATCTGTTCCAAGGGCTGCTTCGTCAGCATCCATGATGCCGTCACCATCAGTATCTACCGGTGGGGTGTCATCGGTGTCGTTGCTCGCCGGATTAGTACCGTTGGCCACTTCATTCCCGTCTGTTACACCACCACCGTCGGTATCGGGGTTGGTGGGGTCGGTATTGTGCGTAGCTACTTCGGCTCCATCAGTCAGCCCGTCATTGTCTGAATCAACAGCCAGAGGGTTAGTGCTATGTGTATTGACTTCAGCGCCATCCAGCAGTCCGTCACCGTCTGTGTCTGTGACTAACGGGTTGGTCGTGTAGAGGGTGATTTCTGCCCCGTCGGTTAATGCGTCCCCGTCGGTGTCAGGGTTGGTTGGGTCGGTTTCATAGTTACCGACTTCAGCGGCATCCTGCAATCCGTCAGCGTCTGTATCAGCGCTGTTTGGATCTGTTAAATGGGTAGTGACTTCAGCGCCGTCTTGCAGGCTATCGCTGTCGGAATCAACATTCAGTGGGTTAGTGCTATGAGTGTTTATCTCGGCGCCGTCCTGCAAACCATCTCCATCGGTGTCTGGATTGCTCGGGCTGGTGTTGTGAATGCTCACTTCAGCACCGTCCTGCAGGGTGTCGCCGTCGGAATCAACATTGACCGGGCTGGTTGCGTAGGTGTTTACTTCAGCGCCGTCTTGCAGTCCATCGCCATCAGTGTCGATATTGTTTGGATTTGAAGTGGTTGATATCACTTCAGTGCCGTCAGTTAATCCGTCGGCATCGGAATCCGGGTTGAGTGGGTTGGTGGAGTGTAGAGTGAGCTCTTCGTTATCGTATAGTCCATCGGCGTCGGTGTCGATCAGCGTCGGATCGGTACCGTGTGTGTTTACTTCAGCGCCGTCAAGCAGACCGTCGCCATCGGTATCCGGATTGGCAGGATCAGAACCTGCGGCAATCTCCTGCGTATCTGTTAAACCATCCTGATCACTGTCGACTGCTGCAACGCTGTTAGATGCGATCGCAAAGTGGGTAACACTTCGACGTGTGCTACTTTGCTCTGCATTGATTTTTATAATTTCGCTCGCGTTTTCGGCGGTAAATGAAAACGTTCTTTCAATCCAGGCTGCGGAGTTGAATGCGACGTATCCACTGGAATCGTCACCCACCTGAATTCGGTAGCGATTACCAATCTGATAATCACGTGAAGAAGTTTCGGCGATTGGACGAAAGCCTGCGACGTGAAAAGTAACTGTGTAATTTTCGCCAGCGGTCAGGCCATCGATAGTTGCTTGTGCGCCTTCACCGGCTAACCAGGTACCACATGAGGCAAAGTGCGAATGGCCTGCGATTGGAATCGGGCCAGCCGGATCGAGGTAACCCGCCTGGGCCGGATCGTTAAACGCGCCGGAAGATGCCTCCAACCCATAAGTAGCGGTTGAACTTGTGTCGCATGAACCGTTGATATTCGACCAGCCGGGCTGCGGCGGAGACTGGTATCGCCATGTTGTATCATCCGTGCTCGGCATTGTCGGTGCTGCAGAAGCGCTTGACGGTGAAAATGTAATTACATAGGCAAATCCCACCAACGTGGCGTGATACCAGTTGAGGGACGAATTATTTTTGTTGTTCAACGAGTTATCCTCGGGTTCGTAATACGGCAGGACTTCACTCTTGAAGGCCACATCTGTTTAAGTCTAGAGCTGACATTTTCTTCGTCCCTGATTACGTCAGTGTGTAGAGTCTGAGTTTTCTGAGGCTGACTGCGATGCAAAGGGGCGGCCAATTGTGACGTTGTATTGTCACCTATTGGTGATTCCCGGTGCTGTTGACGTCAAGTCGATGACAAAATTTACATTTCGCGCGAAACCTCTCCTTGGATATAGCAGAGCTTGTGCGGATTGCTATTGCTGAAATGCTAAATCACCCGCCACAGATCGAATATTGCGATAATGGGCAGCGATTGACCGATCGGGTCCAATTAATCAAACAAGTGAAAATAATGGCTGACTACAATTAAAAAGGCGCGCGTGACACCGCCTGGTGAAGACCAGCGACAAAGGGACGACAACATCCATACTGCGAGCGCGATAGGTAAAAGTGCCATCGATGCTGGAGGCGCGCTGCTGTTGGTGCCTGGGTTACTGGCCTCGCTCTCCACAGAGCTAAAAGTGAGTGAGACCCGTCGACTGTCTCAGTTGCTCGGCCTGGCTGAGGTTATTCGCGATGACTCCGGAATCGATAGTCTGGAAGATCTTGTTATGGCCAGTCTGCAGCCACAGCAAAAGAACTCCTGTGCGGCATTTCTAACCCATCAGATCGATTTTCCCAATCAGCGATCTGCCGACGTGCTGCGATCTGACCCTGCGTATCAGCAAATAGACATAAACAATGCAACGCTCTCAGACCCGGCAATTTTGTGCCTTGATAGTGAAGAGGCGGGCGCTTTGCTGCGAACACTGAATGAGCACTTTGCCGAAGACGGAATGCGCTTTGAATATAAAGCACCGCATCGATGGTACTGCCACTTCAAAACACTGCCCGATATTGAAACTATGCCGTTGCGCGCAGCGATCGGGCGCGATGTAGCTGACTGCCGACCGGTGGGATCAGATGCCAGAATGTGGCGCAGTAAGCTTGCTGAAGTTGAGATGCTGCTGTTTGAGCATCCGGTGAACACTGCGCGGGAAGCGCGTGGTGAGCTGCCCGTGAACACGTTGTGGTTATGGGGCGAAGGGCTGTGTAATGCAGACTCACCGGAAACTTTGGTTGAAGTGGCCACGGACGATTTTTACACCCAAAGCCTGGCAAGCTATTGCGGTGTGAAAAGCCATTCGCTGCAGAACCTGCAGAACCTGGATAAACTGAGTGCGCAAAACAAAGCGATGTTGTTTGTAGTGAATAATTTAGCAGTCAGTGCTGCCAGAGCTGACGAGCAATCCTACAAAAATGATTTGCAATCGTTAGAGAGGAATATTGGTACATTATTATGGCAGAATCTAAGGCCTGATCATTGGCCGGTTATTGTTATCTGGTGTGGCGATAATCGTTTCTTTAAAGTGCAGGCATCTGTTAAAAATAAGGTGTGGCGCAAGGCGTGGCGCAAGCCGTTTCCGCTGTCTTCTTTTGTACCTGTTAGTGAACATGCTGAGCTTAATGAAGCCTAGCCTGCATTGTTCATCAGGCAGCAAGATGAAATGAAGATATGACTACATTTATAGAGTATTGCCCTTATCTACATCGAGTACCTATCAAAGCACTCTGCCTATTCGACCTCAGAGTCCTTTATCGCGTCACATCTCACTCGATCCTGCTCGGCACGTGGCGAGCCACGTTTCTCACGCGATCGGGCGACCTGCTTGGCGCTATTGAACCTGAAGGCGGAATCCTCTTGAATAATGCAGGCAAGGTGTATTGAACGCTATGCAAATAGATACAGTAAAGCGCCGGAGTTTTGATCAACGTGTTGCAGGGCAGTTGCATGAAAAGCCGCTGGCGGGGCGGGTGTTGGCGGGTCGTGGCTTACTGCATGCAGATGAAGTGCTGCTGAAAAACAATCAATTACCCGCGCCAGATCAATTGGCTGACTACGAGGTGGCCGTTGGCTTGCTGGCCGAGGCGGTGACAAAAAATAAAAAAATTCTTATCGTCGGTGACTACGATGCAGATGGGGCCACCAGTACCGCGCTCGCTACGCATGTATTGCGTGCAAGTGGTGCTAATGTAAGTTACCTGGTACCGAATAGATTTGAATTCGGCTACGGGTTATCAGCAGAAATTGTGGCGGTCGCGTTGCGTGAAAAGCCAGATGTCATCTTAACAGTGGATAACGGCGTGGCCTCCAATGAAGGGGTTAAAGCGGCAGCAGCCGCGGGAGTCACTGTGGTGGTGACTGACCATCACTTGCCGCCGGAAGTATTGCCTGAAGCTGATGCCATAGTGAACCCCAATCGGGTTGACTGCGAGTTTCCGTCAAAAAATATCTGTGGTGTGGGGGTTATTTTTTACGTCATGGTCGGGCTTTGCCGCAGGCTTCAAAAGGCAGACTGGTTTACGCAAAAAGGCTTACCGGTCCCCGCGATGGCCTCCTATCTTGACCTGGTGGCACTGGGCACAGTCGCCGACGTGGTGCCACTCGATCGTACCAATCGTATTTTTGTTGATCAGGGAATCAAGCGTATCCGCGCTGACGTTACCCGCCCGGGCATTCGTGCGCTGTTTAATATTGCCAGTCGCCCACAAGGCCGATGCCAGACCCAGGACCTCGGGTTTTTCATTGCCCCCAGATTGAATGCTGCCGGCCGTCTGGCAGATATGACCGTGGGCATTGAATGTTTGTTAGCAGAGGATGCAGGTACAGCGGCGGAACTCGCGGCCGAGCTGAATCAAATCAATAGTCAGCGACGAACCATTCAAGCCGGGATGAACAAGGAGGCCGATGAGCAAGTGGCCGGTCTGATTGAACAACTAGAGGGCGAACTGCCGCCCGCGATAGCACTCTACAACCCGAATTGGCACGAAGGTGTGGTGGGCATTGTCGCCGGCAAAATAAAAGAGCGCTGCCACCGGCCAGTGTTTGCGTTTGCCCGGTCTGCTGACGGCATGTTGAAAGGCTCTGGGCGCTCTATCGCCGATGTGCATATTCGCGACATTTTGATGGAGATCGTTGCTTCAAGTCCGGGGATGCTTAAAAAATTCGGTGGCCATGCGATGGCGGCCGGTGTGAGTTTGGCGGAATCTGATTTTGAAGCGTTTTCTAAAGCCTTTGCAGAGCGCGTGGCCATAAAACTTGAAGGTCGGCCGCCGGCGCGTGAATGGCTTACTGATGGTGAGCTTGAGGATGATGAAATTTGTCTTGAAAATGCCGAGCTAATGCAATTTTTACAGCCATGGGGGCAGGCTTTCCCGGCGCCGCAGTTTGATGATGTCTTTCTTATCGAGTCAGTCAGAGTAATGGGGAATGCACACAGCCGGATGATGATTCGTCGAGCTAACGGTCAGCGTCTCGTACCCGCTATTGCATTTAATCGACAGGTACAAGCGACTAAGACCCAGCGCTTTCGTGCAGTGTACCGACTCGATGTGAATCACTATCGCAATACCAATAGTTTGCAGTTACTGATCGAGTATCTTGAGCCTGAATAGGGTGGGTGTTTTTTGAGTGGCTTGCCGTGTACGGACGCCACACTTAACTCAAGTAATAAAACCCAATCTTTATAGGGTTAAACGATAGTTGAGATTTTGTGGTGTAGCGGTATACTGGTTATATATACAGCAGTGAGTTTGCTCATGCGGGAAACACCACTTGTGCGTCGGGGCAGGGGGTCGGTTAGCAATGTGACCGGTCGCTTTGAAGCAGATCGTCATCATGATATCGATGACGGTTGGAGTTCTTATGCCGAGCCGGAAACGCGTGTGCAAACGCAATGGCGTAACGATACAAACCGTACCATCATTACTCGCAATCAATCTCCGGATATTCACTTCGATCGTTCCGTAAATCCGTATCGTGGGTGTGAGCATGGGTGTATCTATTGCTTTGCCAGGCCTTCTCATACCTACCTGGGGCATTCGGCCGGTTTAGATTTTGAAACTCGCTTGTATGCAAAGCGCGATTCAGCAAAATTGTTAATGCAAGAGCTTTCAAAGCGAAGCTACCAATGTGAGCCTGTGGCAATAGGAGTGAACACAGATGCCTATCAACCGCTGGAAAAAAAGCTGGGTATTACCAGAGAAATATTAGAAGTTTTGCTTGAAGCGCGGCATCCTGCCTACTTGATCACCAAGTCTTCTTTAATTGAAAGAGATCTGGATCTGCTTACTGAAATGGCTAAGCAGAATCTGGTATCGGTTTGCATCACCGTGACCACTTTGGATAGAGCACTCGCTCGTAAGCTTGAACCGCGAGCAACCACTCCTGCCAGACGGATGCAAACACTTAAAGCAGTGAGTGATGCCGGCATCCCTACCCGGGTTTCCGTCTCTCCGGTGATACCGGCTCTAAACGAAGAGGAGATCGACAATATAGTTAAAGTTGCTGCTGAGGCGGGTGCACAAGCGGCCTATGCGATAGTATTGCGCCTGCCTCATGAGTTGCAGCAGTTGTTCCCGGAGTGGCTGGCGATTCACTATCCGTTGCGTGCAGAGCGAATTATGAAAGCCATCCGATCCGTTCGCGACGACAAACTGAATAACGCCGATTTCGGGTCACGAATGATTGGTAGCGGGCCGAGGGCAGATATTATCAAACAGCGATTTGAGTCGGCTTGTAAGCGTACCGGTATTTCTGTCGGTAGGGACTTTGAGCTTGACTGTAGTCGCTTTAAGCCACCAGAGACAAATGGTCAGCTTTCTTTATTTGAATCTATAGCGTGAAATTAAAGCGGGTATGGTTGTTAGCGCTCGCAACTAGGCCGGTATATGTGATGCTTCCTCAGTTGTAGAGAGTTAAAGTTCGACACAACCACGGAAACCGGCGCGTAATGATTGGCAGTGGTGCGAGCATGTTGGATGCGCTTTGCGTGATGCCCTAGGTGGAATGGAGCAGCTGATGTTTGACAAGCGCCAAGCGCGCATCTACCGAACAACCAGTCACAAATGGATTTCTCTTTCTGTTGGTTGTGGCTGTCCTATCGAGTGATCGACGTTTCAGAAGTAGGGGGTTGCGCAAATATGGCGTGCCACTCGCTTACGCGTCGGGTTTCCGCGATACGTCGCTTTTGCCTTCCGACGTTGTACGCTACTTACCTGAAGCTCAGGAATGACGGCTATGGGGGGGGAAGATAGTGTTTTAAATAGTGTTTAACAGGTGCGAATTAAGGCGTTTTAAGTCGCAACGCGCAAGTGGGATATCCCCTGACTTGCGCGCCGGGTATTGTTACTATTTCTGTCACCATTAGTTGGAAAAGAACTATGAAACCTTCGACTGCTTTTATGCAGTCTCTGGTAGCTTTTTCCTGACAACGGCCGAGGATGCGACAGGTGCGACCTGAATAGTTACCTTACTTTTTTTCTATTTCTGCCGCTGCGTGCAGGGCATCGACATACTCGGCAACCTTATTGCGCATTAACATGCCGCGAACCTGTTCTTTTACCGTTTCAAACGGCTGTGGTGCTTTGCTGCGTTTGTCGTCTAATTGGATGATGTGAAAGCCAAACTCTGTTTTAACAGGAGCTGCACTGTATTTACCGACTTCAAGTAGAGCAGCGGCCGCGGAAAACTCGGGCACCATGGCGGCGGAATCAAACCAACCAAGATCACCACCGTTTTCACCGGAAGGGCCGGTAGAGTACTTTTTCGCAGCTTCTGCGAAGTCAGCGCCGCCATCAAGCTCTGCGATAATTTCTTTTGCCTTAGTTTCATCTTCAAGAAGAATGTGGCGCGCTTTGAATTCTTCAACGTTCGACAGTGACACCTGATGCTCGTACTCAGCTTTTAGTGCTTCGTCGCTTGTATCAATGGTGCTGGTGAAGTCGTTAAGCAGTGTGTTGGCTAATACCCTGGCGCGCATAATTTTCATTTCTGCAGCCATTTTCGGACTTTTATCCAAGCCTTGTTTAACGGCTTCCTGGCGCATCAATTCCAGACTGATCAGTTCGTCCAGCACTTGCTCATCATTCGCCTGTTGGCCTCGAGCAATGAATTGCTCTGATTGTGTTTCTCTGTCGATGGCGGTGATGGCTTCACCGTTGACAGTGGCAATGGTCGGCGAATCTGTGCCGTCAGCCAATGCTGACCCGGCAGTACAAAGCAGGGCGGTAGTACAGAGCGCTAGAAGTGTTCGTTGCATGAGGGGGACCTGAATAAATGTATTTTAAGAAGATAGCGGGATATGGGCGCGATTCAAGTGTATCCGCCCTGATGGGGTTGATTTTTACACTGTGCGATAACTTTTAACCGTCTACGTAGGGGCTTCGTTGTTCGTATCTGGGTCATCTGGATTCTCGTCTTCCTTCATGTAGCGCATCAAAAAGATGGTTTGGCCAATGATGAAGATAAAAGTCAGGCCCATGAGGCCGAACACCTTGACGCCGACCCAGGTTTTTTCCTTCTGACGGGCGGTTTCGCAGAGTGGCAGGGCGGTTTCCGAGAATCCGATAGAGCAGTCGAGATCTTCTAATTGCTCTGAAGTAATTTCAGGTGCAGCGGCAGTGAGCGCATCTTGAGCGACGATATAGCGCTGGGCAAAATACAGATTAACCAGGCCTGAGACAATGAAAAACACCACCCACGCCCAGTTGAGCTTTTTCCAGGCGATATTTGGTAGTTCGATCTGACTGCCCAACATGCGCTGAATAATCGGTTTGCTACCGATAAAAGCTGATCCGACAAAGCCTGCCGCGAATAACCAGTTGATAATGGTCGGCTTCCACATAATGAACCGCTTGTCACGCAGATACAGGGTGAGCCCACCCAGCACGATGAAAAGCGCTGCCGATATCACATGCATTTTTTCAAAGCGGCGAGTGATCAGCCAGTACGCACCAATCTGCACGACCGAGGCGACAATAATCACCAACGTCGCGGTATAGATGTTGGTGAATTTATAGGCGATCAAAAATAAGACCACCGGGAAGAAGTCGATCAGAAATTTCATTGCGAGTCCGATGCAATTAGAGAGTATTGTAGCCGGTGGTTCGGTAAACTGCGTGCTCAGTAAGGCGTGCCTTGGCTCAGCAAACACAGTTGTTAAGACGCAGTGTGAACTGTCGGCTGATTTAACAATACGTCGGGTGCTAAATTGTATCATTGCCGGGCCGGGTTGCCGCCTGAAGAATTAAGACCGTACAGATACCTATGAGTCAGTATTTCGAAATTCACCCAGAGACGCCTCAAGTGCGGCTGATCAATCAGGCGTTGGAGATCTTGCGTGAAGGTGGTGTCATCGTCTACCCCACGGATTCTTGTTATGCACTCGGCTGTACGCTCGACAATAAGCGAGGGCTCGAGCGAATCTATAGGATCAGGCGGCTGGATAAAGGCCATCACATGTCACTGATTTGCCAGGATTTGTCCTCCATATCGACCTATGCCAAAGTCGACAATCACAATTATCGGCTGCTCAAATCTCTGACACCCGGTCCGTACACGTTCATTCTGAAGGCCACAAACGAGATTCCACGGCGTCTTTTGCACCCCAAGCGTAAATCGATCGGTATTCGGGTGCCGGACAACGCTATCGCACAGGCTTTGGTGGCTGGCTTGGGTGAACCCATGATGAGCACCACACTATTGATGCCCGGTGACGACTATCCGCTCAGTGATCCGTATGATATCAGTCAGTTACTGAAATCTGATGTCGATGCCGTGATTGACGGTGGCGCCTGTGGGCTAGAAGAGACCAGTGTTATCTCCATGGAGGGAGAGCTGGAAGTTATACGAGAAGGAAAGGGTGACGTTGCTAAGCTGCGTTAACGTGCCGTAAGAAATAATATGTATATTTCAGGAAGTAGATAAAACATGCCAGAGAATGAGTCGGAAAATCCGGACTCGCAGCTTGATATGTCAAGCCCGGTGGCTATGGTGCTGGGGCAGCCGTATTCAGACGCTCCGAAAGATCTGTATATTCCTCCTGATGCTCTGGAAGTATTTCTTGAGACATTCGAGGGTCCGCTCGACCTGCTGCTGTATTTAATCAAACGCCAGAACCTAGATATTTTAGATATTCAGGTTTCCGTCATTACCGCGCAATATATGCAGTACATCGCGGTCATGGAAATGATGCGTATTGAGTTAGCGGCTGAGTATCTGGTCATGGCCGCCATGCTCACCGAAATTAAATCCCGTCTGTTGCTGCCGCGCCCTGAAGAAGACTCCGAAGAGGATGATCCCCGGGCAGAGTTGATCCGTCGTTTGCAGGCCTATGAGCAATTCAAAAAAGCCGCTGAAGACATCGATGCACTCAGCCGTATGGAGCGTGACGTGTTTGAGGCCGGAGCGGGTTTGCCTGTTCTGGAAAACCGTCAACCGCTGCCGGACATTACGCTTGAAGAGATGCTAAATGCCTTCAGAAGTGTAGTGATGCGTGCAAGTCTCTACCAGCGTCATAATATCGTGCGTGAAGCACTCTCCGTTCGTGAGCGCATGTCGAACCTTCTGCTGTTGCTAAAAGAGCACGGTGAGATTGAATTCCTGTCTTTGTTCAAAGTGGAAGAAGGCCGTGCAGGGTGTGTTGTGAGTTTTCTGGCAATGCTTGAACTCTGCAAAGAGTCAATGCTCGAGATTGTCCAGGAAAAACCGTTTGCTCCCATTTTTCTACGTCCAGCAAGCGGATCACACGACAATGAGCGCGTGAACTTTGACGAAAACTCAGATCCTGACGCCGAATACGCGTAAAGCTAAGGTACAAGCTAGTGGCACCAGAACAAATCAAAAAAATCATTGAAGCGGCATTGATGGCAGTGGATAAGCCACTGGCATTGGTGCATCTGCACAATTTATTTGGTAATGAAGAAGAGCCAGTGGAGCGTGAGCAGGTTAAAGACGCGATCACTACCCTGATGACCGAATATGAAGATCGTGGTGTGAGCGTTGTAGAAGTAGCGAGTGGCTATAGAATTCAAATTGATCAGGATCTTGCACCATGGATCTCACTGCTGTTTGAAGAGCGTCCGCCTAGGTACACTCGGGCCTTGTTAGAAACGCTTGCATTGGTGGCGTATCGTCAGCCGATAACGCGTAGTGAGATTGAAGAAGTTCGTGGGGTTTCAGTGAGCACGAATATTATTAAAACCCTGCTGGAGCGTGAGTGGGTGAGGGTGGTTGGTCATAAAGAGGTACCGGGTCGTCCTGCCATGTACGCAACAACAAAAGAGTTTCTTGACTACTTTAATCTGCGTCGTATAGATGAGTTGCCACCGCTAAGTGAGCTTACTGATATAGATCAGGTCGCCAAAGATGCAGGCATGCCCACTGAGCCTGTTGAAGATGCAGACTCTGAAGAAACTCCTGAGAGTGAAGGTGAGGTTGATGACGAAGAGCTCATTTCTCAAGAGCTCAGTGAGGATCCGGAGCACCATGATTCAGGCAATGTAACGCTTCATTAGAGAGTGTCTGAAACTCATTTTACCAGTTGCTTCATGCGCTGATCCCAGCTTACGAAGCGAGCGGAGATCGATCTAAGTAGGCTTTACTCCTGACCATGATGCTCCTTCTTACGGTCACAGAAGCCTGAAAAAGAACACGCATCAATATAGCCGATAGGGTAACTCGCCGTGTGAGCAAGGCCGGGCACCGCTCCTGCCAGAGATCAGCTGCGTAAACGCAGATCCTTGCTCACGCAGCGGGTTACCTGTGTTCGATCTATGGCTGGTTTGTGCTTCATAGCCGCGCTTCGTGCGGCTACGAAAGTCTGAAAAAGAACATGCATCATCGGTAGTGGCCGATCAAAGGTAACCCGCCGCGTGAGCAAGGCCGGATGACGCTCGTGTCAGAGATCAGCTGCGTAAGCGCAGATCCTTGCTCACGCAGCGGGTTACCTGTGGTCGATCTATGGATGGCTTGTGCTTCATAGCCGCGCTTCGTGCGGCTACGGACGTCTTAAAAAGAACAAGCATCATCGGTAGTGGCCGATCAAGGGTAACCCGCCGCGTTAGCAAGGCCGGATGACGCTCGTCCCGGAGACCAGCTGCGT
>CALISD010000011.1 GCA_938041955.1 uncultured Granulosicoccaceae bacterium | reverse complement strand
TTATGCCAATAGCTAATTGCATTATCACATCGGACTGCATTGAAGGCTCAGAAGACCTCGTTGAGTTGTGGTCTGTTGAGTCCGGTATCTCATCTGAGCATATGACAATTAATGTCATTGCGAGTAGCAAGCAGATTGGTTGCAAATATAAAGTGATGGTCAATCTGGTATTACCATCAATGTGGTCAACGCGCGATATATCGGCGCTGCAAATCGGGTTGGCGAACGCACTGGCTCGGCATTATGTCGTGCATCTTGGCGATATTCATGTGGTTACCGCGATAGTCAACTCAGGGTTAGTAGTTGAATCAGGTAAAGAGCTCACGTGGTAGCAAGTAATAGCGCATATGACTGTAAGACCTCTTACTATCGATGGTGGCATGTGACGAGTGTCTGGAGTGTATTTGTTGGATCAATGGGGCTGGTAGCTTAAGATAAAATAGAATGGATGTTTACGATAAAATATTTGACTGGTACTGTTCCTCAAGAAACCCTGAGGCCGGTGTAGAAGCGATACAGCTATTTGCACAGAATATTCAGGTGGGTGCGAAGATTCTTGATATGGGTTGCGGGCACGGTGAGCCTGTTATAGATGTACTACTTCGACTCGGATTTAAACCTTATGGTATTGATAGCTCCATAAGGATGGTGACGAAATTTATAGAAACGTTCCCTGACGTTCCAGTTCAACACTCCGATGTCCTGAGTTCTGATTTTTTTAATATTTCTTTTGATGCTGTTGTCGCCTATGGTTTTATGTTTCATCATTCTCGGGATCAGCAGGAAAGGGTGATTGAGAAAGTGGCCGTGCACCTACGGGAAGGTGGGTATTTTCTATTCAATTCCGGAGATGAAGATGCAAGCAAAGTGAGTTCATCGGAATACAACGGCGGGGAGACTTTGATGATGTATTCTATGTCCTGTCGTAATTATGAAAAAGTCCTTCGGAGTAACGATATGATTCTGATATCCCATTATGTTGAAGAAGGGTTTGGAAGTACCATTTACATTGCAAAGAAGCTTGCGAACAAGGCATCACAGAACGATCAGCAGTAGGTCATGTTCAAATGCTGTTGTTGCCAGCCTGAATAATTCACAGGCGACGGCTCAAGTTAGCATTTACTGTATATATACAGTATTTTATGGTAACCAGTGATGTCCTTTAAATTTATCAAACTGTCTTTTTAATGTATGGCCCGCAATGTATGGCCCGGCATGACGAACGCTATCAGGAGCTACTGTAAATTATGATCGTCGTTTTGTTGCCGGGGCTTGACGGGACCGGGGATTTGTTTGCGTCGTTCGTGGCAGAGTTACATCCGGCTTACACAGTGACAGTTGTGCGCTATCCGACTGAACGACGCTATTCCTACTCAGAGTTGGAAGAATTGGTATCAGCTTCACTGCCGGTGAATCGGGAATATATTCTGTTAGGAGAGTCTTTCTCCGGACCAATTGCAGTGTCTATAGCCGCAAAACAGCCAGAAGGTTTGGTCGGGGTTGTCTTATGTTGTTCCTTCGTTCGGAGTCCAGCCCGTTTGTTGTCTCTATTGAGGCCACTGATACGCCTCTTGCCAGTCAGTGGCGTACCCACGGGAGTTTTGGAGTATTTTCTTTTGGGTGAATGGTCTACTCGTACACTTGCACTAGCATTAAAAAACGCTATTTCTAAAGTCCCATCGTCTATACTCAGATCACGGCTTCAGCTGGTTGCCGCTGTAGATGTAGAAGACCGGCTTCAATCAATAGTTGTTCCATTGCTTTATCTTCAGGCTGCGAGCGATCGATTGGTGCCGACTAGTATGGGTAGAAATATTAAAACCAGTCATTCACAAGCAACTCTATATTGTATAGAGGGGCCTCATGCTCTGCTGCAAACGCGCCCTGTGCGATCGGCTATGGTTGTCAATGAATTTATACAAAGTCTTGAAGGTCGGTTCCGGCAATAAATCCGCGTTAGTTTCCTGTTACCCGTCTGAAAATAGATCAAGAAGATGAGAATATTAGCCGTCATATTTTTGATTTATATTGCCGTTGGTGCCTTTTTGTTCTTAGCACAGAGGAACTTTATCTATTATCCCACGCCCGCGACAAGTCATCCCTATGATGAAATTTCCATTAAGTATGATGACGCTGTTGTTGAAGTTGTTGTTGTAAATAGTGAAAATAAAAATGCCATTTTATATTTTGGAGGGAATGGTGAGGCAGTTGAGTACAAAGCCCCGGGGTTTGAGCGCATATTTCCAGGGCATGCAGTGTATCTAATGAAATATAGAGGGTATGGTGGTAGTGCTGGAACACCATCTGAAGAAAAAATATACGCAGATGCTCTGAACGTATTTGATTACCTTGATAAAGAGTATTCTGAACTATCTTTGGTTGGCAGAAGCCTGGGCAGTGGTGTGGCTACCTATGTTTCTTCACGCCGTAGCGTTAAAAGGCTGGTACTCGTGACACCGTACGACAGTATCGAGTCTTTGGCGCAAAAGGCATATCCTATGTTTCCTATGGCGCTTTTGTTAAAAGATAAATATGATTCGGTTGGAAGGGTAAATTCAATCAGAGCAAAAACCTTGTTTTTAGTGGCAGAGAACGACACCGTCATCGGCAAAAATCACAGTGATCGTTTGTTCAACGCCTTCACACAGCAGAAACCGGAAATGGTGGTCATTAACGATGTTGGGCACAATTCAATTTCAGATAGTCAGCGCTACAACGATATACTAAGTCAGTTCATGAGCACTGATTCTAATTGATCGTAGCTTTATACAGATCTATCAGTAGTATTATGGAGCGCGCCGATAGACGTTGTCGCACGTGTCTTTATGTGGCGATCGATTCATTTTACCTACCGTGCCTTCTACCGTCGATGGCAGCTTTACGAGGCGTTTAAATGTCTGAGAAAAAATCATGTAGTGAAAAATCCGGGCGAGTTGTACCGGTAATTGATCGGAATCGGTGTGAGGGGAAAGCAGACTGCGTTCGTGTTTGTCCCTACGAGGTATTCGAAATCGGGGTGATATCTGCTGATCAACGTTCAGCGCTGTCAATAAGGGGTAAGTTAAAAGCATGGGGGCACGGTGGCAAACAGGCGTTTGTTGTTCAACCGAACCTTTGTCATGCGTGCAATTTGTGTGTTGAGGCTTGTCCGGAAAATGCGATCAGTCTAGGGTCGGTTAGTTAATCATTACCGGGAAGGCGCTGGCTCAAATGACTGCAAGAACGCGGTGAGTGATTTGATTTCTTTTTCAGTGAGCTCGAAGCCCGGCCGTAGTTCATGTGCGTCAGGCCGATCCATTATTGGTGGGTTGGCGTAGTATCGAACTACCTGTTCAAGTGTGGTGAATCTGCCATCGTGAAAGTAGGGTGCAGTATTGGTGATGTTTCTAAGTGTCGGTGTTTTGAAAGCACCACGCATATGCACACTGTCGCGGTTCATGTAGATGAGGTGCAGGCATTCCTCTGTTTTGGCATCACTGTAGCGTCCCTGGCAATTGAATTCATCCAGCAGTGCAGCCTGCGCACCAAACTCTCGACCGAAATCAAATACAGGGCCCGTAAAGTTGCCTGTAGCAATGTTGTGGAAGTTACCGTTGCTTAGTAGTGGGCCATTGTGGCATTCAAGACACTGGGTTTTCTTTTCATTCAGAAACAACAGGGCGCCTTTGAGTTCTTGTTTGTCTAGTGTGTCAATCTCTTTGATGGTTTTGCCGCTGGCGACCTCTTGCTGGAACAAGTCAAAGCGTGTTTCTACCGGTGCAAGGGTGTGTTGATACGCGCCGAGCGCCTTTCCGACATTAGAGAAAACCGTGTTAATTTTAACCTGTGTGTCTGTGGGTAGCTCAATCCATGTGCGTTTCTGAATTTGATCTCCCATGGGTGTTGCTGATACCGACAGTTGCGGATCCCCGGAGAGGTATGGCACGGGTCCGAAAAGAGCTTCGTACTTTTCGCGATAGTCCTGATCTGTGGCGATCAGAAGCGTTATTGCTACGCGATGGTTCGACATCTCTTTCGGGGCTTCTATTGGAGTCAGTGCTTGAGCCCAAAGCGAGTCACGCCGACCATCCCAATAAAACCAGCTTTGCCATGCGGAACCGTGCAATGCGGGTGTGTTGCGGTCGGTGAGGCCGATAGCTTCACCTTTTGGCAAACCATCGGTAAAGTGTTTGTCTGGTTGATGGCAGCTGGCACAGGAGAACTCCCCGTTGCCGCTCAGACGGGTGTCATTGAAAAGCTGCTCTCCTAGCAGTTGAGCCTTTTCATTGAATGCATACTGATTCGACTCAGGGACTGGTGGTTTGAGTTTTGAAAGTGAAAGATTTGCCAGAATGTTTTTTTCACGTTCATTAAATTCAGTTCTTCCACAGCCGCTCAACACGACAGTGATCGCAAGCAATAAAACAGCGTGGAATGGTCGAAACCATTGTGGGCGCGTTGGTGTGTTGTATATTTTGTGGTTTGATATCACGAAAAGTTGGCTGCAATGGATGGCTGTGTAAAATAGGGGTTCATTGGTTAGAGTGTATCAAGTGTCACAGACTTGGCAACATGCGGTCGAAGAAGCGTTGGGGTTGCGTATCGTTAGTTTGCGCAGCCTCAGTGGTGGTGACTTTGCAGCGGCTTATGCTGCAGACCTTATAGATGGTAGCCGTGTTTTTGTGAAAACACATAAAAATCCACCTGCCTGTTTTTTCAGTACTGAAGCCACAGGATTGAGCTGGTTACGGGACAGTAAAACGGTCAGGGTGCCGGAGGTGCTTGCGGTCAGTGATGCACCACCGTTTCTGGTACTTGAGTGGGTCGATATTGGTCACGGGAATCCCGGGTCAGATAGTGAGCTGGGAGCGGCACTGGCAGAGTTGCATCGGTGTCCGCAACAGGCCTTCGGCCGTCGTGACCATCGCACGACGGGTAGTCTGGGTGTGCCCAATGCCCCTTGTGAGAGCTGGGCCGAGTTTTATTCAACACAGCGATTGATACCGCTGGCAAAAATTGCAGAGCAGCGCCGGGCGCTGTCACTGACAGACTGCAGGGCAATTATTGCCGTCGCCGAGGGTTTGACGCATATCGACATTGCCGACGAGCCCGCCAGTCTGTTGCATGGCGATTTATGGGCCGGAAACCGTATTGTCGATACCCATGGCATTAGCTGGTTGATTGATCCTGCAGCACATTGCGGGCATCGGGAGTTTGATTTGGCGATGATGAGGCTTTTTGGTGGTTACTCTGATCTCTGCTTTAGCGCCTACTGTGAAGCCTACCCTCTGCAGCCGCGGTTTGCCGCGCGGGTAGCGTTGCATCAACTGGCGCCTCTGGCGGTGCACGCGATCAAGTTTGGCGGTAGTTACGCGGGTTCAGTAAAGGCTGCGCTTGATGAGTGCAGGGATCTTATAGCTTAAATTTGCGGCAGAATTCTTTGTAAAACGGTTCGAATCGGCGCAGCCCCTCCGCTGTGGCTAGCGGTGATTGAAATACGGACGGGGTGGTGAAAATTCGCAGATCAGAGAGCGACGTGCTGAACATTTTCAGGCCGGCTTGTCGTAACTCTGTTTCGGTCTCCTCGTTACTCTTGCGCAGATTTCTGCGATTGATAAAACCGTGGCACACAAAGTTCTCCTCCATCTCTGCTTTGTATGTTTTACATTCTTCAATTATTTCCAGGAACTCCTGAGTGGCGATTGCATCCACGCCTGAGCCGATTACCGGAACCAGAATGCCGTCGCAGTTGTAGAGCAGCATGACGGTCGGGTTGTCGGCCTTTTTATCGGTCATGCGCGGGATATCAATGAATATCACATCGTAGTCACCGCCAAAGCGTTTTAGAAATGTATTGACTCTTCTGGGGCTGAGAGCTTCAACTTCTATTAGCGGTGTGTCATCCGGATAGTATTCTACTTCCTGTTCATACATTGCCAGCACGGAGGCTTGCGAATCACAGTCGAGGATGAGCACTTTTTTGTTTTTCTGTTCCGCAATGGCGGTCGCAACCATCATTGTGACCACTGATTTACCCACCCCACCTTTGGAGTTGCAGATGCTGATAACTTTCGGGTCTTTTGCCATAGGGTGGCGAACTGTCCGTGCGATAGATGAGGCACGGTAGGAGACCAGATTTTGTCCGGTAATTCAACAGCAAATGCAATGCAATTGTGTGAGTGATGGCTATTTACAGTGAAGCCCTGAGGCTATAACTTAAGGTGTGGTTTTATTGTCGGTTGATCACCGCGTAAGTGAGTGAACCGTTGCAGAGGGGTCTGACATCATCTTGAGTGGCGAGAGACACTTCACCGAAGATCAATGTTCTGCCGCTTTTTATCAGTTTGCCGGTAGCGATTACATCTACACCAATGGCAGGCCGCATAAAGGTGGTGTTCTGGTTAACGGTGGCACAGTCGCTGTATTTGCCCATTCCTAAATAGCAGACAAACACCATGGTGGTGTCTATCAATGCCATTAATGACTGGCCGCATATCAAACCGCCAGAGCGACATAGTTCATTACGGTACGGCATGTGTACAGTGACTTCACCGTCACCAATGGCGGTGACACGCAGGTCAAGCTGTTGTACCCACGGGGCGAACACCTCTTTTAACTTCGCGTTTGCAGTATCTATATTGATGGGTGATTCGGAGGTCACATTGGTTACCTAAGTGGTTTGAAGCATCGAATCAGTTCTTCATCAAAACCGGTAGCTTTGTATACTTCGCGGGCGCGCGCATTGTTGGAAAAGACGTGCAAGCTCATACAAGTAGCGCCTTTCCCGGTGGCGTCTGCGCTGGTAGCGTCTATCAATTTTTTACCCAGGCCCTGTCTGGAGTGTTCTTCATGAACGGCAAGCACTTCAAGGTGTGCGCTGGTATCGCCTGATAACAGTTCTGGTTTTATCGTGTACATAGCCACCCCCACCGCTACGTCATCAGGGTCGGCAGCGACAATGACAAAGGTGTTGTCTGCTTCACCAGTGAGGGCTTTTTCCATCAACTTGGCATCCCCGGACCACAAGTCTTTCGGGTTGCGGATTTCCGGTACATCAAAGTCTGCCAGGCGTGGCAGGATCAAATTCAGTGCTGACAGGTCGGTTTGTTTTGCTGATCTTATCGAATATTGCATGGTTGCCATCAGGTTGGGGGCAAGGCTCGTTTTTATTAACGGGCGATTATTAGCTGGATTCTGACGAGTAGAGCTTTCGGCGTCTACGCTTTTATTGGCAGATAGATTTCGGTCACCAGATCTTTGTCTGCCACTTTAGTTGGATCATTGATATAAAGCTCAAACGGAGGAATCAGTTTGTTTTTTTTGATTTTGTTGTGCCTTTGGTAGGTGTTGGCGGTACTCCACGCATTGCCTAAATGAGGGTAGCTTCCGGTGTGTACTACTTTTATCGCTTTGCATGATGGAACGCTGTCAGTGGCGTCTGCCTGATTGACGGGTGCAAATGACGTGTATTTACAATGCTGTTTTTTAATATCCATATTGTGATAAACCGTTCCGATGATGTCAGCGGTGGTTTTGCCCTCAGTCATTGCTATAACCTCAGGTATGGTGGTGTCCATAGACTGGTGAATGTGTTGTAGCTCGGTCGCTGTGGTAACACCGGCGTAGTGAGTCTCAGGCACGTCGACGATGCCGATAATCTCTGTTGTTGAAGTCACCGCGCCGGTTTCAACGTATTCCTTGAGTAGCTTTAAACCGCGATCATAGTCCATACCGATCATGGCCTTCATGGTGTCTACCATCCAGAACATAAAAAATGGCAAGCCGCTGTTCATGCGCCAGGTAACTTTTGTATTGTGGTCATCAATCGAAGTGGTTTCGAACTCTACCTTAGCAGTGGACTTGAATGGTTTTAAGAAGGTGAGGTCCATTTTGTCGACATCGCCAATCACTTCTGCCAGTTCCATCCTGCCTGATCCGATCATGTCTCCCTGCCAGCTGTAGGCGTGCCCGATGCTTGCAGCGGTGCCTTCAAGTTCCAGTTTGGTGTCCGGCTCCATGCACAACCAGGGGGACCAAACACCCCACTGGTCATAGTCCTGGATTATGCGGCGAACTTTTGCTGACGGGGCGTTGATATCTATGGATTTTTCGATCTGAAACTTTGGCATGCTTGGCTCCAAATTAGCGTTGGTTTGTCAGGCCCGGGTGGCTCCATTTTGGCAGTGTGCGGTAAACGGCGGTATTTGACAAACGAACCAAATCGAAGTGGTGTTTCTGCCCGTTCTTCAATACCATAGTTAACTAGAGAGTGTTTTTCAGTCAGGCCGGGTTCGGAGCCTCTCCCCCGGCAACAGGAGTTTTAACCATGACAGTTTTCCGTCCCGCGATAACGAGGAAGTTGCTTGTCTCGGCCAGCGTATCCCTGGCAATTTTGTTTGGCCAGTCTGCGACTGCAGCGAATCGGCAAATTGAGCTGGTACCTGATGATTCTCTATTTTACTTCGGCACGGGAAAGCCGGTACCGGTGGAACACTTTTTCGCCATGGTGCCGAATATTTTTGACCAGAAAACCATGACCGATTTGATCCCTGATATAGACGAGTCTGAATCACAGAAAAAATTCGTCAAACAGCTGGGTGAATTTTTTGCAGATCCCGCAAAGGTGACTGAGCAATGGGGTCTTGGTGATGAACTTCAATTCAGTGCCTACACCGTGGGACTGATGCCGGTGTTTAGAATTGCCGGCGATGCCAAGCAATTTGAAACATCCATTTTAAAGCTTGAAGCTGAGCATGAAATGAAATTCGATAAAATTACTCACAAAGGGATTGATATCCGAATTGCGGCACCGGAAAAGAAAGGTTCGACCACACCGAAAATCGTGGCGCCTGACCCAACAGAGATAACTGCTGCTGAGGAGGCGGTTGCGGAAGCTATCGCGAAGGGTACTTCAGCAAGAGAACAATTGAAAACTGCCACAGCGAACCTTGATCTTGCTAAAGAGGCTGCAGATGGCAGTGGTATTGCGATAGCCGCTAACGAGATTTCTGATGCTGCAAAAGAGATATCTGCAACACAAGCGGCTCAGGTGGATGCAGAGAAGCAATTGGCGAAACTGCAACAAACCAAGAAAGATGCTGAAAACCTGGTGTCGACAGGTGGTAAGGAGGGGCCCGGCCTGATCATCGCTGCCGACGGCAAGGACCTGACTTTTGCATTTGGCCATAACGCCTATGACCCGGAATTGCTGGATCAGTTGTTGGGATTGGAAAAGCCGGAAAAGTCACTGGCTGCATCGGGCAAGCTGAAGCGGATCCGTAAAGAATGGAACTATGGCGAGGAAATGGTTTTTTACATAGACAACCAGCTCATTGTTGATGCAATGACCGGGGGTGATTCACTGGCTGCTAAGCAAGTTGCCATGATCGCCTCGCGTGAAGGCAAAATGCAAGCTGACCTTGAACTGCTGGCGCAGGAACCTTGTCGGGGTGAGCTGCGGCAGATGGCAGCTAATTGGCCGATGATGGTCAGTGGCAATCGCGTATTCGAGGTTGCCGATACATCAATGAAAGTAGACAGTCATTTTGCGATGCTTTTTGATCATGAGGAATGGCGCAATACATTGAAACTGCTGCGTGGGGTTGTCCCGGTTTCGCAGTCCAGTAGTGAAGCGCTGATGTCTTTCGGAGTGGGGGTGGACGTTGACAGCCTGCCGCAGCTTTCAGGGCAATTAACCGATCTGCTTAGCCAGGTAAATTATGATTGTGAGATATTATCGCCCTTAAACGAGATAGGTGAAACCGATATCAGTGCGGTCTCAATGGGGGCTATGATGTTCAGTGGAATGGCGCGTGGAATAAAAGGCGTGAGTGTGAACCTTTTTGATGTGGAACTGAATGCTGAGTCTAAGCAAATGCCGGTTAAGAATGCTGATGCGGCGATTGCTATTGCGGCTGAAGATCCGGCCACTCTGGTTCAAACGCTCAGAATGCTACCGCAAATGAGTATGTTGGCGGATCTGCCGCTTGATGGGTCTGCTATGTCTCTCAACAGCTTGCTGCCTATTCCACTGCCTGAGGGGGTTGAACTGTTTGCGGCGGTTAAGGGTAAAAATATTGTTATCTACAGCGGCGAGCAAGCCGCTGAATTTGCTAATCGAGTGGGTGGCAATGGCCAGGAAGCGTTTGTGGTATCTACCTTTAATACTGCTAAATTCATCAAGAATATGGAGGCTATCTCTGCAGCACTGCCTGCCGATATCAAAGAAGACGAAGATATAGCTTCTATGTTAAGTATGCTTAATGCTTACCCGTTGGGTAATATCTACTACAGTTTAGATTTTACAGACAAAGGCATTGAGTTTGAGAGCATCAGTGAGTTTGAGCGTGACAAGAAGTAACTAGCAAATTTCTAAACCCACCACACATATTCGGATAAACGTTGAACTCTGTAGCAGACGGTAAGTTTACCCTTCCTTCCACGCTTAACGATTGGTTAAACGACAGGCGTATAGAGGAAGTCGAATGTGTGGTTTCCGATATTGTTGGTATCGGTCGCGGAAAAACAATGCCGGCGCGAAAGTTCTTTCGCGCTGAACGCATGTTTCTGCCTTCCTCCATTTTTTATCAAACCATCACCGGCAACTATGCCGAGGTGGATATTAAAAATGCATGGACAGAATCTGATCTTATTCTGGTACCTGACTACCAGACCGCCCGAGCGGTGCCGTGGACGTCAGATATCACCATACAGGTCATTCACGATCTTGAAACTCAGCAGGGTGATCGAGTCGGGTTTGCGCCGCGTAACGTACTAAAGAGTGTTGTAGATCTCTATCACGCGAAGGGTTGGCGCCCGGTGGTGGCACCTGAGCTGGAGTTCTACCTCACCAAGCCCAATATTAATCCGGATGATCCGGTGGTACCACCGGTGGGTCGTAGTGGTCGCCGTGGAGTGAGTAGACAGGCCTACAGTATCAGCGGTGTTGATGAGTACGAAAAAGTTGTTGATGATATTTACGATTTTGCCGAGGCACAAGGCCTTGAAATAGACACATTGATGCAGGAAGGTGGTGCGGGCCAGCTTGAGATCAACCTCAACCACGGCGATCCAATAGAGTTAGCTGATCAGGTGTTTATGTTCAAACGTACCATTCGTGAAGCTGCGCTACGTCATGATTGTTATGCCACCTTTATGGCCAAGCCAATGGAAGATCAGCCGGGCAGCGCGATGCACCTTCATCAAAGTGTGGTCGATTTTTCTACTGGTGAGAATCTTTTTAATAACAGTGACGATCAACCCAGTGAGCTATTCCGTCATTTTATTGGTGGTCAGCAGTCAAAACTGAATTCGGTGGTGTGCATGTTAGCCCCTTATGTGAATAGCTATCGTCGATTAGTGCCTGACGCGTCAGCGCCAATCAATCTTGAGTGGGGGTTTGATAATCGTTCTACCGGTATCCGGGTTCCAGTCTCGGCACCGCAAGCGAGGCGTGTTGAGAACCGTGTGGGTGGTATGGACGCGAATCCTTATCTTGCCTTTGCAGCGAGCCTGGCCTCTGGCTATGTGGGCATGATCGAAAAAATAGAACCACGCAAACCCATTGATACCGAAGCCTATGATTTACCGCGGTCTTTGCCAACCGGGGTGCTCGAAGCGCTTGATCTCTTTGAAGGCGATAAAAAAATGACTGAGCTACTCGGTGAGACGTTTTGTGAGGTTTACCTCTCTATTAAGCGCGAAGAATACCGGGAGTTCTTGCGCGTTATTAGTCCCTGGGAACGTGAGCATTTACTGCTGAATGTGTAGAGTTCATCGCGTCTTTCAGTAAGCCTTTTTTCAAGCACACCTCAACCGCATGATTCACGAGATTGACAGCATCTCACTTGATCTTTGATGACACAGCACACTTTTTCTCTTGTAGATCCAATGTGCCACGAGAGGAATATTCACCGTGAAATCAATTATCAGCGCGATATGCTCACCAGTTCATGATTAATGTGGATTAACTTACAAGTACAGGAACAGCTTCTGTTCGTGTGTTTCATTCCTCCGGCTTGTGGTGACAATGGAATCGACTAATTCAGCATTAAGTGCGGCGTCTCTGTCTAGTATAGGCGCGCTGGTTAAGCTGCTGCGCTATGCAAAGGGCCATCGTAAAAAGATAGTCCTTGCTATCGTATGCTCTGTTATAAATAAAGCCTTTGATATTATGCCGGAGATATTGATCGGTATTGCGATTGATGTTGTCGTCAATCAAGATCAAAGTTTTGTTTCGACGTTTGGGCTGGAATCACCGCAAGCGCAAATTATCGCTTTGGCAGTTTTAACCTTTTTTGTCTGGGCTGGTGAGTCGCTGTTCGAGTACTTCTATCTGATCTTGTGGCGCAATTTGTCGCAACGTCTTCAGGCTGAGCTGCGGCAAGACACCTATGTGCACATGCAGAACCAAAGCATGTCCTATTTTGAAAATCATCGCACTGGAGAATTAATCTCAATTCTCAATGATGATGTCAATCAGCTCGAACGCTTCCTTGATGGTGGTGCAAACGACATCATACAGACGGTTGTTGCGGTGGTACTGGTGGGTGGTGTGTTCTTCTATTTGTCCCCGGTGATTGCACTGCTTGCGTTTACACCGATACCAGTCATTATCTGGGGGGCGTTCTACTTTTTGCGCCGCGCTACACCTCTGTATGCTGACGTAAGAGAGCAGGTCGGTAAAATTGCCGATCGACTGGCGAATAACATTGGCGGAATTGCGACCATTAAGTCGTTTACTGCGGAGGTTCGTGAAGCGAAGGCGTTGTCCGACGCAAGTGAAGCATATGTACTTGCCAATGGTCGAGCGATAGCAGTGAGCTCTGCTTTTATCCCGGTGATTCGCATGGCGATATTGGCCGGTTTTCTGTTTACGTTTGTCTATGGTGGTATGCAGGCACTGAATGGGAATTTAAATGTTGGTGCCTATGGGGTGCTGGTATTTCTGACGCAAAGGCTGCTGTGGCCACTAACTGATTTGGCCAAAACTGTTGATCTGTTTGAGCGTGCAATGGCCAGTACCAGAAGGATTTTTGGCGTGCTTGAAGCGCCGATAGAAATTCTTGATTCGGGTCGAACGAACTTGCCAACACCTGTGTCCGGAGCGATCACTTTTAGCGACGTGCAGTTTAGATTTGTCTCATCGAATGCAGGTCTCACTGATTTTAATCTAGACATTCCGGCGGGCCGTACCACCGCGCTTGTCGGGGCGACAGGTTCTGGAAAGTCTACTGTTGCTAGATTGCTATTGCGGTTCTATGAACCAAACAGTGGGCGACTTTCTATTGATGGTATTGATATTCAATCGCTTAGCCTCCTCGAGTTGCGATCAGTGATAGGCTTTGTTGGCCAGGATGTATTTATGTTTGATGGCACCATTGGCGAAAACATTCGCTATGGGGATCAAGCATGCAGTGATGAACAATTGAACGATGCGGCTCGAGCGGCGCAGGCGTTGGATTTTATTAATGCTTTGCCAGACGGGATGAATACACAAGTGGGCGAGCGTGGTGTTAAGTTGTCCGGCGGCCAGCGACAAAGACTGTCTTTGGCGCGTGCTATATTAAAAGATCCGCCGATTTTGATTTTGGATGAAGCAACCAGTGCTGTTGATAATGAGACGGAAGCCGCTATTCAACTGGCGCTGGAAGAAATCAGCATTGATAGAACAGTACTCATTATCGCGCATAGGCTTTCTACCGTTGTACATGCGGCTAACATTGTTGTACTTGAATCGGGCCGCATTGTTGAGCAGGGCGCTCACAGGGAGTTGTTGACACTCGGTGGGGCATACAGTAAACAGTGGGATGTGCAAACCGGGCAGTCGCCAGCTGCAGATTAATTTTAGCTAAGAGGAATCTATATGAATTTCAAAATAGAATACTGCGTACAGTGAAACTATAAGCCGACTGCTCTCCGTGCGAGAGATCGATTGCTTACAGAATCAAATAACGAAGTAACACTCATAGAAAGTAGTGGTGGAGCCTTTGAAGTGACTAGAGATGGTGAGCTGGTTTTTTCTAAAAAGGCGTTGAACCGCTTCCCGACAGACGACGAGCTGGATGGTATGTTGAAGGCTTGAGCTTTACCATCGGTTTGGAATACACAAATAATTGTTGTGCATACAATGAAAGCCCGCTACCAGCGGGCTTTTATATTATCTCGTTATAGAAATAGACTATCGTAGCGTCTCATATGTTTCTGCATAGTGCTTACCGATGGTGCGCAGGGCCGGTGCATCGAAATGATTGCCGTCGACTTTGATGGCTGTGAGGCCCGCGCCTTGTACACAAGCGGTATACTGATCGCTATCTGTGTTTAAGCTGTTTAGATGTACATTAACTTCCGCCTTAATGGTTTCTCCGCAAATGAAGGGCGTGTTTTTGTCAAACCAGTTTTCTAGCCTGAAGTTGTTTATTAATTCGTTAAGTTTTGCAGGGTAGTAGTCAGTTGGTGCGGGTTGAGTAACATCCGGGTCAGAGGTGCCCTCTTGAATCCAGTCTGTTTCCCCCTGGTGCCATAAAATGCCATCAAGCGCAGATTTGTGCGGTAGTGCGTTGATCGCTTCAAGCGTTTTTTGCTGTGTGCGAATCATGCCGGCGTTACCCGGGTTCCAGTGTTCGATGCCTTCACCTGGTTCTGACACTAGTATAAAGCCGACCACGGTAGTTTCGTCCAGCTCGGCCAGGCGTTTGCCAAAATGCAGTGCGAAGTTATTGTGAATTTTACTGACTTCAGTTGGATCACCTGTACCCGGGTGTGGGCCGTTGTCCCACGACTGATACAGCTCTGCAACTTCCCAACCGGTTCGCGTATAAGCAAAGACTCGAGGGTGCGGAGCATCGAGAGTATCGTCAACCGCAGAGTTTGAACCCAGTGTGTTGGATTGACCGGTAACAAGGATTAAGTCTGTGATATCTGATGGTAGAAAGGCTGCTTTAACCTGGTCAGTACCGGTGATATCAGTACCCGAGCTGTCGGTGCCAGTGGTATCAGTACCGTCTGTGCCAGTACCATCAGTAGTGTCAGTGCCGGAGCTGCCGGTACCGTCAGTGCTGTCACTCCCAGAGCCATCTGTACCAGTGGTTGTTGAACCGTCTGTGCCAGTACCAGAATCGTCACTCCCATCTGTTCCACTCGTATCGCCGCCACCTGCATTCGTCGTGCTGTCTATTACACAAGAGGCACCGTTCTCCCATCCCCAGCCATCTCCATCCGAGTCTGCGCTGGCAGTTGAGCAAGAAGGGGTGGTGGTTTGTTGTACAGTTGGTTGCTGTACTGCAGCGGTGCTGCCGGACACAACGCAACTGGTGTTGTTTTCCCAGCCGTAACCATCGCCGTCAGGATCTGCAGCTGACGACTGGCAAATCACCTTACCGTTTTCATTGGTTACAGTAACAGGCGTGTCTGCGCTGCTGTCTGGTCCAATGACGCAACTGGCGTTGTTTTCCCAACCCCAGCCGTCGGCGTTGTCATCGCTGCCGAGGTACTGACAGTAGACCACGGCGGTTACATTAGTGGTAGTGGGCTGGTTTCCATCAACTACACAACTTGCATTATTTTCCCAGCCCCAACCGTCGTTGTCTTCGTCACTGCTTGCGGATAGACAGACTGGCGTGGCAGCTTGGATGGCAGCGGGTGAAAGTGTAAGCAGGGTGGTGAAGAGTGTGGTAGCAAGTACTACTTTAGTAGTGGGCCACTTCTTCTTCCAGGACAAGCTATAAAACATACCTCAAAATTCCTATTGCAGATTTATCGCGTACACGAAAAAGGTTTACCGTAAAGATGCGTAACCCGAGGATCTTAAGACTGTTCTATTGTCATGACAACAAGGTTATCATTACAATCTAAGGAAGGTTGACAGTGGATATCCGTTTTAAAATTAGTGAGTTTTAGTGCGAGTAGATTAATTGGGCATCGAGTAATCCCGTGCTTGGTAGTCGCGTTACTTTTTCTGTGACGGGCGCCAGGTTGAAAGTTGGCTGTCTCGTGAGACGATTTTCCGGCTACTTGCTTGGTGAACTGTTCGCAGTTGGTCATCGGTTCGTTGGTTCTTCCAGGCCTACAGACTCAATAGTGCGGTCAATGGTGCTGATCAGGTTCGTGGTCGCTTCAGTCAATACCAAAGAGCCTGTGAAAAGTCTTGGCAGGTGTAGTTTGCACCAACAGTTTTCCGGCAGAGTCATCTTTCCGGAAAGACCGGGGTGTTGTTGGCTACGTGCAAAACTTTCGTACACATAGATCGCGCAGAACCCGGACGTGCGGATAAAAGTGCGCAGAACTGAAGAGCGGGATTTTGGCGTGCGTTTGGAAATTACCGGTCATCTATGTAGTTTGTCCGACGTTTCACTTGCAACCCGGTACGCGCTAATACCGATAATCCGGGGCAATGCAGTGGCTTCACGTACTGGTCGGGCTGTGCAGTATGTTCGCTCTTGATCGGCAGGAGTAGATACTGAGGAGCCGGCATCTGTGGCTTATACCGCTCCAGTGGAGGATAATTGGTAAGAGATGTTTTATTTGTCATGACATAAATATTGCATATGTCATGACATAAAGATATCCTAAACAGAATTTCAAAGCTTCACCCCGTTCAAGTTTTCAGGTAACACTATGAAAAGAAAAGAGAATAAAGGTATTTACAGGGCATTGTGCCTGTTGTCAGGAATGTTCCTGCTTGCAGTGAATGCCCATGCACAGGTGACTCTCCCTCAACAGGATGCGAATTGCTTATCCTGCCATTCAGCATCGCCTGCGACGCTCGCGAACCTTGTTGTCAATGATGTAGTCGGGTGCGATTACGCTGATGCAGCGGTATTTGGTGGCTGGGGGTGGAATTCTGCGGCTCAGGAAAGCTGCCCACCGTTGGATTCAGAAGTTGCAGCGGGCGCATACGCTCACGACAACTCAGCAGCGCCCACCGATATCGCGGCAATTGGGTGTGACTACAGCAATGCGGCATTGTCCAACGGATGGGGCTGGAACGCGGTCACCATGACAAGCTGTGCGCCGATAGAGACGGGCCCACCGATCGATGTTGTCGACGATGAGGAAACTGTTGGCTCTGGTCTCGTTTGTGAAGACACAGATGGTGATGGATGGGGTTGGAATGGTGTTGCCAGCTGCCTCGTTGGCGCTGTTGTCACTCCCGACACTCCGTCTGTTGATGAACCGGTTGAAAATAATTCATCGTGCATTGACGCAGATGGTGACGGTTATGGTTGGAATGGCGTGGAGACATGCGTACCGGGAGAAACTACACCGGTGATTGATCCTGTGGCTGGAGGTTGCAGCGTGCAAGCGGCTGGTACTACGATTGTGAGTACAACCGGGCCTGTCAGATCAACAGGTAATTCGTTCTATCCTAACAATGGCCCGCAATGCGTGGTGCCTGATAATCAGTTTAATGGCCCGGGCTTAGGTTTCGGTGATTTTCTTATGCTTAACAATGCATGGAACGGTGATAAGTCGACATGGGACTGGTTGCAGTGCATTTCGCTTAGAGAAAACAGCAGTGGTTCAGTGTCTCCCTCGTGGAGTTATGACTGGGGTAATGAAAATGATTTACAGCCGGGTTTTATGGAATGGGAAGTTAAGTCTTACCCTGAAATTCTGTACGGAGCGAAGTCTGACACCCAGGTTTCTGCACCGTGTGCGACGACTGGTTTGCCTGTGCCGTATGCCTCGATGCCTGACATCGATATTTCCTACAGTTACCGTTCCACTCAAACAAACAACAGAGTAGGCGACAAGGGTGATGAGAACAATTTCCCGCAGGCAGTAAGCGGTGGGGATCGCAATATAGCGGTAGAGTCTTTCCTGCACTCATCATGTGAGATCAAGCGCGGTGCTGATTCAAATCGTGAGTTTGAGTTGATGGTATGGCTTGATACAGGTAATGAGCGCTTGCCATCAGGTAGTCCGCCGGTGGCGAGCTATACAGACTCTTCCGGACGGCTCTATGATGTCTACGTTAAAGGGCAGGCAGATTCCGGGTATATTGCCTACGTGGCTCGCAATGAAGTGACCAGTGGCACGCTGCAGTGGGATGAGTTTTTTGCTGATGCAAAAAGCAATGCGGCAACTTATGGAATAAAAACTATCGATGACAGTTGGTGTCTGGCTAATATTTTGTTCGGTTCAGAAATCTGGTGGGGCGAGGGTGGTTTAACACTTGACTACTATCAGATTACGCAGCGTTATTGATTTGATGTTCTGAAGTAGTTGTTAGTTGGTGGATGCGCAAGGCTTATCCCAGGTGATTTTGATACCTATCGTAGGGCTTAAGTCAGGCGCATCCACCGTTACTATTCGATGGTGTGCTTTGGGTTAGTTTGATGTGTGAGATTTTATCCACTCGCTAACCGTCGGCTGCCGTGTTACTGAGAACAATTCGCATTGCTCCCCGCCTACTAACAGATTACCTCGCTACGCAACGACAGAGGCGGACATGCGGCGGACTCTCTGGAACACAAGTTCAGTGGCCCGGTCGAGGTAACCCGCCGCGTGAGCAAGGACATGCAGCACACTGCAGATAGTTCGTCAGTGCGTTGAATCTGCTATTTAACGAACGCTAATCAGTTCCGGCTTTGGACGAGCGATATTCAGCCTTACTCACGCAGCAGGTTATGTGGATCTCTATTCTGATGTAATTCACGCGCGAAGGACGTGTTCCCTAAGGCACACAGCGCATCCGATAAAAGTCACGCTGTGTGCTCATTGACTATTGGCGTGCGGGATCTGATCCATTCACTGCCGTATCGGGTTTCTTTTGTAGCATCAGTACTTTCGCGAGAATGGGCTTACATAAGGAACTGAATTGCAACTCCCGCCACTGCCGATAAAATAAGTACCCGCCCAATACCCCAGTGCAACAAGAGCACCAGTGCTGCACAGACGGCGGTAAGTACCACCACACGCCAATCGACTGTGCTCCATTCGGGTATCCAGGTTTTAAGCAGTCCACTCTGACGTTGTTCTACCGAGCTGAAGAACACATGCATCGCAAACCAGATTGACAGATTGAGTATCACGCCCACCACGGCCGCGGTAATGGCAGCCAGTGCGCCACGCAAACGCGGATTCTTGGATAACCAATCAATGTAGGGTGCACCTGCAAAGATCCAGAGAAAGCACGGTACGAACGTCACCCACAAAGTAACGGTGGCACCTGCAAGTCCAAGCCAGAAACCGCCTTCCCTGAACGCCGCGATAAAGCCAACAAACTCTGTAACGAGTATTAAGGGACCTGGGGTGGTTTCGGCAAGACCAAGACCGTCCATCATTTCACCGGTGCTAAGCCAACCGAACTGTGTGACCACATCTTGCCCAAGATACGCCAAAACGGCATAAGCTCCACCGAAGGTTACGACTGCGAGCTTTGAAAAGAACCAGCCAACGTCAACCAGAATCTTGTGCTCGGTAAAAGCAGACAGTAGACCCAAAGGCACAAACCAAATCACCAGCCAGACAGCCACTGTCGACAAGGTGCCGGGGGTAAGTTTCGCGAGGCCCGCCGTACTGGCTTCAGCTGCCGTACTTTTAGCCGAGTGCAGATAACCGGCAATAGCAGCCGCTAAAATAATCAGTGGATACGGAGCGTCAAATAGAAAAATTGCAGCAAACGCCAGTGCTGCGATAAGCCAGTGCAGTGGTTTGTGCAGGGCTTTTTTTGCAACACGTAGCAGTGCTTCGATAACCACCACGATCACAGCCGCTTTGACGCCAAGAAATATTGCACTGATCAATGGCACTTCGCCAAAGAAACTATAGATACTTGCAAGCGCCAGCATGACCAATGCACCGGGTATAACGAACAGCAGGCCAGCCATTAAGCCGCCGCGTACCCCGTGCATACGCCAGCCGGAGTAGGTGGCGAGTTGCATTGCTTCAGGCCCTGGAAGCAACATGCAAAAACTCAGGGCATTCATATAGTCTTTTTCAGACAACCATTTTTTTTCATCGACGATCATGCGATGCATTAACGCGATCTGACCTGCGGGGCCTCCAAATGACAGCAGGCCGACCTTGGCCCATACGATGAATGCCTCATACAGGCTTGGTGTAGTTGCTTGCGGTTCAATAACTTGCGAATCGGTATCCGCACTCATGACGGTGTTTTCACACCGGGCCAATCGTGTCCTTCATTGCGTGCATCGCGTGCCCAACGGTAGAGTGCGTCATAAATAATAAGGCCGGCTTCGAGTTGTGCAAGGTCATCTTTGTACATGCGTGACAGACCAAGTGATACTGCGAGCAGTCCGGCGCACTGTGGCGCAAGGTCATGTTGATCAGTATCAGCACCTCGAACTATAACGGCGACTTGCTGCAATACTTCTGAAGCATCAAGTTTGAATTCCTTAAGCATTGTGTCGAAGGTGCAGTGATCATCGCGATGGCTATAGAAAACATCTTCTACATCAAATGGTGTGGCATCGAATTTCTCTGCGACATCAACGACCGTAGCGGGTGCGACAAACAAAAACCGCGCAGCAGGATCAACAAATCGCCGTATCAGCCAGGCGCACGCAATACGATCAATTTTCGGGCGATGGCGTGTTACCCACAAGGTGCCCTGAATGCCGACAGCATGCGTTGGTATTTTATCGAACGGGATTAGTGGCAGATCAGCATCGCGCCACGCATAGTGGCCGCCTTCGAGTAATTCTGCCTGTATGCCCGCGGCACGTAACTGAGCTGCACCGCCTTCACTGATCTTTTTACCTTTCTGGCAGTACACGACCACGCGCTTGTCTTGCAATTGATCTGCGAGTGAAGTGATCTGTTTGAACGGAAACCGAAACGCTGTGGGCAGTACACGCGGGTCTTCACCGAAGTCGTCATCAAGACACAGATCTATGATAACCGGGGCATCGGGTGTGCCTATCAGTCGGGCGAGTTGGCTTACAGTGATATGGTTTGGTGACGGCATTGAGCGCATCCTCCCTGTTAACGGGCTGCATGTAGCCCTGAGTGAATATGGGGAAAATCGGATGCGAGTCTTCGGCTGGCGCCTCACGGGGTGTTCGCAACCCCTTGAGGATATTATGTTAGCTTGGCAGGTGGCAGTCAACTTTAGGTTGGTGGTTTTGGGTCTCGATTCGTGCTTGACTAGTTTGTGTTTGGGCGACATTCCCCTGCTCGTGGCTGAGCGGCAATGTCTTTCTGACATGCCCGGCCGGCGGCTCTCCATTTTTGAAAAAGACCAAAAACAGAAGCAAAAAGTCTTCTTGCTGGCATTTTGTCTTTCCGGTGGCTACGCCATTTTTTGAAATCATATTACGTCTGTCGCGCTAGAAGCACATCCACGTGCCGCTGGCGCTCAGCTGGCATCCAAGCCACTTTGACCGGACTTTATGATTTCAAACAAAACAGAAGCGTGGTAAAGATTCGCTTCGCTCGCCGCTGGCATATCTATTTTTTAGCTTTGTTGAGAATTACACTGTGAGGGTGATGCGGTGGATTGACGTTTGGCCAAAGAGTGCCCAAATCTGTCATGCGCGGATTACACATTCGCCCGGATCAGCAAGATACTTTACAGCCAGTGTTTGCGTAACGCAGAGCTTCCATTAGTTGGAGGCCATTTGAAATAGCGCCATTGTAAGTATGTGAACCACTTGCCTCATTCGCAATGTATAATTTGACCAATACGTCATGACACAATAGACTCGTGATACATTGAGTCAATGTCAGATCGCCAATAATTACTCATCAATTTTTCTCTAATAGCTCAGGGCACTCTATTTGCGCTCTGGTGTTAAAAGAACAAGCCAGTGAAAATATAGTTCCGTTGTTACGTAGGTAAAGCTATGAGAAAAATAAAAAATACAATTGCTGCGATCGCTTTTTTTGTGTTGGCCGCGACTGAAGTCGGTGCGGCAAATACCATTACTGAATCTTTCAAGGCAGTGAATACAACGGCACAGTGCGTAGACGTTGAACCATATAATGATGATTGGGGCTGGAATGGAACTTGTAGCTGCCAGCTTTCCAATAACGATCAATATATAGATTTCGCGGGCGACTTAGACACCTATGAAAATACAGTGTTCGTCGGATCGACTGAATCGCCGTTGTCATGTGCGGGGTCGGGAACGATAACGGTATTTGAGTTACAAGGTAACGGCTCATTGAATAAACAAGCTGAGCTTGTACCAAGTAGCCGGGTTAAAGCGGACGGATTCGAGTTAGGACACGCCTCCAAAGACCTGGTGTCCGGGACAGCCTGGAGCACTAATACCATAACAGTATTTGGTCGAACTGGTGGAAGCTGGCAAGAGTTCTATACAGTCGACGGGGTGTACCATATATTTTTTGGCGACGAGTTATTAGTCAAGACAGATTCAGTAATCAAACGTTATCGCGCAACCACAGGTGAGTTGCTGGGAACTACTCAAGTACCAATACCTCAGAATGATGCCTGTTCCGGCAGTCTCATGAGAGTACACGGAAATTTCCTTGAGGTCAGGCATCCTTGTAGCGCTTCTTTTGCTTACCAGTACTTCGACCGTTTCTCCACTTCCGATATATATGAAAAGTCAGGGTCCGGTCAGTTAGTACACCGGTTTACCTATGAAGGTTTGGGTGGGTTGTCGTCAGTCAAAAACAATAATATTGTTTATTCTCACAGCGAGTATGGCGGCTTACTGGGAGACCTTGTAACCACTACCATCGATCATACAAACTTTACCCGCAGTGGTAATGGTACTTGGGAGCAACAAACTACCAGCACCGTTAGTTTTGCGAATGTTCCATGGCGTGGCCTGGGTGTAACCGGCGCAGAGGCCGCGTATACTCCACTAGACGATGGTATTACGACCAATCGTATGATACCTGTTGGAACAAGGGTAGCCGTGGTTCAGCCAGATTTAGTAGATGGCATGCGAGATCTCCATTTTTACGAGCTCGACAACGGTTTCGATTGGACCCTGGCGCAGTCTATTTCATTGAGTTCTTTCTCGTTCAGAAGCTCTTTTCCCATTTATTCTGACGACCACTTATTGCATATAGAAAACAGTAAGTTGAGTATGTTCAAACGTGCAGACGACGGTCAGTGGGGGATACTATTTGAAGAACCAATCGAAGATTATTCATACCGACATGCGATCATAGGTAACCATGTCTTCAGGTTTGGTTCAGATACATTGGTTCATGTATATATTGATGAGAACAACGGTGATGATTGCGACTACAGCAGCTCCCACTTATTCGATGGATGGGGTTGGAACCCGGTCACTCGGCAATCCTGCTCGCCGCTAAATCAACCTCAGTCGACTGCAGATGCAAATTGTGACTACAGTGATGCCATGCTATATGACGGTTGGGGTTGGGATCCTATAGCAGGCCAATCCTGTGAGCCACTGAATTCGAACAATCCAAGTGAGCTTGATGATTGCGATTATACCTCTGCCGGTGACAATGAAGGTTGGGGTTGGAATTCGATCACACGTATGTCCTGTGCACCTCGAATTTAACCAAAGTTGAAGCGCAGCGGCGGTAGATTGCGTATTGATTTACTTCGTTACAAGCAGTTAGGAGCGCGTGTGCAGGTGTGTAAACTATTGATCGACGACCTAGCTGAATTCATCTAATCGTAGATGGGCGAACGGCTGGTGAAGGCCGTTTGCTTCCAGTCACTTACAGTATGCCGAATAGTGGGAACGCGTAAACCGGTCGTTACTTGTAGAGTATTCTGCGTACCAATTGAATTGCTTGATAGTGCCGTTATGAAGGAACAGAATCAGGTGATTTTATAACCAATTATAGAAACCGGTGGCGAGCGCAGCGATAGGCTCCGCGCAGCGAATCTTTTACCGAACTTCCCGCACAGCCCACTAGCGCGGCCCGACGTATATGATTTTAAAAAATGGCATAGCCACCCGAAGAGCAAATGGCAGCAAGAAGACTTTTTGCTTCCGTTTTGGTCTTTCAAAAGTGAAGGCCGCCGGCTGCATGCCGCTCAAGCTCGCGCCAGCGAAAAACCTACACCAACCGTGCACCAGAACTAGCATCAAAGAAATGCGCAAGGCCAGGCTTGATGCCAAAACCGATTACTGACCCTTTGGGCACTGAGGGTGGTTGTTCTGTTTTAGCGATAAATTCAACTTTGGATGCCGTGAGCAAATGAACCAGGGCATACTCGCCGAGATTTTCGACAAGCTCTAGCGTGCCTTCGACAACGGTATTGTCCGGCGCTGCGAGGGTGAAATGTTCAGGGCGAATACCCACTTCCATATCAGCAGTGATCTCTCTGCCAAGTTGCGTTCTACCAGTGGCAGTAAGATCCCCGCTTGAGAAAAAATTCATCTTGGGGCTACCAATAAACTGGGCAACAAACGCATTCGCGGGGCGATCATAAAGATCTATTGGTGATCCGACCTGCTCAATGCGACCGTCCCGTAGCACGACGATTTTATCTGCGAGTGTCATCGCCTCGACTTGATCGTGTGTAACGTAAATCATCGTCGTCTCAAGTCGTTCATGCAGGCGCGCAATTTCAAGGCGAGTTTGAACGCGCAAGGCTGCATCAAGGTTTGAAAGCGGCTCGTCGAACAGGAACACTTCCGGGTCACGTACGATGGCGCGGCCAATTGCCACCCGCTGTCGTTGTCCACCAGAGAGATTACGCGGACTGCGATCAAGGTAGTCTGTAATTTGCAGTATCTCTGCGGCGTCGGTGACGCGTCTTTTAATTTCGGCCTTAGGGGTTTTGGCTTGCTTGAGGCCAAATGCCATGTTTTTATAAACCGTCATGTGCGGATAAAGTGCGTAGCTTTGGAAGACCATCGCCACACCACGCTTAGAGGCGGCAACCTCATTGACCACTACGTCGCCTATGGAGATAGTGCCGTCAGAAATTTCTTCCAACCCGGCTATCATGCGTAGCAAGGTCGATTTGCCACAGCCGGATGGCCCTACAAAGACAACAAACTCACCATCAATGATATCAAGGTCGACGCCGTGCATAACTTGGACATCGCCATAGCTTTTGCGCACATTACGTAGCGTTAGATTGGCCATTTTGCTTCCATTTCTTTAATTTCGTGCCGCATGGTATCGGCGAATTCAGGATAAGCGGTGGGCAAGTCGCCCCAGAGCTGTTGGTTAGTGATGAAATCATCTGTGCCCAACAGCGCTTTCAGATCTTTCCAGCCAGGTTCTACATATTCGAATCCTATCTTGCCTGCATCGACATGAGTCGCAAACACGTACCAGCTTGCGACGCTGCGGATCGAGTAAGTCGGCATGATCCCTTGCTTTAAACAGCTCTCGAGGGTCGGTCGAATAAAGATGGGGAATTTGACCATGCCGTCTGCACAGATACGGGCAACAGTGTCACCGATGGCAGCATTGCCAAAGCGCAGAATGATTTTTTGCAGATAGTCAGCTTTTGAAAATGGAAGCTCGAGAGTCAGTGCTGGAAGTACTTCTTTCGTTTCAAAATTTTGGAAATGCTCCAACAAATGCGGAACACGCATTGCAGCGTCAAATGTCTCAACGCCTTCCAACGCGGCTAAGTAAGTTAACGCTGTGTGCCCACCATTGAGCACTCTTATCTTTGTCTCTTCATAGGGATCGACGTCGGCAGTTACCGTGACTCCCACTTTGGCAAGCTCCGGCATATCTGCGGAGGCATGGGATTGCAGTACCCATTGAATAAAATCTTCTGCCATGATGGGGGAGGTCACTGGCGTGCCAATGAGCGCTGAGAGTTCATCACTAAGTTCTGAAGGGCTGCGTGGTGTTATTCGATCCACCATTGAGCACGGAAAGGCCACGTTGTTTTTAACCCAGGTGGCCAGGTCAGATTCGTTGCAGGCCTTAAGGTACGCTAGAAAGTTATTGCCCAGCATTTTTCCATTCTGACGAATATTGTCACAGCACGCTATTGTCAAAGGTGCACCGGTTGTGGCGACACGTTTGGCGATTGCATGGCGCAGATAAGCATAGACACTTTGGCTGGCTTCTCCTGCCACCTCGGCTTTGATCGTCGGGTCGGTAAGGTTCAGATCACCGTTGGGATCGGTGTAGTAGCCGCTCTCGGTAACCGTTATTGTCACTAAGTGCACTGATGGCAGAGACAGTAACGCCTCACCTGTCGCGGGCGCTTCACTCCAGTCGGCAAACTGTACATGGCTACGTACGCGACGCAGGCTTGCATTGCCATCGGCGGAATACGATTTTAAAAAATACCCGTCGTGTCGTGTAATGTCTTCATTTGCGGTTTTAAAGTGAGCAGCTTCAGCGGCGCGCAGATTGACAGCCGCTATACCCCAGCGCAGATCGCCGGACACGTCCATGTAGTCGTCCAGATAGACTGCCTGGTGAGCACGATGAAACGCGCCAAAGCCTAAATGAACGACACCCACCTGGCACGTTGATCTGTCGTAACCGGTCGCAGAAATCGGGACGGGTTTAGAACTACTCATGATGACGTCTCGCGCTTTGGTCCGAGATCTTTTCGTGCAATTTCACGATACTCGGATGGTGTCATTCCTCTTACTTTAAGGAAATGCCGATTGAAGTTAGCCAGGTTTTTATACCCTGATTCTTGCGCAATTGATGTTATTTGATCATCGGACGCGTAGAGCATTCCGCACGCCTGACCGATACGAATTCGATTCAAAAACTCAACAAAGCTGTGGCCGGTAACCGCATGAAAGTTTCTACTGAATGTTATCTCTGTCATATTTGCCATTTCTGCGGCTTGTGCGACTGAGAAGGCTTCAGAGAAATTCTTGTTTACGTGGTCTACCACATGTGCAATTCGGGCTTGTTTACCGCCGCCTTCGGCCTGAATTAACTTGGTGATAGACAATGTTTTCTTTTCGGCGTGTTCATTCAGTCGGACAAGAAAGCGCACAAAGGCAAGAATGCGCTCGGCTCCTGTATTGTCACGAATAGATTCCATATGGCCACGCGCGAAAGTCGGATTGAAGCCTTCAAAATGGATTCCGGATTGGGCAAGTCGCAGTAGCTGCAACACCTGCGAAAACTCGGGAAACCCTTCCGCAAGTTTTTCTACACTTTCGTGGCTGAATTGAATCAGCATATCGCGGATTTTAACCGGCTCCGACCACACTTGATCGGTAATCCAGTTGTGCGGCAGGTTAGGGCCTGTCATGAACAAATCACCAGCTTTGAAGTCACCGATGTAGTCACCGACAAATGCTTTGCCTCGTGTTTCGACGACCAGGTGTAATTCATATTCTTCGTGGGCATGCCACCGACACAGGTCTGTGGGCCAGCCATGTTCAAGATAACGAATAGATCGAGTGCTTCGATCAACCTGTTCGATTTCGGGTTCAATAATCGACATACTTAAGTGCGCGTGCAGCCGGTGACGGTAATGAAGATCATTTAACCGCTCCGAAAGTCAAACCGCGTACCAGCTGTTTCTGGCAGAACCAACCCAGAATGATGATGGGTCCTACCGCCGCCGTTGATACCGCGGACAGCCTGCCAAAAAATAAACCTTCAGGTGCCCGGTTACCTTCGATCAACTTAGACAGTGTTGCTGCTTCAGTTGTTGTCAAGCGAACAGTCCAATACGCTTCGTTCCAGCAAAATATAAAAGTTAACAGTGCGGTGGAAGCGACACCTCCCCATGCAAGTGGAATGAGGATGTCTTTGATTTCTCCCCAGGTGCTGACGCCATCCATCTTTCCTGCTTCGATGATTTCTTTCGGAATTTCTTTGAAGTAGGTAAACAGCATCCAGATCACGATAGGTAGATTGATAAGGCACAACACCACAATGATCAGAAAATGCGTATCGAAGATGCCAAGGAAGTTCTTGGTTAAAAATGTCATCGGGTAGAGCACTGCAGCCGCCGGTAACATTTTTGTCGATAACATCCACATCAGGATGTCTTTGGTGTGGCGGCTTGGATCAAATGCCATGGCATAGGCTGCCGGAATACCCACGACCAAAGCGAGAAGCGTCGCGAATGTCGATGTAATGACCGAATTAATGGCAAAGCGCCAGTAGTCGTAGTTGTCGGTCATGTTGAGATAATTGTCGAGTGTCGGCGTGAAAGTGAACAGAAACTCGGGCTTGACGGCATCGGCATCCGTTTTGAAGCTGGTAAAAATCATCCAGAAAATGGGAAAGAAAAAGATCAGTGCGATGACCCATGCCAATATGGTCCAAAACGCACCGCCAAACCTGGATTTTTGAGAGACTGTTGCCATGTCAGTGCCTTAATCCATCATGCTTTTGCCAACCATGCGTAGCAAAAATATCGCTACGATGTTGGCAAGTATTACGGCGAAGATACCAGCCGCGCTGGCTGCACCGATGTTATTCGATGTAAATTCACCGATGAGGTAGGGCAGGTTTTTATTTCCATTGCCCCGACTAACTATTTCGATTTCTGCGTAAAGCGATAGATGAAAAATGGATTGGATCATCACCACGATCGCAATCGGTCGCGCCAGGTGCGGTACCGTTAAGTTTCGAAATCTTGACCAGGCATTTGCACCATCGAGAATTGCTGCCTCTTTTTGGCTTTCATCTTCAGACTGCAAAGAGGTCATGAAAATAAGTACCGCGAATGGTGTCCATTGCCAGGTCACCATAATGATCACAGCATAAGCTGAGGTTTGTGTGGCGCGAAATGACATCGGTACAATGTCTGGCCACATCGAGAAGAACGAACCGATGAGAGGGAAGTTTTTGAGGCCATGTATGATGTGGTTTATCCCTTCGACTGCCAGTCCGTTGAGGCCTAAGACCGGGTCTAGAATCATGTTGATCCATAGCACCGCATTAACGGCAGGCATGACAAAGAAGGGTGAAATAAGCAGCACGCGTACAATCCCGCGCCCTGGAAATGATCTGTTGACCAGCATGGCGAGGGCCAGACCGAATATGACGGTCAAGACGAGGATGCTGCCTACTATAAAGAGGCTGTTTTGTACCGCAAACCAGAAGTCTTTGGCGTGGAACAAAACGTATTCGTAGTTTCCAAACCCACGCCAGTTGCTGAGGGATGGTGTTGTCCATTCGGGACGGCGCGTGCTGTTCAGAACGTATCGAATGAACGAGAAATAGAGCGTCATGCTGAGTGGAACAAGCATCCACAGTAGCAATAAAATGACGGCTGGTGTTTGTAATAAACGCGGTAGGGTTCTTTTGGACATTACTTACCTTCGAAGGTCGTACGAAGTGAGTAGCTAAAGTAGATAGCGCTTAGTTAAAACGTGCTGATATTTATTTTGTAAAAAAAGGCTCGGAGGGATTACCGCCGAGCCTTCAGACCTACTATTTATAGACCTATTGAGGCGTAAAGCTAGTAGTAGCCCGCCTCTCTCATGATGGCGTCAGCTGCTTTTTGCGCAGCTGCAAGTGCATCTTCAACCGACTTGGCGCCGGAAAGAGCAGCTGCCATTTCCTGACCAAATGCACCGCCGATTTCCGGGAACTCTGGAATCGCTACGAACTGAACGCCTTGGTAAGGTTTCAGATCAGTGGCTTCTGGTGCCGCTGAATCGATAGCAGCCATTTCAGCCGCTGCAAAGCCTGCAACTGCCTGGAACTCAGGAATTGCGTAAGTTGAAGCACGCTGACCAGTTGGAACTTTAGCCCAACCAAAATCAGGGTGGTTACCGACAGCTTTGACGTATTCTTTCGAAGTAGCCCATTCAATGAACTTCATTGAAGCTTCAGCGTTTGGCGAGCCTGCAGGAACTGCCATAGCCCATGCCCAAAGCCAGTTAGCGCCAACTGGATTACCAGCGTTTGGCGACTGTGCGTAAGCTACACCGTCAACTTCTAAGAAAGAAGCAGCGATAGTTGCATCAATCCACAGGCCACATTTGCCTTCGTTATAAAGTGCAAGAATTTCGTTGAAAGAGTTGCCTTCAGATCCTGGAGGACCGTACTTGCTTAGAAGATCAACATAGAAAGTGACGGCTGCATTCCACTCAGGGGAATCCAGTTGTGGCTTCATGTCTTTATCGAACCAAGCGGCACCGAATGAGTTAGCAACAGTCGTGATGAATGCGCCGTTATCGCCCCAACCTGGCTTACCACGCAAACATGCGCCGTAAACACCATTGTCTGGGTCGTGTATAGCGGCAGCAGCTGCTTTAACGTTATCCCAAGAATCGTTGTCGGCAATTTTTACATTGGCAGCATCGGTGAGGTCTTTACGGTACATAACCATTGAAGACTCTCCGTAGAATGGTGCCGCGTAAAGCGTACCTTCGTGGGAAAGGCCGGCCCGCATAGCAGGAAGAATGTCTTCAACGTCGTAGTCATCACCAAATGATAATGGCTCGATCCAGCCTGCAGCGCCCCAGATAGGTGCTTCCTGCATACCGATGTTGATGATGTCATATTGACCACCGCCAGTAGCAGTATCAGAAGTTACTTGCTCACGCAGTACGCCTTCTTCAAGTGAAACCCAATTAAGTTTCACACCAGTGTCTGCAGTGTAGGCTTCAGCTACCTTCTGCATGTTGATCATATGACCGTTGTTGACGATCGCGATTGTTAGCTCATCCGCTGCAGACGCGGTTGTCGCAGTGGCGACACCAACTGCAAAGGCTAGAGCCGTTTTTAGACCTAATTTCATACTGCCTCCAAGAAAGAAAGGGTGGGTTGGTTGTTGTCCAGCTAATCTGAACGAATTCAAAATGTCGGGCAAATACGATCCTAACAAACTTGCGTACTTTTTTATCAAAAAATACAGTTTTTGAACTGAAATATTGGGATTTAAAGCACATTGTTAAATCACAATATACAATCTGTTATTCCTTAATGGGATACGTTGCGTCCTGTCGGGTTGTTGCACAGAGCCTAGAAATTTTGAAGGCTGATATTGTCAGCAGGCAAATGGAGCCTCGTTTCGCGAGCCCTGACTGTGATGCGAGCGTTCACTGTGACGTGGCTTGGGCGGTCATATGTGGCTATGGATTCTGTTGTGATTCCTGATGACGGAGCGCTGGCGCAATGCCAGGATCAGAAGATTTCTGTACTATTTAGACCAGTTTCGTGTGTTGGCAGCGCAATATGTGCGAATTTACTTGTAGAACCGGGTGTGGGTAACATGGCAGCTTGGGGTTGAAGAAACGCAAAATTTTGCTGTTGTCGGGGTATCACGCGGCGAGTCACCAGTATTGGTGTGAGACGCTGATCAGTACATTGTCAGAATTCAATTGGACGCTGGTGTCACTGCCGGATCGGCACTTCTACTGGCGCGTCAGAAGCAACGCACTCAGCTTTGCCTATCAGCATGAGGATTTGTCGCACACAGATTTTGACCTGGTCGTGGCCACCTCTATGGTGGACCTATGCAACCTGCGGGGTCTTCTGCCTCATCTGGCGTCGGTTCCAGCAGTGTTGTATTTCCACGAAAACCAGTTTGCCTACCCGACCCGAAACGCAGCGAATAGCAACCTCATCAATGCGCAACTGACGAGTGTTTACAGTGCGCTTTGCGCAACACGGCTGGTGTTTAACTCCCACCACAATCAAGAGACCTTCTTATCTGGAGCGGCAGCGTTGTTTAAAAAGATGCCGGACGGCACATCGAAAGATATGTTACTGCACCTGCCGGCAATATCTGACGTGATTCCTGTTCCGGTGCTACTGAAAAGCTACCCGGCGCGGCATTTCAGTAGAGACGATTGCATCGGAATTATATGGAATCACCGATGGGAATATGACAAGCAACCGATGGTGTTTTTTGAAGCAATACAAAAGCTGATAAAGGCGGGGGTGAGCCTCAAAGTGCATGTGATGGGACAGGCCTTCAGGGAATCACCTGATTGTTTCGCCGAGTTTAAAAGCACATATCCTTCACACATTGGAACCTGGGGATATCAGTCAATGGAAGACTATCATCGCATCTTGCGATCAGCGCATATTGTGGTGTCTGCCGCGCTGCATGATTTTCAAGGACTGGGTATGCTTGAAGCAATTCAATCAGGTTGTACTCCTGTTGCGCCCGACAGAATGGCGTATCCCGAATATGTGCCTCCGGAGTTGTTGTATAGCGTTGGTGAAAGTATTGATGCAGGCGCTGAAGCAGAGCAGTTGTTCAAAAAGTTGTTTGCGACCATTAACGCCGGTCGAGGAGGTGATGTAGATATCACTCGATACAATTCTGAACTGGTGATGCCGTTGTATCAGCAGTTGTTCTCTCGGCTCGCCCTTCAGCGCTGATGAGCTGAGCATGATCCTGCCCGTGGCAGATCACTAGAATTCAAAGGGACTGTTAGTCATATATGTCTGGCAATCTATGTCTGGCACATCAAGATAGTAATCATCCGGAGATTGCTCGTGTAGTCGCCGATAATGAGCTGGACATGCCGGACGTGATCCTTCGCTTACGCTTCGGGGGGCGGGCTTCAATGGTTAGTGAGGCTTCAACGGGCCGAAATCCAGTCGCAAAACACATTAGCTAAAATTGTGTGCCCAGGTTTACCGTTTCTTAATCAACGGGTAATTATTTTGGCGTCATTTCAGTGACAAACGCCAATATCTCTACTACATAAAGGGAAGTAATTAAAAGGACATGGCGTTGTCCGGATAACAGTTCTTCTCATTAACAACAATTCAAAAGTGGAAGTTGGTTCTATGAAATCCCTATTTTTTGCGCCTGCCAAGGCTGCTACAGAGCGGTTGAGTATGCTTAGGTGCATCGCGTTGCCATTGTCTTTGGCTGCCCTGGTGTCTGCATGTGACGGTGGCTCCAGTGCTATGTTTACCGGGCCTGCTCCGGTGGTAAGTGCAAACCCGTCAAGCGTTGCTGTTGACAATGCCGCTACGAGTACGGCTGCAACACTATTGGCGGATAGTGCTTCTGTTGGTCCTGTGAAAATCATGGCAACAGGTGATTCTATTACTCAAGGCATAGTGGGCGCATCTAGCTATCGACGTGAATTTACCAGTCGCATGCAAGCTGCTAATTGTTCGTTCACCATGGTTGGTTCGCAAGAGACATCACTGGTATCCGGAATCGATCCTGACTGTGTTGACTCCGGTGTGATTGGAGATGGCTGGGGTTGGGATGGAACACAATCCTGTTTGGTGGGGGCGGCGTCGAACAATGACGTTTACATCGGCGCACACGAGGGATATAGCTCTCATCGTGCTGATCACTTTCTTACCGGGCACACATCGTCCACAGGTGGTAATGACGGTATTAGCGTATCTATGAGTACGTTTAATCCTGATGTTGTTTTGTTGCACATCGGGTCTGTCGATATGTACAACCAGCAGACGGTCGCAAGCACCGTGGTTGATATTGAAAATCTGGTCAGAGTCATCTTTGAAACCAAGCCGAACACACTGGTGTTTATAGCGAATATTATTCCCTGGTACAGCAGTAATCCGTATCCTGAGATCGGCGCAGATGTTGAGGCGCTCGGTGACGCGGTAGAGCAGTTCGTTGCCGCTGCAAATAACCCTCTGCTTAAGCTTGTTGATGTAAGAACAGGATTTACCGAAGCGATGATGATGACGGATAAGATCCACCCCAATGCTGACGGTGAGGCTCATATTGCCAATGCGTTTATGACTGCCTATCAGTCGGTTGCAAATTGCACTGTTGAGTAGATTCTTCATCGTATTTCACTGGTACCGAACAAGCCACCAGCGCAATCTGGTGGCTTTTTTATTGGTGTTTAGCAGTGGAGGATGCCGCCTAAAGACAGTGGTATTGGGCAAGACACAAAAAATCATAATACCCGCTGAAATTCACCAGAAGCTTCCATACCAGTGAAATAACGGACGGCTTTGGTTAATTCGCGCGATTGCGGGCTTGGAAATACTTGTCTGTGCCTTGGTGAATGGTTATTCTGCCCGTAATAGATTGGAGCTATAAATGAAAACTGCAAAAGACTTTCTTGACGATGCGAACAACACCGTACCCCGGATAACCACGGAAGAGGCAATAGCGCTTCACGGCCAAAGTGGGGTGTTTGTCGATGTTCGCGACTCTGCCGATATTTCCAAGACAGGTACCATTGCAGGTGCTGTGAGAATTCCGCGCGGCTTTATTGAGTTTGCCGCTGATGAGTCAAACGCATTCCACAATAAATCATTAAAGAAAGACACCCAGATTTATCTTGTGTGTGGTGCAGGTGGTCAGGCTGCTCTTGCAGGGAAGACACTGCTTGAGATGGGCTATGAGTCGGTAACGAATGTTGGCGGATTCGCTGACTGGAAAGGGGCAGGCGGCCCGGTAGAAAAGTAGTCACTGCCTCAGACGGGTGATGTCGGCAATAACGAAGGCCATGACTTCTTGTGTCGGGCGTCGTGTTTAGACGGTACGTGAGGGACTTGATCCCTCGCTCCCGCGTCGGGTTACTGTGCGGTGTAAGCATGAGTAGTTACAATGCCCCGACAAGTGGCAGCGCCTCATTCGTTCAACTCGTTGTCAGTTGCTGAACAGCACTTGATCACTAATTGACTCTACTTCTACGACACCAATTTGCGCCATCGCGGCGCTGATTTGATCTGCCAGTAGTTGCACAGTTGTGTTCAGCCCTTGTTGACCGTAGGCGCCAATGGCATACGAGAACGGCCTGCCCAACATCACAAAGTCTGCACCCAGCGCCAGCGCTTTGATGATACTTTCGCCGTCACGAAACCCGCTGTCGATGAGTAACGGGAAGTCATTTCCTACTGCTGCACGAATCAGTGGTAGTACTGTGATCGAGGCAGGGGCGCTTTCAAGCTGGCGTCCGCCATGGTTTGAAACGTAGATGGCATCTGCGCCGTACTGTTTCATTTTGACTGCATCGTCGACCGACATAACCCCTTTTATCACCAGGTTGTGAGGCCAGTGAGTGCGCAGGCGTTGCAGAAAATCCCAATCAACGCCACCACGACCACTATCGCGTTTGAACTCGCCTTTGCCGGGGGTATTGTCAGTGACGTTAACAAGTGCAGGAACCCCCTGAAGCAAACTGCGTATTGACCATTGAGGATGCAGTGCAAAATCTAAAAACTGTTTTGGTCCAATCTTCAGTGGCGCTTTAAATCCGTTGCGCAAGTCTCTTACCCTTGGGGCAACATGTGGGACATCCACTGTAAAAATCAGTGTTTCGTAGCCTGCGGCAAGTGCACGGTCAACCAGCTCAAAAGCAGATTCTTCACTGCCACTGACATACAGTTGAAACCAGGCGTTTTTTCCTGCGCGCGCATAGGTATCTTCAATGGTGCTGGAACCCATGGTGGAGAGTGCTAGCGGCATGTTGAAATTCACTGCGGCACTGGCAAGCATTTCATCAGCGCCCGGCCAGGCCAAATCACAGAGGCCCATTGGCGCAATGCCAAAGGGCAGGTCCCAGGCTTTGTTGAGGAAGGTCTTGTTTAACTTGCGATTTTCAACGTTAACCAGAGCGCGGGGCTGCAGTTTGATTTTCTGGAATGCGCTGATATTTTCGTGAGCGAGTTGCTCGCGACCTGCCGCACCGTCTATGTAGTCAAACAACATTTTAGGCACTCTGCGTTTTGCCCGTGCACGTGCGTCTTCAATGGTGTAAATGGGTATTGCCATGGGAATCTATAGAGTAGATGAAGACGTTTAGTCTAGGTGATGTTAGCAGGAGTGCTTTTAAGTAGTTCAAGTGCTGATTGTGCGCCACCTGTGTTATGCGGTACACCAGCCAGATGCAGGCCCATTTCAATACCAGACAGTGTTCCCATGAGCATGAGATCGTTAAGGTCACCCAAATGCCCGATTCGAAATACACGTGACTGCACCTTTGAAAGTCCGTTGCCGAGAGACATGTTGTAGTGTTGCAGAATAGTGCTGCGTAGCTGGTCGGCATCATGCCCCTCAGGTGTTCGAACTGCTGTCAGGACGGGCGAGTGCTCGGCGTCAACGGTACATTGTGTTTCAAGGCCCCATGCGTGAACCGCTGCGCGAGTGGCGATGGAGTGGCGTTGGTGGCGAATAAATATATTGTCCAGACCTTCTTCATTGATCATGTCGATCGCTTCTGCTAAACCGTAGAGCAGGTTGGTGGCGGGTGTGTATGGAAAGTAACCGCGTTCGTTGGCGGCGAGCATTTCTGACCAATCCCAATAGGATCTGCTCAGGGTTGACTGCTTGCTGGCGGCCAGCGCTTTTTCACTGACGGCATTGAACGATAAGCCGGGAGGCAACATTAAGCCTTTCTGCGATCCCGATATTGCAACATCTACCCCCCATTCATCAAAACGAAAATCAGCTGCAGCAAGACCGGAGATGGTATCGACCATTAGCAGTGCCGGGTGCCCGGCATTGTTTATTGTTTGACGAATATTGGCGATCTGCGATGTGCAACCCGTTGAGGTTTCATTGTGGACAATACACACCGCTTTTATTTTGTGTGAGGCGTCTTGTCGAAGTGCATCTTCGAGTAGGGCAGGATCTGCACCGCGGCGCCAGTCAGTTTCGATTATCTCTGGCTGTAAGCCTATTTTTTCTGCAAGCGTTTTCCAAAGACTTGCAAAGTGGCCGGTTTCAACCATCAACAAACGATCACCAGGGTTCAGGACATTGACCAGTGCGGCTTCCCACGCGCCGGTGCCGGATGCCGGGTAGATAATCACAGGTTGATTGGTTTTAAAGATCCCTTTCATGCCCTGGAGAACTCGGCGTCCAAGTGCTTCGAAGCCGGGGCCGCGATGATCAATTACCGGCATGTCTATCGCACGCAGAATACGATCTGGCACTGCACTGGGACCAGGGATTTGCAAAAAATGGCGACCGGGTTGTCTCATGATTTTATCGTGGTTGGCGGACTGGTTTTGATGTTATCACAGGCACCATTGTGGCTGGGTAGCGCTGTGAATGCCTTGCGTGGGTGCTATGGAGCGGTGTTTTGCCTGTCGCTGAATAATCGTATTCTATAAGCGGTGCACCCTATGCCAGGCTGGCATTTTATACCCCGGCAGTGCACAACCGATTAGCTGGCAAGCGTTTGCGCACAAGTTTAAGTTCAATTGCGATAGTTTCAGTCTTGGTTGTTACGCACCGATGCATCGATCTATCGAATCTGGCCGCAAGGTGTCGTGGTTACCGTGGATCTGCAACAAGGGCTAATGCCGTATGTGCAAAGAGGTGTGGCTGTTGTTGTTGTGGATCCCTCGTTGCCTGCCAACGCTGCGAGTCAGCACTTGTTTCACTGTTGTCGAGTGAAATGTCTGAGCACGCTATCGAAAAACACTTCGACAATGGAAGTGTTAGCTTTTACGTGTAAAACTCCAACCTGCAAAAGTGTGTTGTATGGGCACTGCGGTCAAAGTCTTCTAGCGTCATATCATCAGTTGTGAAAATACTTGGTGCTGTTGCCAGAAACCGAGGTAGAGTCATGCAATCTGTCTGTAGTGTCAGGGCAGGCTCGTTCGCGTACCTGAGCAATACGCTCGTGGTGTCTTATTAAATGGTATTGCTGGATCGGTTGCCAGCTTTAGCAGGGATGAGCCGGATACACTGATCGTCGCTGATAGCATCATGTGCAGACATCAATCTGTAGATCTGTGCAATCAAATTAAGGTGTACATCGTTACTGTATTAGTGCCGGCGTTAACTGATGTCGGACTCGACCACTTTTGAGTTGACCACTGATCTGGTTGTGAAGCTGGCTGTCAATCAGGTCCAACGCGGTCTCGAGGCTTGTGGGGGTGTGAATCTCCTTTTTTGTATAATGAGGCACGAATAGACAGATCGTTTGTGATGTGACTCCGGAACTTAAACGGCTTCGCTTGTTCCAACCGATAGACGATTAACAGGACAACCAGGCTATGACCGAAAAGCACAATATTGAGCGCCGCGACGTTATAAAGAAATCAGCCGGATTACTGGGGCTGGCAGCCTTGTCAGGCACTGTGTTATCTGGACCGGCGCGCGCGCAGGAAAACAAATACGGTATTGAAGGATACGAAGCGCCAGAGCTCGACATTGACTACTGGATTGATGCTGACGGTAAACCCTCGAGCTTTTCGATTGCCGAGTCAAAAGGCAAGTGGACATTTCTAAAGTGCTTCCAAAACTGGTGCCCGGGCTGTCACTCCAGTGGCTTCCCGACACTTAAAGCATTCTCCGATGAATTTCACGATAACCCGAAAGTGGCCATTGCCGGAATACAAACTGTGTTCGAAGGTTTTTCGTCAAACACTCAGGATGACGTTCGTAAGCTACAGCTGCGCTACGAGCTGCCTATTGTGATGGGGCATGATCCGGGTGACCCCAAGGGTATTCATCAGTCAGATACCATGCTCAAGTATCGAAATGGAGGCACCCCCTGGTTGATACTTATTGATCCTGACGGGCGCGTCGCTTTTAACGATTTTAGAGTGGATACAGCGAAACTCATCGACTTCATTCACGAGCAGGTGGCGTAGCTGGTTAGATTCCGACTGGTGTCCCGCTTGCTGATGCCTCGTGAATAGTTAACCTTCAGGTTACCCGATAGATTGCAGCGTATTCATTCTACTTTTTGAGTTGACCGATAGCCATTCGCGCCAACTCGCTGCCCGCGACGTGTACACCTGCCCGATTGGGATATAGCCGATTTTATCAGCAACCTTGCGAACTCGCTCTATGGTTTTCTCTCCAATGCCGAGTGTGTGTGTTTGCGCTCGGGATACAGTTGTTGTGCCCAGATTAGTTTTGGCAGTAGTGGTTTTTAGGGTTGTCTGGGCACCGTTTGTCTGTTTTCTATATAGTTTTTTTGCGTGCCATGTTGGGTTTGATTCTTTACTGAGTCAAAAGCAGTTGACCGATGGTCTGGCGGCTGCATAACAAAGCGGTCGGAAATTTTCTGTGTCGGGACCGTCGTCACAGGCAGTCATGAATATAGCATTGCTGCAAAATACAATAACACCGAGTCGTTACGCGGCGTGGGATCTTAAGCTCATGGGTACGCTCCCGGTAAACCGATTGCCGCGTTGGGCCTGAAAGATTGGCTGAGCCATCCGGGAGAGATAGACGCTGTCATTTGCAAGGTCGAGCGTGCGCTGACGGGACTAAATCCCGTCGTCACCGTTTGCTTGCAAATTAGATGCTAAGCTTTGCATTCTCTGTAATTTTAGGAGCTAGTGCGTCATAGGCCTTTTCGGCGATAAACTCTGGAACGCCAAGTTCTTTTACTATCATTGATACTGCCACGTCCTTCGTGTCACTGGTCTCGACTAATTTCCGCAAATCATCTCTTGACTGAATTGCTTTGAACAATTTTCGTACTCGAAGTGCCTTGTAAAGTGGAACGAAGAAAGTCCAAAACCCGAAGATCCAGAACCCGACAAAAAGTATGAGTGGGAGTTGACTGGACTCTGCTTTAAAAAGCAGATAGTAGATGGCAGCGGGTACGAGCGTGAATAAACCAACTGCCCATATGGTGATGAATTTTCTCATCGATTCTCTCCTTTTACACAATAGTCGTTATCGGCAGAAGGGTTGGATCATGTACAGCGGGTGAGACTAGGTGGCTGCTTTCTGTTTATTGCAGGTCTCGGTGTTGATGTGTTTCACATAATTCAGTCTCGATTCATAGTCCTGATTGTTGGATCGACATATCCGCGCAAGGTAACCCCGCCGCGTGAGCAAGGAATCACGGCAACGCCGTTTATCATGAAGTCATCACGACCGTAGCGAACCTTGCTCACGCAGCGGGGCAGACCGGGCGTTTATAACCGATAACAACCACACCTGCTTTAGCATCACCACTAACACCACCGGCAATGAAAAAGGAATATCGGCAAGCACTTATCCACCCAAGGTAACCCGCCGCGTGAGCAAGGAATCAACGGCTACGCCGTTTACCATGCAGTCATAATGACCGTAGCGAACCCTGCTCACGCAGCGGGGCAGACCGGGCGTTTATAACCGATAACAACCACATCTGCTTTAGCATCACCACTAACACCACCGGCAATGAAAAAGGAATAGCGGCAAGCACTTATCCACCCAGGGTAACCCGCCGCGTGAGCAAGGAATCAACGGCCACGCCGTTTACCATGCAGTCATAACGACCGTAGCGAACCTTGCTCACGCAGCGGGGCAGACCGGGCGTTTATACCCGATAACAACCACACCTGCTTCAGCAGCACCACTAACACCACCGGCAATGAAAAAAGGAATAACAGCAAGCACCGATCCGCCCAGGGTAACCCGCCGCGTGAGCAAGGAATCACGGCTACTCCGTTTACCATGCAGTCATCAAGACCGTAGCGAACCTTGCTCACGCAGCGGGTTACCCGGAACGGTTAACCGAATAACCACACCTGCTTTAGCAGCACCACACCCACCACCGGCAATGGAAAAAGAATATCGGCAAGCACCCATCCGCCCAAGGTAACCCGCCGCGTGAGCAAGGAAT